>JAWLFJ010000150.1:0-8059 GCA_041685625.1 Paracoccaceae bacterium | reverse complement strand
GGCGCGGCGCCATCGGCCCCGGCGGCGGGGCGGCGGGGCGGGCGGGCGCGGGGGCCGGCTGGCCCTGCGGTCCGCGCCGGGCGAGTCCCGCGGCCTTCTCCTCCGCCGTCGGCGGCACCACGAGGCCGGCCGAGATCACCAGCTTCGCGGCCTCCTCCACCGACATGCCGAGGACGATGACGTCCTCCTTCGGCACGAACAGCAGGAAGCCCGACGTCGGGTTCGGAGTCGTCGGCAGGAACACGCTGGTCATCGCGCCGCCGCCGGCCTTGGAGAGGACCTCGCCCCGGGTCTCGGTCGAGACGAAGGCGATCGCCCAGAGGCCGCGGCGGGGATATTCGATCAGACAGGCGGTCTGGAAGCTGGCGCCCCCGGACTGGGTGACGACCGTCTCGATGATCTGCTTGATGCCGTTGTAGAGCGAGCGGACCACCGGCATCCGCTCCACCCAGCCCTCGGCCATGAGCACGAGCTGGCGGCCGAAGAGGTTCTTGGTGGCGACCCCGACGAGCGCGGTGAACACCACGAAGACCAGCAGCCCGAAGCCCGGCAGATGGAAGCCGAGATAGGTGTCCGGGTTGTAGGCCGAGGGCACCAGCGGGACGATCTTGGAGTCCACGAACTCGATGAAGGTCCAGAGCAGATAGAGCGTCAGCGTGACCGGCGCGACGAGGGCGAGGCCGGTCAGGAAGTTCGCGCGCCAGCGCTGCAGGAGGCTTCGACCCCGGCGCCGTGAGGCGGCGGTGCGGCGCGCGCCCGACGCCGGGCGTCGCGGAGGGGCCGGGGACTTGGGCGGCAACGTCTCGTCTCCTCGATGCGGGCCGGACGGACCCCGACCCTCTTTCAGCTAGTATCCGCGGGCCCGGTCGACAACGTGACGCAGCGGCTCGCCGCGATGCAGGCGGGCGAGCTGTTCGGCGAGCGCCGGGGCCGCCGTCTCGGGCCGGGTCACCGAGGCGATGTGCGGCGTCACCGTCACCTTCGGGTGCAGGCGGAACGGGTGGTCGGGCGGCAGCGGCTCCTCCCGGAAGACGTCGAGCACGGCGTGCGAGAGCCGGCCCGCGTCGAGCGCGGCGAGGAGCGCCGCGTCGTCGATCAGCGTGCCCCGGCCCGGGTTCAGCAGCGCCGCGCCCTCCGGCAGCCTGGCGAAGCGGGCGGCGTCCATCAGCGACTCCGTCTCCGGCGTGGCGGGCAGGAGCAGCACCAGGATCTCCGAGCGCGCGAGCACGGCGTCGAGCCCCTCCGGCCCGTGGCGGCAGTCGACGCCGTCGACGCTCTTGGGACTGCGCGACCAGCCGGCGACGTCGAAGCGGAGCTTCGCCAGCATCGCGGCTGCGTCGGCGCCGAGCTCCCCGAGGCCGAGCACGCCGACCCTGCGATGGCGCGAAAGCGGCGGGTGCCATTGCGGCCAGGCGTCCGGGGCGAGGTTCAGGTGTCGGTCGAGCCCGGTATGGAGCCGCAGGGCGTGGGCGCAGACCCAGTCGGTCATGCCTTCGGTCAGTCCGGGCTCGACCATGCGGGTCAGGGGAACGGTGATGGTCGGATCGTCCACGATGGTCTCGACCCCCGCCCACATCGAGAGGACGGCGCGGAGGTTCGGGAACGCGCGGAAGTCCCGCACCGGGCCCTCGGGATTGTAGATCACCACCTCCACCTCGGCCGGATCGACCTCGGCCGGATCGGTGGCGAGGCGGAGCGGCACGCCCTCGGCCGCGGCGGCGGCCTCGAGGGTGGGCGCCCATTTCGGGACGCCGGAGGGCGGGACGGCGAGAAGCGCGGTCAGGGTCATCGGGGCCTGTGGATGTGAGCGGACTGGACGAGGCCGAAGGCGATCATGAGCACGAGCAGCGCCGAGCCGCCATAGCTGACCAGCGGCAGCGGCACGCCGACCACGGGCGCGAGGCCCGTCACCATCGCCATGTTGACCGCGAAGTAGAGGAAGAAGGCGACGGCGAGCCCGCCGGTGAGCAGCGCGCCGAAGCGGTCGCGGTTGGCCAGCATCGAGACGAGGCAGAAGAGCACGATCAGCCCGTAGAGCGTCAGCAGGCCGATCGTGCCGAAGAAGCCGAACTCCTCGGCCAGCGTGGTGAAGATGAAGTCCGTGTGCTTTTCGGGCAGGAAGTTTAGCCGCGTCTGCGTGCCCTGCATGAAGCCGCGCCCGCCGAGGCCGCCGGAGCCGAAGGCGATCTTCGACTGCGTGATGTGATAGCCGGCCCCGAGGGGGTCGAGCTCGGGGTTCAGGAACACGTCGACGCGGCGGTACTGGTAGTCCTTGAGCAGCTGCCACGAGGCGCCGCGCGACTGCAGGACCGCGGTGACGAGGCCGGCGCCGGTGGCGGCGGCGGTGGCGAAATACGCCCAGTGCACGCCGGCGAGCCACATCACCGCCGCGCCGCCGAGGCCGATCAGCAGCGCGGTGCCGAGGTCGGGCTGCTTCAGCACCAGCGCCATCGGGATCAGGATCAGCGCCAGCGGCGGCAGCAGCCGCAGCGGGTGCGAGACCTTGGCCGGATCGAGCCGGTCGTAATACCAGGCGAGCGCCATCACGAGGCCGATCTTCATCAGCTCGGAGGGCTGCAGGCGCAGCGGCCCGACCTCGATCCAACGCGTCGCGCCCATGCCGGTGGCCCCGGCGACCTCCACCGCCAGCAGGAGCCCGAGCGCCCCGAGATAGGCGAGCGGCGAGAGCGCGCGCCAGTAGCGCAGATGCACGAAGGCGACCGCAAGCATCAGCGCGAAGCCGACCCCGAAGCGCGAGGCGTGGCGGACCGCCCAGGGCTCGGCCGAGCCGCCGGCGACGGAGTAGAGCATCAGCGCCCCCGCCGCGGCGACGGCGGCGAGGCTCAGCGCCAGCGCCCAGTGGAAGCGCAGCAGCTTCTGCAGCGGGCTCGGCGCGGCGTCGGGGGCGGCGAGGCGGGACATGGGCGGCGGTCGGGCTCCGGTGGGGTCGGCGGGAGAATGGCGTGCGATCGGCGCGGCGTCGAGAGGCCGGCGCCGCCGGCTCAGGCGCGGCTGGGCGGGCCCGGCGGCGGCTGGGGCGGCTCCGCGCCGGGGCGAGGAGCCTCCGGCGGGGCCGGCTCGCCGCCGGCGGCGGACGGCGGAGCCGGCGGGCGCGGCTCGGGCGGGCGGATGCGGCGCTCCATCACCTCGCGCCGCATCTCGGGCGGATAGGCGGCGACGGGAGGCTCGGTCCCGTCCCAGAGCGCGCGCAGCATCACGTCCTGCGCGATGGGCGCCGCGGCGGAGGAGCCGCCGCCGCCGTGCTCCACGACCACCGAGAGCGCGAAGCGCGGCGCCTCGTAGGGCGCGAAGCCGACGAAGAGCGCGTGGTCGCGCCGGTTCCACGGCAGATCCTCGTTGCGGATCACGCCGGCCGCCCGCTCGGCCGGGGTGATCCGGCGGACCTGGCTGGTGCCGGTCTTGCCGGCCATCGCCAGCCCCTCGGCCACGATGCGGCTGCGCCGGGCGGTGCCGCGGCGATCCTCCATCACCGCCAGCATCCCCTCGCGCACCAGGCGCAGGTGCGTGCCGTTGACGTCGAGCAGGTCCGGCTCCGGGTCCGGCAGGGGCCGCCCGGCGGCGCCGCGCACGAGGCGGGGCGAGACGGCGCGGCCGGTGGCGATGCGCGCCGTCATCACCGCGAGCTGCAGCGGAGAGCTCAGCACGAAGCCCTGGCCTATGCCGGCGTTGAAGGTGTCGCCCACGCGCCAGGCCTCGCCCCGCGCGCCCAGCTTCCAGGCGCGGGTCGGGGTCAGCCCCTCGCGCACCGCCGGCAACGGCAGGTCGTGCCGCACGCCGAGGCCGAGGCGGTTGGCCATGTCCGCGATGCGGTCGATGCCGGTGCGCCGGGCGATCTCGTAGTAGTAGACGTCGCAGCTCTCGGCGAGGCTCTCCTTCAGGTCGACATGGCCGTGCCCGCCCCGGCTCCAGCAGTGGAAGCGGCGGTTGCCGAGCTTGAGGCCGCCGTTGCAGAACACCCGCTCGGCCGGGTCGAGCTGGCCGGCCTCGAGCGCGGCGAGGGCCACCACCATCTTCCAGGTCGAGCCCGGCGGGTAGAGGCCGGAGACCGTCTTGTCCGCGAGCGGGCGATAGGGATCCTCCAGCAGCGCGTTCCACGCGTCCGAGGAGATGCCGAACACGAAGGGGTTGGGGTCGTACCCGGGCGAGGAGGCGGAGACGAGGAGATCGCCGGTGGCGCAGTCCATCAGCACCACCGCCGCGCTCTCGCCCGCGAGGCGCTCCATCGCGTAACGCTGCAGGGCGAGGTCGAGGGTGAGCTGCAGGTCCGCCCCAGGCTGGCCGTCCTCGCGTCCGATTTCGCGGACGGTGCGCCCTCGGGCGTTGACCTCGATGCGGCTCAGGCCCGCTGCGCCGCGCAGCGTGTCCTCGTGGCGGATCTCCACCCCGGTCTTGCCGATGCGGAAGTCCGGGATCTGCAGCAGCGGCGTCGCCTCGCCGTCGGCGTCGAGTTCGCGGTCGTTGACCCGCCCGACATAGCCCACGGTGTGCGCGAGGGCGCCTTCCTCCGGATAGAAGCGCGTCAGACCGGCCTCCACGTCGACGCCGGGCAGGGCGGGGGCGTTGGCGGCGACGCGGGCGAAATGCTCCCAGCTCAGATGCTCGGCCACGGTGACGGGCACGAAGGCGGCCTTGCGCGTCGCGTCCCGGATCGCGCGCTCGCGGTCGCGCTCCGAGATCGGGATCAGCTCGGCCAGCCGGTCGAGCGCGGCCTCCACGTCGCCCGCCTGTTCGCGGATCAGCACCACGCGATAGTTCTTGCGGTTCACCGCGAGGGGGCGGCCCGCGCGGTCGAAGATCCGCCCCCGCGCCGGCGGGATCAGGCGGATGTTGATCCGGTTCTCCTCGGCCAGCAGGCGGTACTCGTCCGCCTCCAGCACCTGCAGCTCCCGCATCCGCCAGCCGAGCACGCCCATCACGCCGGCCATGCCGCCGCCGAGCAGGAGCCCGCGGCGGGTGAGGCGCGGCCGGTCGTCGGCGGGCCCGGGCTTGCGCCAGACGCGGCTCATGTCGAGCGCTCCGGACGCGGCGAGGCGCCGAGGCGCAGCGCGTAGCGCAGCAGCGCCGCGACGACGGGCAGCGCCAGCGCGGTGACGAGGACGTGCGGCGCCAGCGCGGCGGGCGAGGGCGGCCGGGCGAAGCTGACCAGCAGCAGCGCCCATTGCAGCGCCGTCGCCGCCGCGAAGCCGAGGGCGCACCACGCCCAGTCCGACCACAAGGGCCGCGGCGCCGGCGCCAGCGCCGCCCGCCGGCGCAGCAGCTCGGAGGCGAGGACGAAGGAGAGCGCCCCGGCGCCGAACGGCCCGCCGAGCAGCGCGTCGCGCAGGATGCAGAGCACGGCGACCATGCCGAGCGGCGCCGCCCGCGGCGCGCGCAGCGTGAAATAGGCGAGGACGCACCAGAAGAGATCCGGCGTCAGCGCCGGCGGCGTCTCCGCCAGCGGCGCGAGCTGCACCGCGAGGGCCAGCAGCGCCAGCGCCGGGAAGGCGAACGCGGCGGCGAGCCCGGCGAGCCCGGCGGGACGGGCGGCGCCGCTCATCGCAGCACCTCGGCGCGCGGCTCGGCCGGGGCCTCCGCCCCCGAGGCGTCGGAACCGCCCGCCCCCGGCCCGGACGCGTCGGGATCGCCCTCACCCGTCTCGGGCGCGTCCGGGTCCGGCGGCGGCGGGCCGTGGCGCACCAGCCCGCCCGGCCGCTCGATCGCGGTGTCGGGCCGGTAGCGGATCACCCGCACGAACTCCAGCCGCTCCAGATCCGCGGCGAGGCGGGCGCGCGGCAGCCCGTCGGCCCCCAGCGCCACCGCCCCGACGGCGAGCTCGGGCGGGAACACGTCGCCGTCGCCCGAGGTGACGACCGCGTCGCCCGGGCGCACCCCGTCGGGATCCTCGAGGAAGTCCAGCCGCGGCGCCCGCCCGCCGTCGCCCGAGAGGATGGCGCGCCGGCCCGAAGGGCGGATCAGCACCGGGATGCGCGAGGAGTGGTCGGTGACGTGCAGCATCCGCGCCGCGCGCCGGCCGAGACCGACGACCCGCCCGGCGAGGCCGGCCCCGTCCATCACCGCCGCGCCGTCCTGCACCCCGTCGCGCCAGCCGACGTTGACCAGCCCGGTCTGCAGGAACGGCCCCCCGGAATCCGCGATCACCTCGCCCGTCACGAAGCCGAGCGAGGGCGGCAGGCGCACGTTGTTGAGGGCGCGCAGGCGCGCGTTCTCCTGCTCCAGCCGCTGCGCGGCCGCGCGCCAGGCGGCGAGGCGCTGGATCTCGCGTCTGAGCTCCTCGTTCTGCTCGTAGACGTTCGCGAAGTTCTCGAAGTCCGCCGCCATCTCCGCCACGAAGCCGAGCGGGCGGGCCGCGGTCTCGACCGCCGGGTGCAGGGCGTCGACGATGGTCATGCGCACCCGCTCGACCCGCGGATTGTCGATCCGCCAGAGCGCGAAGGTCGCCAGCAGCGCCAGCGACAGGGCCGCCAGCAGGATGCGCCGGAGCGCGCGGGCCGGCCTCTCGGCTCCGTCCCTGCCGCCGTCCTGTGGCATCGGCCTCTCCCGGTCCGTCTCGGGCGTCCGGTCGCGTGGTCGCCCCGGAAGGGTGGGGGCGCGAGCCCCCGGCGGTCAACCGCGGGGCGCGCGCCTCAGCGGTCGTAGTTCAGGATGTGGATCAGGTCCTTCTCGTGCTCCAGCGCCTTGCCGGTGCCGAGCGCGACGCAGGACAGCGGCTCCTCGGCCACGGTGATGGCGAGGCCGGTCTGCTCGCGGAGCGCGAGGTCGAGGTCGCCGAGCAGGGCGCCGCCGCCGGTGAGCATCACGCCGCGGTCGACGATGTCGGCGGCGAGGTCGGGCGGGGTCGCCTCGAGCGCGCTCATCACCGCCTCCTTGATCTGCATCACGGGCTCGGCCAGCGCCTCGGCGATCTGGCCCTGGGTGACCTCGATCTCCTTCGGCACGCCGTTGAGCAGGTCGCGCCCGCGGATCTCCATCGAGCGGCCGCGCCCGTCCTCGGGCATGCGGGCGGTGCCGATGGTGGTCTTGATGCGCTCGGCCGTCGATTCGCCGATCAGGATGTTCTGCTGGCGGCGGAGAAAGGCGATGATCGCCTCGTCCATCTTGTCGCCGCCGACCCGGATCGAGCGCGCGTAGACGATGTCGCCGAGGCTCAGCACCGCGACCTCGGTGGTGCCGCCGCCGATGTCGACGACCATGTTGCCCGTCGCCTCGGTGATCGGCATGCCGGCGCCGATGGCCGCCGCGATCGGCTCGGGGATCAGCGCCGCCTTGCGCGCGCCGGCCGAGAGCACGCTCTCGCGGATCGCCCGCTCCTCGACCGGCGTGGCGCCGTAGGGCACGCAGACGATGATCTTCGGGCTCGCGAAGCTGCCGCGCCGGTGCACCTTGCGGATGAAGTGCTTGATCATCTCCTCGGCCACGTCGAAATCGGCGATGACGCCGTCGCGCATCGGCCGGATCGCCTGGATCGAGCCCGGCGTGCGGCCGAGCATCAGCTTGGCGTCCTCGCCCACCGCCAGCACCTCCTTGCGGCCGTTCTTCACGGCGAAGGCGACGACGGAGGGCTCGTTCAGCACGATGCCCCGGCCCTTGACGTAGACCAGGGTGTTCGCGGTCCCGAGGTCTATCGCCATGTCGGACGAGAACATCCCGAGAAGGCTGTTGAACATGCGGCGCGGTCCTTGGGCCGGTCGGCGGCCGAGGCGGTGAGGGAGGGCGCGGTCCCGACAGGGCGGGGTCGCGCGGGGCGCTTGCGATGCCGCGCGCGGGCGCCGACTCGGCCGCACGCGTCGGCGGACCTTATGGGCGCGGGCGCGGCGAGCCAAGCGGCGGCTTCGGGGCGCCGGCGAGGCGCCGGCGCCTCTTTTCCGGGCGCCGGGAGGCGCGGGCCGTCCGCATCGGCGCCGCGTCGGCGGGCGGCCTTGCGCGGGGGCGCCCGCCGCGCCATCGTTCCGGCCGAGCCGCAGTTCCCGAGGAGGTCGATGCTGGACACCGCCCCCGCCGAGACGGTCCGCGCCGCCGCGCCGGCGCCCCCCCTCGCGCG
>JAWLFJ010000149.1:0-8214 GCA_041685625.1 Paracoccaceae bacterium | reverse complement strand
CAGGATCTCGAGGTCATCGCCGTCGACCAGGACACCGACCGCGACCGCATCGAGGCGCGCGTCGCGCGCACGGTGACCGTGCAGGGCACGCCGGAGGAGGTGCGTCGCCTGACGCTCGGCGCGAGCCTCGGCTCGCTGTCCATCTCGCTGCGCGGCTACGGTTCGGACCGGATCTCGGAGGCCGATCCTCTCCGCCGCGACGAACTTCTCGGCGAGATCGCGCCGGTGGCGCAGGCCGCACCCGAACCGGAGCCCGCGCCGGTGACGGTCCGCGTCCGGCGGGGCAGCGAAGTTTCGGTCAAGACGATGGAATGAGCCGCTTCGGGCGGCGGTCCGTCCTTCACGATCAATCCCCGGTCGGCCGGCGAGGCCTGCGACTCGCGCATCGGGACGTTTCATTTCGGCCACATATCGATGGTCCGATGGGCCTTCCAGCCGGGGAAGGCCATGTGCCGCTTGCGAACTGTAGGAGGAAACGCAAGGATTCGTATGAGGTTGCATCGGCTTCTTCATGCGATGCTTTCGAATCCGGGAGGAGACCTATGCGCGCCATCCGCCAATACGTCCGCCTCATGGCGGCCACCGCGGGCGCGACCTTCGCCGTGCTGGCGCTCGCCGCCCTCCCCGCGGGCGCGCAGGGAAGCGGTGCGCCGGTGCGCGTTCTGAACGTCGCCGAGCCGACGGTGATCGACGTCGCGGTGAACCGCGCGCTGGTGCTCGAAGCGGCGGAGGCGTTCGCCGAGGTCTCCGTCGCCAACCCCGGCATCGCCGACGTGGCGGCGCTGACCAACCGTTCGGTCTACGTCCTCGGCAAGCAGGCCGGGCGCACCACGCTGACCCTGCTCGGTCCCGAGGGGCGGCTGATCGCCAACATCGACGTGCGCGTCGCGCCGGACGTGGAGGAGTTCAAGGCCCGCCTGCAGGAGATCCTGCCGGACGAGCCGATCGAGGTCCGGACCGCCTCCGACGGCATCGTGCTGTCCGGCACCGTCTCGGGCGCGGCGAAGCTGGACAGGGCCATGGCCCTCGCCCAGCGCTACGCGCCCGACCGCGTCACCAACATGATGAGCGTCGGCGGCGCACGCCAGATCATGCTGCGCGTCCGCTTCGCCGAGGTGCAGCGCAACGCCACCAAGTCGCTCGGCTTCAACTGGGGCTTCGGCGCCACCTCGGGCAACTGGGGCTTCAACGTCGACACGGGCGACTTCGCCGGCACGGGCAACGCCCCGCAGGCGCCGGGCAACACCGGCCTGCCCGACGCCTTCTCCAGCGGCGGCCCGACCGAGGGCACGGTCCGCATCGGCTTCGCCGCCGGCGGCGTGGTCGCGAACCTCGCGATCGACGCGCTCGAGGGCAAGGGCGTCGCCCGAACGCTGGCGGAGCCGAATCTCGTCTCGCTCTCCGGCGACACGGCGAGCTTCCTCGCCGGCGGTGAGTTCCCGATCCCCGTCCCCGGCGAAGAGGGCGAATTGACGATCGAATTCAAGCCGTTCGGCGTCAGCCTCGGCTTCACGCCGACGGTGGTCGACGGCGACGTCATCAATCTGGTGCTGGAGGCCGAGAGCTCGGCCATCGACAACTCCATCGTCATCCAGAACCAGGGCATCACCTTCAACGGCTTCTCGACCCGGCGCACCCGCACGACGATCGAGCTGCGCGACGGGCAGAGCTTCGCCATCGCCGGGCTGCTGCAGGACGACTTCGTCGACAACGCGCAGCAGCTGCCCTGGGTCGGGGACGTGCCCGTGCTCGGCACGCTGTTCCGTTCGGCCGACTTCCAGCGCCGGCAGACGGAGCTCGTGATCCTCGTGACGGCCTATCTCGCCGCGGCGGCCACCGAGGCGGCGCTCGAACTGCCGACCGACCGCATCCGCCTGCCTTCGGAGCGCGAACTGTTCCTCCTCGGCAAGGTGGAACTGGAGCCCGATCCCGGCGTACGCTCGGCGGCCTCCCGCAACTTCGAGGGAACATACGGATATGTCGTGGAGTGAGCGCATCCTTCGCCACGTTCTGAGCGTCGCCCTTGCGGCGGCTTCGGGCGCCATGGTCCTCACCGGCGCGGCGGCGGCGCAGCCCGCCGGTCACGGCGGCCCCGGAGATCGCAGTTTCGGCGATGCCGTGCGCGGCAACGTGGCGATCCATGCCGGCCTCGGCGCGTCGCCCCGCCGCATGGCGCGCCTCGCGGCCGCCTTCGAGAGCGCCGCACCGGGCGCCGTGACGTTCGATTTCGACAGCGCCGCGCTCGCGGCCGAGAGCGAGCGCATCCTGGCCGCGCAGGCGCGATGGCTGACGCTGAACCCCCACGCCACGCTCCGCCTCGAGGGCCATGCCGATCTCGTCGGGGGGGAGACATACAACGCCCGTCTCGGCCTGCGCCGCGCGCGCGCCGTGGCCCGGCGGCTCGTGGAACTCGGCGTGCATCCCGACCGCCTCGCGGCGGTCGAGAGCTACGGCAAAAGCCGGCCCGTCGTGCCCCTCGAAGGGCGCGAGCGTCGCAACCGGCGCGTCGTCGTCGCCTTGGTCGGTTGGGGTCGCCCGTATCCGGTGGGCGGCTTCGACGGCGAGCGGGCCCGGAACGCTTATCGACGTTACGTCACCGACACCGCCGAAGAGGCGTCGGCAGAGACGGCAGGCGGTTCGTGAGCCGAACGCCGCTCCGCCGACCGGCGCCGAGCCGGCGTCGGCGGTCCGCCCGTCGTCGGCCACATGCGCGCCGTGACCTCGCGCAGGGGAGGACGCCGTGAGCGCGCAGACCCCTCTTCACGGCGTCCTCCCGCCGGGCCGCGGGCCAGGGCGGGCGCGCGGGAGCCTCCCCAGGCCGGCGAAGCGGAACGCCGCGAGGGCGACCGCGACCCCTTCGGCCTCCGGCGGCCTCGCGCTCGAGGCGGACGGCGGCGCGGTGCGGAGCGAAGCCGCCGCAGGACGCCGCCCCGAACGCGTCGCGCAGGGTCGCGCGCGTCCGCCGCGATCCGCCGTTCCGTCTCCGGCCGCCGACAGGCGCGAGGCGGTCCGCGACCGCTCCAGCGGCGACGCCTCCGGCCCGGCGCGAATCGTGAGGCCGCCGTCTCGCCCGGATCCGCTCGTCGGCACCGCCTCGAGCCCGACGATCGAACGATTCGCGACCGGCTTGCGCTGCGCGGCGCGGCGAAGGCGTGACCCGCTTGCGCGACCGCTCCGCCGCTCCGCCCTTCCGCCCGCCATCCGCCGCGGCGAGACGGCGCTGACGCCGGAGGCGGCGCCATGATCCTCGGACGACGCGGGGCCGCGCAACCGGAGGCGAAGCTGCTCGTCGTCGCGGAGGATCTCGAATCCTTCGCGGGCCTGCGCGCGGGCCTCGAGGCGGAACTTCCGGGCGGCGGTTTCGCCGAAGTCGCGCCGGCCCGGCTTCGCGAGGCGCTGCGCCCAGCACCCGGCGCGGCGGCGCCGTCCGGAGTGCTGTTCGCGGCCGGCGCCCGCGACGCGGCGCGGCTCGACGACCTGGCGGAACTGGTCTCGGCCGCGCGCGCGGCGGGCGTGCACGTGATCCTTCTGGTGCAGGACCTTCCGCCCGCCGCCGTGCACCGGCTGATGCGCGCCGGCGCCGACGACTTCCTGCCGGTGCCGGTGCCGCGCGGCGAACTGGCCGATGCGCTGGACCGTCTGCGCGACCATGCGCCGGCGGCCGGGCCCGGCCCGCGCAAGCGCGACGGCGCCGTCGTCGCCGTCTACGGCGTGGCGGGCGGCGTCGGCGCCACCGTCTACGCGGTCAACCTCGCCTGGGAGCTCGCGCTCGCCGGGCGCAAGCAGGGACTCAAGGTGGCGCTGCTGGATCTCGACGTGCAGTACGGTTCGGTCTCCACCTATCTCGATCTCCCCCGCCGCGAGGCGGTGTTCGAGCTGCTCAGCCAGATCGACCGGGCCGACGCCGCGGGCTTCGAGGCCGCCCTCTCGACCTACGGCAAGCGCCTTCACGTGCTGACCGCGCCGCTCGACGTGCTTCCGCTGGACATCCTGACGCCGGAGGGCGTCGGCCGGCTGCTCCGCCTCGCGCAGGACACGCACGACGTCGTCGTCGCGGACCTGCCGCTCGCCCTCACGCTCTGGTCCGAGACGGTGCTGGGCGCGGCCGAGCGGTTCCATGCCCTGATGGAGATCGACATGCGCTCCGCCCAGAACATGCTCCGCTTCCTGCGTGCGCTGCGGGCGGAGGAGCTGCCGGTGGACAAGGTCGAGGCCGTCCTGAACCGCGCGCCGGGTTTCGGCGATTTCGGCGCAAAGGGCCGCGTCAGGAAAATGGCGGAAAGCCTGGGAATCGAGTATGCCATACAGCTGCCGGACGGGGGACGCGCGGTGGTGCAGGCTTGCGACCACGGCGCCCCGCTGGCGGAGTATGCGGGCTCGAACGCCTTGAGGAAGGAGATCAGGAAGTCGGCCGAGGCCCTCCTCAAGGGTCTCCAGTCCGCGAAGACCGGTGTCGCGTAGCCCGGCCGAGGCCGGGAGGCGTCCTCCGCCGAGGGGGCGCCGCCAGAGGATGTAAGCGTCATGTTCAAGCGTTACCGCAAGGAGGCGGAGCCCGCCCTCGAGGCCGCCACCGCCGAGATCGCCCTCGCGCCGCCCCCCGCCCCCGCGGCGGTCGAGGCCGCCGCCGCGCTCCGCGCCGCCGCGGCCGAGGCGCGCCCGGACGAGCCGCGCGAGGCCAAGCGCCGCCATCGCCTTCTGCAGATCAAGGTCGACCTGCACCGCCGCCTGCTCGAGACTCTCAACCTTTCCGTCATCGACCGGGTGCCGGAGGCGGACCTGCGCCGCGAGGTCGCCGCCATCGCCCGCGAAGGGCTGCGCGAGATGGGCGTGGTGCTGAACGCCACCGAGGCGGAGCAGCTGACCCAGGAGCTGATGGACGAGGTCACCGGCCTCGGCCCGCTCGAGCCGCTGCTCAAGGACGACACCATCGCCGACATCCTCGTCAACGGGGCGCACCAGGTCTTCGTGGAGCGGGGCGGCAAGCTCGAGCTCACCACGACCCAGTTCAAGGACGACAAGCATCTGCTGCGGGTGATCGACAAGATCGTCAGCGCGGTCGGGCGCCGCGTCGACGAAAGCCAGCCCTACGTCGACGCCCGTCTCGCCGACGGCAGCCGCGTCAACGCGCTGGTGCCGCCCTGCGCGGTGGACGGACCGCTGCTCTCGATCCGCAAGTTCTCCAAGAAGCCGCTCTCGATAGACAAGCTGATCGGTCACGGCGCCTTCACCGAGGAGATGGCGGCCTATCTGCAGGCCGTCGTCGCGACGCGCCTCAACGTCGTCGTCTCGGGCTCCACCGGCTCGGGCAAGACCACCACGCTCAACGCGCTCTCGAGCTTCATCAACGACAAGGAGCGCATCGTCACCATCGAGGACACGGCCGAGCTGCAGCTGCAGCAGACCCATGTCGGCCGGATGGAGAGCCGCCCGCCGAACGTCGAGGGCAAGGGCGAGGTCTCCCAGCGCGTCCTCCTGAAGAACGCGCTGCGCATGCGTCCCGACCGCATCATCGTCGGCGAGACCCGCGGCGACGAGGTCCTCGACATGCTGCAGGCCATGAACACCGGCCACGACGGCTCGATGACCACGATCCACGCCAACAACGCGCGCGACGCCCTCGGCCGCATCGAGAACATGATGATGATGAGCGGCATCGAGATCCCGCTTCGCGCCCTCCGTTCCCAGATCGCCGCGGCGGTGCACGTCGTCGTGCAGGTCTCCCGGCTTTCGGACGGTTCCCGACGCATGACCTCGGTGACCGAGATCACCGGCATGGAGGGCGACGTCATCGCCATGCAGGAGATCTTCCGCTTCAAGCGCGAGGGGATCGACGGCGACGGCACGGTGCTCGGCCATTTCGAGGCGACGGGCATCCGCTCCGCCCACGCCGAGCGCTTCGGCATCTGGGGCTTCGGCCTGCCCAACGAGATCTACGCCCCGAACCGGAGGCTCGGCTGATGATCTCCGCCGAACCGATCCTTTTCGCGCTGATCTTCGTCGGCGTGCTGGTCGCGGTCGAGGGCCTGTATCTCCTCGCCTTCGGCCGCTCCGCGCGCCAGGGCCGCAAGGTCAACCGCCGGCTGGAGCTGCTCGACAAGGGCGTCGACGTGATGGAGGTGCTCCATCAGCTCCGCAAGGAGCGCGAGCGCCACGTCAACGCCTCGACCATGCCGCTGTTCTCCTCGCTGTTCGACAAGGCGGCGCAGGCGAACATCCCGTGGTCGCCCATGACCATCGTGATGATCATGATGGGCGCGGCGGCAGCGGTCTTCGCGCTCCTGACCTGGTTCTCCGGCGCCGGGCTGGCGTTGCGCCTCGCGCTGTCCTGCGTGATGGGCTACGCCATCATGTTCGTCTGGCTGCGCGGGCGGGCCAAGAAGCGCCTCGCCACCTTCGAGGAGCAGCTGCCGGACGCGATCGAGCTGATGGTCCGCGCGCTGCGCATCGGCCACCCGTTCAGCTCCGCCGTCGCCATCGTGGCGCAGGAGATGCCGGATCCCCTCGGCTCGGAGTTCGGCATCATCGCCGACGAGGCGACCTACGGCATGGACGTGACCGAAAGCCTCGAGCGGCTGGCCGAGCGGGTGGCGGTGCCGGATCTTCGCTTCCTCGCCGTCGCCGTCGGCATCCAGAGCCAGTCGGGCGGCAATCTGGCGGAGATCCTGAACTCCCTCGCGGTGGTGGTGCGATCCCGCTTCAAGCTGTTCCGCAAGGTGACCGCGATCACGGCGGAGGCTCGCTGGTCGGGCTGGTTCCTCTCGGCCTTCCCCGTCATCGCGCTGCTCGTGGTCCAGATCGTCAAGCCGGACTACTATGACGGCGTCGTGGATCACGCGCTGTTCGTGCCGGCGACCATCGCCGTCGGGATCATGCTTGCGATCAACATCGTCTTCATGCGGATGATGGTGAACATCAAGGTCTGAACTTCCGAGGGAAGTTCGGCGCAAGGGCCGGGGTCGAACCGGCCGGACGGGGACGGGCGTGCAACAGATCGACCGCTTCATCTCGCTGCTGCAGGAGGCCTTCGGGCCGTTGGGGCCGGTCTACGTCCTCGGCGGGTTCGGGCTGCTTCTCGTGGTCTCCGTCGCGCCGCTGCTGCTCGTGCGCGGGACCGACCCGATCGAGAAGCTCGGCCGTGCACCGGAGGGCCGGGGCGGCGATCCGCGCAGCCGGCGCCCGGAGCGTCCCGGCGTCCGTCGGGAGGGGCTGCGCCGCGACGGCGCGGGCCGGCTCGACGCGCTCGCCGACCCCTTCACGCCGAAGGACGAGGAAAGCGTCTCGTCGGCCAAGCGCATGCTGCTGCAGGCGGGCTATCGTTCCACGTCGGCGGTGCGGACCTATTATCTGGCGCGCGTCATGGGGGCTGTCACCTTCGGCGTGCTCGGCTTCCTCTACATCTTCCTCTCCCGCGGCACGGAGGACCTGACCTGGCTGGCGATCTGCAGCGCCGGCGGCATGGGCGTGGGCTACATCGCGCCGAACTACTGGGTCACGCGCCGGCGTCAGGCCCGGCAGGAGGAGATCGGCAACGGCTTTCCGGACGCGCTCGACATGATGCTGGTCTGCGTCGAGGCGGGGCAGAGCCTCGACCAGTCGCTGGTGCGCGTCGCGGGGGAGATCGACCACGCCCATCCGAGTCTCGCCGAGGAGTTCCAGATCATCTCGGTCGAGATCCGCGCCGGCAAGGACCGCGCCGTGGTGCTGCGCGAATTCGCCGACCGCGCCGGCGTCAACGACGTCTCCTCCTTCGTGACGGTGCTGATCCAGTCGACCCAGTTCGGCACCTCGGTGGCCGAGGCGCTGCGCATCTACGCGGCCGAGATGCGCGACAAGCGGCTGATGCGGGCGGAGGAGAAGGCCAACAAGATCCCGACCAAGCTGACGCTCGGCACAATGCTGTTCACCGTGCCGCCGCTGATGCTGATCCTCATCGGTCCCTCCATCATCGACATCATCAACGCGCTGACGGGGATGCGGAACTGATGCCGACGCCGCCCGCCGCGCGCCCCCTGCGCCGGCCGCGTCGGGGGGCGCGACGACACGGGCCGGCATGGCCCATGCCGCCGCTTCTCGCCGCAGCGCCGTCGGCGTGCGAAGCCCTCCCGGCGTCCGCCGCGCCGGACGCGACCGAAAATTCCGCTCCGGCGTCCGCCCCCGTCGCGGCCGAAACGTTTCACGGGCCGCCCGAGGTGATGCCCGTCGTCGCAGGCGGCG
>JAWLFJ010000148.1:0-8225 GCA_041685625.1 Paracoccaceae bacterium | reverse complement strand
CAGAACAGTCCGCTCATCCATGCCTCCGAACCACCTCAACAGCTTGGAATCATGTAAGCGGTTGCCTCGCAATACCCTGATTGGGTTCGGACCCTAGACCCACCGTGGAGATGTATTTGGCACCATGCCGCAAGAACCAGCCTCGACCTACTACGAGGAACACGCAGCCCGTCTTGCAGATGGCTACGAAATCTTGTCGCTGGAAACCGCCCATCCTGCTTTGCTCAAGCTGATTGACGAGCACTTCTAGGGTGCTCCATTGCTCGCCCTTGCGGTCAGGGGAGAACCAGTAGGCGGCGGCGGGCGGATCACTGCCCGCCCAGGGGCGATCGTCCCTGACATAGACCCAGATGCGGCCCTCCTTCACGCCGCGCGCCAGCCCCTCGATCCGCTTCTTCCTGGGGTCCAGCACCTGGATCGGGGTGTCGTCGGCGTGGATGCGGTCCGAGGCCACGACCACATCGCGGATCAGATCGGCCAGAGGCCTCAGCGCGCCGGCGGCCTGATGCGGGGCTTGCCGCGGCGGCGCTGCGGCGCGCGTTCGGCGGACGCCGCCGGCGCGTCCTCCTCCGCGCCGTCGCCCTCCGGCTCGGGCGTCGCATCCGCGGCGGCGCGGGCGGTCTCGAGGTTTCGAGGGCCAGCTCCAGCTGCTGGATCTCGCGCTCGATCTTCTCCGAACTCGCGCCGAAGCGCTGCTTCTTCAGCCGGGCGATGGTGATCTCGAGCGCCTGGACCAGCGCCTCGCAGGCGCGGTTCGAGGCCTGCATGCCCGTCAGCGCCTGATGCTGACGTAGTCGCGTGCCAGCGGATTGTGCAGCATCTGCGCGATGTGGCGGCCGATCTCCTGCTAGGGCTGCATGATGCGGTCGGCGCCCAGCTTGGCGAGGATGCGGTGATGGGTGCGGCTGATCGCCTTGACCCAGACGGTCGGCACGCCGAGCAGCTTGATGTTCATCGTGCAGAGGATGTTGGCCTTCCCTTCGAGGAGCCGCCCACGGAGGAGGCGCTGACCGGCCTTCGGTCGCGGCGCGTCGCCGCCTTCCGCACCCAGGGCTGAAAGCGGCCGGCGCGCGCGAGCTCGGATCAGTCGATGCGCCGGCCGCTGGCGCGGTCGAAGAGATGCAGCTCTCCTTCCGCCGGAGCGAGCGACAGCGCGTCGCCGGGTCGAGGGCTCGGCACGCCCGAGAGGCTCGCCACGATCTCGTCTCTTTCGCCCTCGATCCGGGCATGGACGTTGATCGTGGCGCCGAGCGGCTCCACCACGCGCACCCTCGCGCGCAGCGGCCCGTCCTCGCGCGGCTCCAGCGCTTCGGGACGCACGCCGATCACCACGTCGGGGTCGTCCGGCGCGGACGTCCGGCCGAGACGGGCGCCGTCGGCGAGACGGATCTCGCCGTCCGCGACGCGCCCGGAGAGGAAGTTCATCGGCGGCGCGCCGATGAAGCCGGCGACGAAGACGCTGACGGGACGCTCGTAGACCTCGAGCGGCGCGCCCACCTGCTCGATCCGCCCGGCGTTCATCACCACCAGCTTGTCGGCCATCGTCATCGCCTCGAGCTGATCGTGGGTGACGTAGATCGAGGTGGTGCCGAGGCGCTGCTGAAGATCGCGGATCTCCACGCGCGTGCGCATCCGGAGCTTGGCGTCGAGGTTCGACAACGGTTCGTCGAAGAGGAAGGCCTGCGGCTGACGCACGATGGCCCGCCCCATGGCGACGCGCTGGCGCTGGCCGCCGGAGAGCTGGCGGGGCTTGCGGTCGAGCAGCCCGTCGAGGCCGAGGATCGCCGCCGCCTCGTCCACCCGCCTGCGGATCTCGTCCCGCTTCTGGCCGCGGTTCCTCAACCCGTACGCCATGTTGTCGAAGACGGACATGTGCGGGTAGAGCGCGTAGTTCTGGAACACCATGGCGATGTCGCGCTCCGCCGGCTCGAGGTCGTTGACCACGCGCCCGCCGATGCGGATCTCGCCCGCCGTCGCCTCCTCGAGCCCCGCGACCATGCGCAGGAGCGTGGACTTGCCGCAGCCGGAGGGGCCGACGAGCACGCAGAGCTGGCCGTCCTCGATCTCCAGCGACAGGCCGGGGATCGCCTCCGTCCCGCCGGCGTAGACCTTGCGCGCCCCGCTTATGTGGATCTCCGCCATCAGCCCTTCACTTCTCGACTTCGACGAGGCCGCGCACGAACAGCCTCTGCATGGTCAGGATCACGACGACCGGCGGCAGCATGGCGAGGATCGCCGTCGCCATGACCAGGTGCCATTGCGGCTGCTGCTCGCCCACGTTGGCCATGCGCTGGATGCCCATGACGATGGTGTAGTAGCTCTCGTCCGTCGTCACCAGCAGCGGCCAGAGATACTGGTTCCAGCCGTAGATGAAGAGGATCACGAACAGCGCGGCGAGGTTGGTGCGGCTGAGCGGCAGCAGGATGTCCTTGAAGAACTTCATCGGCCCGGCGCCGTCCATCCGCGCCGCCTCGACCAGTTCGTCCGGCACCGTCATGAAGAACTGCCGGAACAGGAACGTCGCCGTCGCCGAGGCTATCAGCGGGATCGAGAGGCCGGCGTAGCTGTTGAGCATCCCCAGACCGGCCACGACCTCGTAGGTCGGCAGGATGCGCACCTCGACCGGCAGCATCAGCGTGATGAAGATCGTCCAGAACGCCAGCACCCGGAACGGGAAGCGGAAATAGACGATCGCGAAGGCCGAGAGCAGGGAGATCGCGATCTTCCCGAAGGTGATGGAGAGCGCCATGATCATCGAGTTGGTCAGCATCAGCGCCAGCGGCGGCGCGCCGGAGGTCGACAGCCCCTCGCCGAGCGCGGTCGCGTAGTTGACCGCGAACTGGTCGCCCGGCAGCAGCGGCAGGCCGCGGCTGACCTCCACCCCCGTATGGGTGGAGGCGACGAAGGCCAGATAGATCGGAAAGGCGAAGATCGCGGCGCCGAGGATCAGCACCGCGTGCTGGAGCGCGTCGAAGATGGGGCGGCGTTCGACCATCAGTACTCCACCTTGCGCTCGATGTAGCGGAACTGGATCGCCGTCAGGGCGATCACGATGGTCATCAGGATCACCGACTGCGCCGCCGAGGAACCGAGGTTCAGGCCCTCGAAGGCGTCGCGCCAGACCTTGTAGACCAGGATGACCGTATCCCGACCCGGCCCTCCGGAGGTGGTGGCGTGGACGATGCCGAAGGTCTCGAAGAAGGCGTAGACCACGTTGACCACGAGCAGGAAGAACACGGTGGGCGAGAGCAGCGGCAGCTGGATCGAGAGGAACCGCTTCAGCGGCCCGGCCCCGTCGATCGCCGCCGCCTCGATCAGCGAGCGCGGGATCGCCTGCAGCCCGGCGAGGAAGAACAGGAAGTTGTAGGCCACCTGCCGCCATGCCGCGGCGATGACGATCAGCGCCATGGCGTCGCCCCCGTCGACGTAGTGGTTCCAGTCGTAGCCGATCGCGTCCAGCGCGTACGCGAAGATGCCGATGGTCGGGTTGAACAGGAAATACCACAGCACGCCGGCGACCGCGGGCGCCACGGCGTAGGGCCAGATGAGCAGCGTCCGGTAGGCCGTGGCGGAGCGGACGACACGATCCGCCATCATCGCCAGCACCAGCGCGAAGAGCATGGAAAGCCCCGCCACGAGGACGCTGAACAGGATCGTGGTCCAGAAGCTCTCCAGATAGGCCGGATCGCCGAAGAGGCGGCGGAAGTTGGCGAGGCCGACGAAGACCGTCTTCAGGCCGAAGGCGTCCTGGCGCAGCACCGATTGATAGATCGCCTGGGCGGCGGGCCAGAGGAAGAAGACCAGGGTGACGGCGATCTGCGGCGCGATCAGCGCATAGGGCAGCCAGCGATGGCGGTAGGTGACGTTCTTCGTGCGCACGCGCCCGGTCCTCCGACTGCGTTGGGATTCGTCGCTGCAGAGGGGTGTCTAGTCGGATGCGGCGGCCCCCGGAAGGGCCGCCGCGAAGATCGGTCCGAGGTACCGCCTCAGTTCGCGTTCGCCTCTTCGAACTCGCGCAGGAGCGCGTTGCCCCGCGCCTGGGCGCCGGCCAGCGCCTCGCTCGCGGACTGGTCGCCGGACCAGAGGCCCTCGAGCTCCTCGTTGATCACGTCGCGGATCTGCACGAAGTTGCCGAAGCGGACGCCGCGCGAGTTCTCGGTCGGTTCGTTGAGCGAGAGCTGCTCGATGGCGACGTCGGTGCCCGGGTTCTCCTCGTAGAAGCCCTGCTCTTCGCTCAGCTCGTAGGCGGCCGTGGTGATCGGCACGTAGCCGGTGGACTGGTGCCAGTCGGCCTGCACTTCGGGCGAGGAGAGGTAGGTGAAGAACTCGGCGACGCCGTCGTATTCCTCGTCGGCGTGACCGGCGAGCACCCATAGGGTGGCACCGCCGATGATGGAGTTCTGCGGTGCGTCCGCGACCGCGGCGTTGCGCGGCAGCATGGTCTGGCCGAACTCGAACTCGGCCTGAGCGGAGATGCCGGCGTAGTAGGCCGAGGAGTTCATCCACATCGCGCATTCGCCGGAGGTGAACAGCGGCAGGGAATCGCCGCGGCGGCCACCGTACTTGAACGCGCCGCTCTCCTGGCTGTCGGCGATGCGCTGCAGCAGTGCGGCGTGCTCCGGGTGCTCGTCGATGACGAGTTCGGTGCCGAGGCCGCCGAAGCCGTTGGCCATGGTGCCCATCGGCTGGTCGTGCCAGGCGAGGTAGTTCTCGATCATCACCCAGGACTGCCAGCCGAAGGAGAAGGCGCACTCGTGGCCGTTGGCCTGCAGCGTCTCGGCGGCGGCGAACATGTCGTCCCAGGTGGTCGGAACCTCGATGCCGTTCTCCTCGAGCAGGGTCCGGTTGTACCACATCACCGGGCTGGAGGAGTTGAAGGGCAGAGACAGGAGCTGGCCCTCGGTGTCGACGTAGTAGGACTTCACCGCGGGAAGGTAGGCGTCGGCATTCCAGTCATCGCCCATGATCTGGTGGACGGGGCGGATCGCGCCTTCGGCCGCCATCATGGTGGCGGTGCCGACCTCGAAGACCTGCACGATGTGGGGATGCTCGCCGGAGCGGAAGGCGGCGATCGCGGCGGTCATGTTCTCGGTGTAGTTGCCCTTGTAGACCGGAACGATCTCGTAGGCGTCCTGCGCCTCGTTGAAGCCGGCCGCGATCTCCTCGACCTTCTCGCCAAGCTCCCCGCCCATCGCGTGCCACCACTGCACTTGGGTCTGCGCCAGCGCGGGGGCGCCGGCGGCGGCGAAGGTCGCGGCCAGAACGGCGATGCGGGTGTTCCCTGTCATTTTTCCGTCTCCGAAGGTCTCTGGTTCCATGGTCTCTGGGTCGACGGCGGGCGGCGAAGCCCGCCGATTGGGCGAGAGATCACCTTCGCCACGGACGCACAAATGAAACTCTCATGACAACGGTTCCATCCGGCGGATCGCGCCGGCGGGATTCGACCCGAGCGCGCGGACGCGCCCGGGTCCGCACCGGCCGGCCGACCGGATCCCGTGCGTCAGAGGCGGCTCCTCCGGGAAGGTTGGCCGGACCAGGTCCGCCCTCGGTCCGGGGGCGGCGCGCCCGCGGTCCGCGAGACCGCCGCGCGTCCCGGCGCCGGCTACGCGAGCGATTCCGCCGCCTGCCCGTGTTCGTCGACGTCGGCGCCACCACCGATGCCCGCCGTCACGCCCGGAAAGCCGGCGCCGACGATCCCACTCCCCATCCGATCCACGGGCCTCCAGCCGTGGATCAGGAAGCTGTGCGGTGAGGTCCGGGGGGCTGTGCTCGCTTTCGATCCGCCGAGAAGCGGAAGAGCGCGGCCGGCGACGCCGGCCCGCCGAAGGGGCGATCGTCGCGCACGTAGGTCCACGGCCGCGCCGTCTTCGTCCCGCCCTTCGCCGGCAACCGCACGGGGGTGTCGTCGCCCGGGAGCCGCCCGGCGGCCATGACGTGCGCCTCGATCAGCGCGTGCAGCGGCGCCAACGCGGCGGCGACGACGCCGACCTGGTCGCCCAGCGTGGAGAGGCCGAGCTCGACGCCCTCGCGGGCATGGCGGTCGGCCTGCCGGTCGAGATGCGCTGATCGGGATTTGCGCCAGTCGTGGACGTCGGGATCCTCTTCCACGTCGCAACCGATCGGGGCGTTCTGACCATGCAGTTCTTCGCAGGTCTCGATGTGTCGCTGGACGAGACGCATGTCTGCGTCATCGACGAGGGCGGCCGCATCATCAAGGAGACGCGCGCCCCGAGCGAGCCGAAGGCCCCCGCCAAGGCCATCAGGCGCCAGGGCCGGCGCATCGAACATGTCGGCCTCGAAGGCGGCAACCTCTCGCAGTGGCTCTGCGAGGGGCTCGTCCGCGAGGGCTTCTCCGTCTCGGTGATGGAAGCGCGGCACGTCCGAGCCGCCTTCGCCGCCATGCGCGTCAAGACCGGTCGCCATGACGCCCGCGGCATCGCCCAGCTCGTGCGCCTCGGCTGGTCCAAGCGCGTTCATGTGAAGTCGCTCGACGCGCAGGAGACCCGCGCTCTGCCCACCACGCGCGCATTCCTCGTCGAGAAGGTGACGCCGGCGGAGAATTCGCTTCGCGCCGGGCTCAGGAACTTCGGGCTGAAGATGGGATCCGTGACACGGAAGACGTGGCAGGGACGGGCGCGCGAGCTCGCCGAGGGCGACACGGTGCACGAGGGCATCGTCGAGGCCATGCTGCGGGTGCGCGCCCTGCTGTTCGAGGAACTCGCCGGCGTCGACGGCCGGCTCGCGGCGCTCGCGAAGTCCGATCCCGTGACACCGCCGCTGATGACGGCCCCCCGGCGTGGGCGTGATCGCGGCGCTGACCTTTCGAAGCGCGGTCGACGACCCGGATCGCTTCCCAGCAGCCGAGATGTCGGCGCCTGGGCCGGACCGACCCCTCGACGATGGCAATCCGGCAGGACCGACATCGTCGGGCGGATCACCGAGGCCGGCGATCCTCGGGTCCGCGTCATGCTCTTCGAGGCCGCCGCCAGCATCCTCGAGCGCGCGCGGGTCATGTCGCCCTTGAAGGCGTGGGGCCTGCGGATCGCCAAGCGGCCATCGACGAAGAAGGCGATCGTGGCCGTGAGCCGGAAGCTCGCCAAGATCCTGCCGGCGATGTGGAAGTCCGGCGCCGCGCATCGGCCCACGGGTCGGCCGCCGGCCTCGGCGCAGGACTTCGCAGCCGCATGATCACGGCGATGATCATGCCACGCGCGCCCGCGTGCCCGCCATCGCTGAGATCCGGCGCCCTCGGGCGACGGTGTGACGTCCCGGGCAGGGACGACGGACGGGATCGGCTCGGATTTGCCCATGGCTGAAATCAAGCCGAGCTAGAGCTTTGGAGCATCCCGACCTCCACGGTCCGCATGTTTCGGCGGCGCGCCGAACACGGACGGAAGCATGGACCGGAAGGTCGGACCGTCACCGCCATCGACCAAACCCGCCCGATCACAGAAGCGGCTGATGCTGCCCGAACTTCTCGAACCCGATCATGGCCGGAAACCGGGACCGGCCCGGCCGCGGGGCGTCGGGTGGAACCGCGCCGGCGGCTGGCCGATCTTCTCGCAGTCGCGGCAGGTGACCTGCTCGCGGACCGTCCGGAACGCCTTCCACCGGCGCGGGATCACCTCATGCGCGTCGCTCGCCATGGTCCTCGGACCGATGGCGGACCATGGCTCGCCGTCCTGGCCCAACTTCACCAGCCGCGCCGAGCCGCAGGCGGCGCAGGCGCAGGGCGCCTCGAGCACGACCCGCTCGCGCGGCGGATGTTCGGGAAAGGGCCTGCGCACCGGCTTGCGCCGCTCGAAGGCGGCGACCTCGGTCTTCGCCTTCGCGGCGGCCGCCTCGGCAAGCGCCTCGTCCTCGGACGCCGCCGCCTCCAGCTCCTCCAGCTGCAACTCGAGCTGGTCGAGCAGCCGTTCCTTGCGCTCGGAGCGACGGCCGTAGAGCGCGCGGCGCAGCTTCTCGATCTCCAGCCGCAGATGGGCGATCAGCGCCTCGCCGCCCGACAGCACCGCCTTCGCACCGGCGGCCCCGGCGGCGATGGCGTCGGCGCGCGCCTCCGCCGCCGCGAGCGCGGCGCGCAGGGCTGCGATTTCCGAGGCGGCGTCGACCATGCGCAGAGTCTACCGGCCACCGCCGGCCGTGGAGCGCAATCGGCCGCCACGGCCGCCCCTGAGTCAGCCTGCCGCAGCCGGTCGCCAGGTGTGCCGCGGGTTCCGACAGTC
>JAWLFJ010000034.1:0-31710 GCA_041685625.1 Paracoccaceae bacterium | reverse complement strand
CACCAACCCTCCCAAGGTCGGCTCTCCATGAATCAGACAAGTCGCGGCGCGGGAATCTGGAAACCCGCACCTGAGTCAATTCGTCCACACGGCCTAGGCTCCGATTTTTTCGAATGAAACTACCGGACCTGCAGAGTTTTGCGCGTTATAAACAAAATCGTTATCGTCAAGAATTTGGAATATTTCACGCACGCCAGCCTGCCCAAAAACTTTTGGGTGGATTTCTAAAATAATCTTGGCAACGCCTCCAAAATAAAGTTTGCGAAACAGATCCAATTCTCCCCCTTCAATATCAATTATCAGAACATTTATCGAATTTTCTTCGATAAATCTTGAAGCATTTTCTGTACGAACATGGACGGTTCCTATGTTTTGTTGCCCTGCCTTATGCACCGCTGATCCCCAGAATACTTTTGATACGCCAAACTTCAAATGACCTTCGCTTAATGCTCTCTCGTCGCTAGAAAATATTGCGTTAATGACATCAACATTTTTCACACCATTCTTTATATGAGTTCTTTCTATATGAGAAATAAGTCTTGAATCAGCCTCAACTGCAGCATAATAAGATGGCTCTATGCTTTTGCAGACCACAGTGGAGACGAAGCCCAATCCTGCTCCAAGCTCCAAGACTCTATCTCCGCTCGAAACCATGCGCTGCGCGAACAGCATTTCCCGCTGCTCATACGAACCAGATGCAATTTCGCTCACAACTCTAGGAGAAGAGATCTCGTCGCTGATGCTGAGTTCTATTCCGGATTTTCCGTGAGTTAAAAACCTCATCCGCCAATCTCACAATTCTCGCACGCTGCTTCCAAGATACCTACACCATAACGTCTCATTTATTTGCACACCACCGGACCTCAAGAGACATTACCCCACTCTAGCACGCCGCCGGCTGGCACGATCTCCTGATGTCGCCAGCCGATCAAGATTCTTCGCCCCGAGCGGCGTCTCCGAAGAGCTGGTGGTCTGCCCGAGACGCATGGGTCCTGATTGCGGAGCCCGTCGAACCGCGTCGCGTGCGAGGTCACGGCATGCGCAAGGGACCATCCATCACGTGCGCCTAGGGCGACCGCGATCGGCTCGAGGCCGTCGCGGCCGACCGCAACGCGCCGCAGAAGCCCGTGTGGCGTGCCCGGATCGTGCTGATGAGCGCAGGCGCCTTCGGCACGAACGCGATCATGGCCGCGACCGGCAAGCGACACAGCCAGGCGATCGTCGCCTTCGCGCGCCCCCGCGTCACCCGAATATCGGGCATGGCTCGCTGATCTTCGAGAGCGGCGTCGACAGCGTCCCGCCGACTGGACCCGCTTCCGATGGTCCGACTGCGACGGCGCGGCTCTTCGCGTCATCCAAGGCAAGGCCAAGGTGGATCTCCACCTGTCGTGCGCCGCCCAGCTCAAGGCCGCGCGCGACGCCGCCCCCAAGAAGGGCCTGACCATCCGGACGTGCCCGGACGGAACGCCGATGGACTGTCGCCACCTCGCGCGGGTGATGCGCAAAGAGCGAGAGCGGCTCCACCTTCTCGCCCGCGAGCTGCACGCCCTGCGCTTCGCGGCGTGATGGCGCTGGCTCGAGCGGGTTGCGACGACCGGGAGATCGCCTCCCATTCCGGCCATTCGTCCAGGGATATGATCCGCGAACACGCCGGCAAGGCCCGACAGACGATGCGCGCCAAGCAGGCGTTGGAAAAGCGCCTGCGAACGGAGCAGGTCCGGAACGGGAACCTGATGACCTCGGTGATGACCTCTTGACCCGGTACGCACCCAAATATAGGCCCTTCAAGGCGTCGGCGACGTGGCGGAGTGGTTACGCAGCGGATTGCAAATCCGTGTACACCGGTTCGATTCCGGTCGTCGCCTCCATGACTTCGCCGGTGCGCCGCCGGTTCTGTCCGACCCCCGCGTCTAGGTCGAGACCCCGCACGCCTTATTGATTCGACGCGATATTCCGGCTGCCGAACGAGGATGGAGGCAGGCATCGCGTCATCGAGCCGTGTCTTCCGGCTTTCGGACGAGGCTTGGGCGGCGATCTTGCCGGATCTGCCGAGCGGGCGACCCGGCAACGCGATGGTCCGCGCCTGCCGGTCGGCGATCTTCGGCTTCCCGAACCGGATGGTCGGCCGCCTCGACGATCGCCAAAGCGTCGGCCGCGCCGTTCTTCTGCGGCTCGAGGAACGGCTTGACGGCGTGCGGCGCGGTCAGGCGGACTCATGCCCGTGCCCCGCCATTCCCGCGTCCAGTGATGCGCCTTGGCCCAGGCCTCCATCGCCACGCAGCACGGCGGCTGCTCCCCGCTCCGCCGGGAAGCGGGCGAACTGCGGACGCGACAGCTTTTTCCGGAACGGGACGGAGCCGTCCGCCGCGGGTCCACGGACCCGGAACACGATCCTTGCGAGATCGAAGCCGACGAGGGTCGCCTTCACCATGACCGCGCTCTCCTTCAGCTCGTGCGTCGACGCCGCAAGCTCGACATGTCCCGATGTCGTCAGGGGGAGAGCGGCATCCACCCATCTCCACGTCAGGAACGCACCGGCCGGATGCGAACCGACGATGCCGGGGTGCAAGGCGGCGCGGATGCGCTCGCGCGATGGCGCATTCACCTCGACGCCGACCTTCGCAGCTCCTCGCGCAGAGCCGCGATGTCCTCGCGCAGCGCTGCGATCTCGCGGGCGCTGGCGACGTCGCTGTCCGGTGCGGCGGCCTCCTGCCCGATGAAGAAGGTGGCGAGGCTGGCGGCGATGTAGCCGAAGATCGCGAGGCCGTAGATCGACAGGAGCAGCGCGAGCATCCGGCCCTCGGGCGTCAAGGGCCAGAAATCCGACCCGGTCGTCGTCACCAGCATCGCCGTCCACCACAGCGCGTCGGCATAGCCGGAGAAGCCGCCGCTGACTTCGTCCGCGGATTCGAACGCCAGCATTCCGCCCGCCCCCAGCAGAATGACCACCGCCGTCGTGGCCAGCACATAGCCGAGCCCGCGGCGGTCGAAGCTCTTCTGCAGCGCGCCGAAGCCGCGATTGGCGGTTCCGACGATCCTGACGAGGCGCAGCCCCCGGCTCAGGCGCAGCAGACGCAGAGCGCGCAGGAACCTGAAGGCGGGCGCGACGAGGGCGACGATCGTGATCGGGTTGCGTCGCAGGAACTTGATCTTGCGCGGGGCGAGAGCGAAGCGCAGCAGGAATTCGACGATGAACACGATCCAGATGATCGTGCCGAGCAGTTCGAATACGCCCGAGGTCGTCCAGACCAGTTCGATGATGACGAGGCTGAGCCAGATGAACGACAGGACCAGCATCGGCCGCTCGAGCCAGTCTTCGAGCTGCGTCAACACCTCCCAGCGCTCCCGCTCGTCTTCCGGCGCATCGCCCTGCGGGTCGGGGGCCTCGTTCATGGATCTCTCCGGGACAGTCGGTCGTTTCGGTTGCGGGCGGACCGAGGAACGTCTGCAAGCGATGGCGCGTGCGGACCGCGCTCCCGTGAGTACGGCGAACCGGATCCTGGCCACGGATCACGCGCGGCAGGTCATGGTCGACCCGTTCTCGGCGTGGTTCAAGACGAGATCGGCCCGCGTCGCGGCGGCGTCGTCTTCGCCGAAGCGACCGTTGACGCGCATCGTGCGGCGCGGCCCGGGGTTCGGCGCCTCCGAGGACTTCGCGAGGTGGAGGATGTGTCCGACTTCGTCGATGCAGGCGACCGGGACGCCGGTCCGCCCCGCGACGAGGGGAGCGGGCACGCGGCGCGGACCGTGCGCGGGTGGCTGACGGCGGTCGACCGGTTCGTCCTCGCGCTCGAGGACCGCGTCTCCCCGATGCGGGGCGGCTATGCCGCATCGATCGACAAGGGGCCGCCTCAGACGTCCTTGCGCGTCTCCGCTCCGGGATCGGTGGGCGGCTCGTCGCCTCCGCCGCCCTCGTCGTTTTCGCGGTCCAGCGCTTCGACGGTGGCGGTCGCGGTCAGACCGTGGAGCACGGTGGACGCGAAGATGGTGAAGGCGACGACCGCCCAGAGCTGCCCCTCGTCGATGAACTCCACATGCGTCGATGCGTATCCGAGGTAATAGAGCGACCCGATCCCGCGCACGCCGTAGATCGCCACGACCGCCCGCGATCGCAGGCTGAGCGAGGTTCCGAGCAGCCCGACCATTCCCGCCACCGGCCTGATGACCAGGATCAGACCGAAGCCGATGATCGTCAGGTTCCAGTCGAGATGACCCCAGAGCGAGGGCATGACGCTGCCGAGGAGCACGAGAAGAATCGCCGTGACGGCATGTTCGATGGAAGTCGCGAAGGCGTGGAGACGTCGGTGGAACCGGTGCCGGGACTCCGCCCGCCGGCACACCAGCCCGGCCACGAAGGCGGCGATGAAGCCGTAGCCCTCGGCCAGTTCCACCAGTCCGTAGGCGAGAAACACTCCGGCCAGAGCGAGGACGCCGGGGCCCGACGCGACGACCGTGTTCCAGGCGGGCACCGCGAGGATGCGTCCCAGCAGCCAGCCGATGCCCGCGCCGAGCACGGCGCCGACGGCGATGCGGTAGACGACGTCCCAGGCGAGCCATTCGGCGAGCCAGAGCGTCGGGTCGGCTCCCTGCGAGGCGACATGGAGCGCGAGGTACACGAACGGGAAGGCGAGACCGTCGTTCAGGCCGGCTTCGGTGGTCAGCGCGAACCGGACCGGGTGCTCCTTGCCCTCGAGCGGCGGACCGATCTGGAGGTCCCCGGCGAGCACCGGGTCCGTCGGCGCGAGCACGGCCCCGAGCAGGATGGCTCCGCCCACCGTCATCCCCGCCAGGCTCCAGCCGAGAAGCGCGACCGCGGCGATGGTCAAGGGCATGGTGACGGCGAGAAGCCTGATCGCCGGCCACCAAAGACGACGCCCGCCGAGGTCGTCGATCTGCAGGCCGGTGGCGAACAGGACGACGATGACGACGAGCTCGGCCGCACGCTCCCAGTGGACCGGGTGCTCGGTCGGGTCCATCTCGGCGACGATGCCCGGGAACAGCAGCGACCCCGCCATGCCGCAGGCCATGAGGAGCGCCGTCGCGGCCGGCGGCCGCCTGACGAGAAGGTGCGGCAGCCAGTACGACACGAGCAGGCTCGCGCCCAACGCGACGAGCAGGATGTGGTAGGCGTCGAAGCCGAAGCGGGGATCTCCCATCTCTCAGTGTGCGACGGGCGGAACGGCCGCCGCAACCGGTTGCGGTGGGGCGGCTCCGAAAACCGGGCTGGCGCTGAGCGAGGCGGCTTGAACCCGTCCCCGGAGGCGCCTCGGCGGCTTCGTCGAATGCACGCCGGGCTTCCCGTGGAACCCGCAGGTGATCGACGGTGCGACCGAGGTCTTCCGAGAGGTGTTCGGCGAGGACGGCATGCATGGCCGTCGGCGTCGCCGGCCCGCCCGGCGACGCCGCGGTGGAGGTCGGCGCCCTTGGGGGGATCGGGCCGGCCGTCGCCGACCGTCGGACCCGGGTCCGGCCGAGTCGCGGACGGCTCCCCTCGGGCGACCGTTTCGGCGGCGCAAAATCGCTGCCGGCCCCGATGCCGAAAAAAACGGCCGACGATGCAGAGATTGAGCGTTTCGCGATCACAGATCGCGCCTTTTTGCCCTTATGTTTTGCGTGACCGCAAATTAACGTCTGACCGCAGCAGTCAGGGCGTGCGGATGCGCCCTCCGCTTCGATCGCCCGGCCGATGCGCCGGGCCCAGACGGGAGACGACGACGCTCATGAAATGGCATGCGACGATACTCGCGGCCGCCGGCCTCGCGGTCGGCCTCTCCGCCGTTCCGGCGGCGGCCCAGCAGCGGGGCGGCACGCTGGTCATGGTGACCCAGCCGGAACCGCCCAACCTCGCGCCCTATCTCTCGACCTCCGGTCCCATCGGGCAGGTGGCGAGCAAGGTCTACGAGGGCTTGGTGACGCTGGGTCCGGACTTCGAGATCCTGCCCGCCCTCGCCACCTCGTGGGAGGTGTCGGAGGACGGCCTGACCTACACCTTCACCCTGCGCGAAGGCGTGACCTGGCATGACGGCGAGCCCTTCACCTCGGCCGACGTGCAGTTCGGGATCATGGAGGTGCTGCGCGAGATCCATCCCCGCGGCGCCGCCACGCTGAGCGTGATCGAGTCGGTGGAGACGCCGGACGCGACGACCGCCGTGCTGACGCTGTCGGAGCCCGCCCCCTACCTGATGGTCGCGCTGAACGGCTACGAGAGCCCGATCGTCGCGAAGCACGTCTTCGAGGGGGGCGATCCGCGCCAGAACGACACCGCCAACGCCCCGATCGGCACCGGCCCCTTCAAGTTCGTCGAGTGGCAGAAGGGCCAGTACGTCCGGCTCGACCGCAACGACGACTATTGGGACGAGGGCAAGCCGTATCTGGATCGCGTGGTGACGCGCTTCATCGCCGACGCCTCCACCCGCACCGCGGCGATGGAGAACGAGGAGATCCATTACGGCGCCTTCGGCGCGATCCCCAACATCGACGTGCCGGCGCTCGAGGCGCTCGACTACATCGAGGTCACGACGGAGGGCTACGAGTACTTCACGCCCACCATGCAGCTCCAGTTCAACACGGAGAAGGAGCCCTACGACGACCCGCGCGTGCGTCAGGCCATCTCCTACGCCATGGACCGGGACTTCGTGATCGAGAACATCTGGTACGGCTTCGGCAAGCCCGCCACCGGCCCGATCAGCTCGCAGCTGGAGGCGACCGGCCTCTACACCGACGAGGTGCGCGACTACACGGTCGAGGACCGCATCGAGATCGCCAACCGTCTGCTCGACGAGGCGGGGCTGCCGCGCGGCGAAGACGGCGTGCGCTTCGAGATGCTGCACGACATGACGCCCTACGGCGAGGAGTGGCGGCGCTTCGGCGAGTACGTCAAGCAGGCGCTGGGCGAGGTCGGCATCGCCGTGGACCTGCGCTACGAGGACGTGCCGACCTGGCTGAAGCGCGTCTACACCGACTACGACTACGAGATGTCGTCGAACTGGCTCTACGGGCTGCCGGATCCGGTGCTCGGCGTCCATCGCCAGTATCACTCGGAGCAGATCCGTCCCGGGACGGTGTTCGTCAACGGCGCCAAGTGGTCGACGCCGGAGACCGACGCGATGATGGACGAGGCCTCCGTCGAGAACGATCCCGAGGTGCGCGCCGAGATCTACGCCGAGTTCCAGAAGGCCGTCGTCGAGGCCGCGCCCGTGATCTTCATGCACGAGCTGGAGTTCGTCACCGTCTACAACGCTAGCCTCCGGAACGTGGTGGTCGGTCCTATGGGCGTCTATCACAACTTCGCGGACATGTACTTCGAGGAGTGACGCGTTCCCCCGGTCCGCCCTCGCGGCGGGCCGGGACCTCCGCCGTCCGGAGCGCCGAGACCGGCCGGCCGATGCTCGAACCGCCGCGCCGCCGGCGCGATTTCAGCCGAGAGGGTGCATGCTCAAGGCACGACTGCGCTACGTGGCGAGGCGGATCGTCCAGGCGATCCCGATCCTGCTCGCGATCATCGTCATCAATTTCCTGCTGCTGAAGCTGGCCCCCGGCGACGCGGTCGACGTGCTGGCGGGCGAGGCCGGCAGCGCCACGCCGGAATACATGGCCGAGCTGCGGACCAAGTTCGGGCTCGACCAGCCCCTGCCCGTCCAGCTCGCGAGCTACGTGGGCCGCGTCGCGGTCGGCGATTTCGGCTACTCGTTCCGGCACGACATGCAGGTCTCCGAGCTGATCCTCGCCCGCCTCGGCCCCACCCTGCTGCTGATGGGGGCGACGATCACCATCGCCGTCGGACTGGGCGTGCTGCTCGGCCTGCTGGCCGCGACCGGGCTGAACACCTGGCGGGACTCGATCATCTCGATCCTCGCGCTGGTCAGCTACGCGACGCCGCTGTTCTGGGTCGGGCTGATGCTGATCGTCGTCTTCTCCATCAACCTCGGCTGGTTCCCGAGTTCGGGGATGGAGACGATCGCCGCCTTCAACACCGGCTGGGACCGGGTGGTCGACGTCGCGCACCATCTCGTGCTGCCGGCGGTGACCCTCTCGCTGTTCTACCTCGCGCTCTACACGCGCCTGATGCGGGCCTCGATGCTGGAGCAGTCGGGCATGGACTACGTCACGACCGCCCGCGCCAAGGGCCTGCGCGAGCGGCGGATCGTGTTCCGCCACGTCCTGCGCAACGCGCTACTGCCCGTCGTGACCATGGCTGGCGTGCAGGTGTCGTCGCTGATCGGCGGCTCGGTGATCGTCGAGACGGTGTTCGGCTGGCCGGGCCTCGGTCAGCTCGCCTTCGAATCCCTGTTCGCGCGCGACCTCAACCTGCTGCTCGGCATCTTCCTCCTGTCGGCGGTGCTGGTGCTGGTGGTCAACCTGCTCGTGGACATCATCTACACGCTGCTCGACCCGAGGATCGAACTCGCATGACCGACGTCGCGCCGTCCCCCGCCGCCGCCCGCCGCGGCGGCTCGGCCTTCTGGCGACGCTTCGCGCGCAACCGCGCGGCCGTCGTCGGGCTCGCCATCCTCGGCGTGGTGGTGCTCGTCGCCGCCCTCGCGCCGTTCCTCTATCCCCAGGATCCGTTCACGATCGCCGGACGGCCGCTGACCCCGCCGCTGCAGGGGGGCTTCCTGCTCGGCTCCGACACGCTCGGCCGCGACATCGCCTCCGGCATGGCCCACGGGGCCCGCACCTCGCTGATGATCGGGCTGGTGGCGACGGCGGTGGCCGTCGTGGTGGGGGCCGTGATGGGCGGCGTCGCCGGCTTCTACGGCGGCTGGGTCGACGACGCGCTGATGCGCCTGACGGAGGTGTTCCAGACCATCCCGTCCTTCATCTTCGCGATCCTGCTGGTGGCGATCCTCAGCCCCTCGATCCTCAACGTGATCATCGCCATCGCCGTCGTCTCGTGGCCGCCGCTGGCGCGGCTGGTGCGCGGCGAGTTCATCTCGCTGCGCAACCGGGAGTTCGTGCAGGCGAACGTGCTCATGGGCATGTCGGACTGGCGCATCATCCTCGTGCAGATCCTGCCCAACTGCCTCTCGCCGATCATCGTCGCCGGCTCCTTGCTGGTGGCCACCGCGATCCTGATCGAGAGCGCGCTCGCCTTCCTCGGCCTCGGCGATCCCAACGTGATGAGCTGGGGCTTCCAGGTCGGCGCCGGGCGCTCGGTGCTGCGGCGGGCCTGGTGGATCTGCACCTTCCCGGGGCTCGCCATCATGCTCACCGTGCTCGCCATCAATCTCGTGGGCGAGGGCATGAACGACGCCCTCAACCCGCGTCTCCGGGAGCGTTCGGCATGAGCGGGCCGATCCTCGACATCCGGGGCCTCTCGATCTCCCTGCCCGGCGGGGCCGACCGCGCGCATGCCGTCTCGCGGCTCGACCTGGAGCTGCATCCCGGCGAGATCACCTGCGTCGTGGGCGAGAGCGGCTCCGGCAAGTCGCTGACCGCCCGCGCCGTCATGGGCCTGCTCCCGCCGCAGGTGCACGCCACCGAAGGCACGATCATGTTCGAGGGCCGGGACCTGCTGGCCCTCCCGCCGGAGGAGCGCCGCCTGCTGCGCGGCGACCGCATGGCCATGATCTTCCAGGAGCCGATGACGGCGCTGAACCCGCTGATGACCGTCGGCCGCCAGATCGAGGAGGTGCTGCTGGTCCACACCGACCTCGACGCCGTCGCGCGGCGGGACCGCATCCTCGCCCTGCTGGACGAGGTGCAGCTTCCCGACCCGAGGCGCGTCGTCTCGGCGTTCCCGCACGAGCTGTCCGGCGGGCAGCGGCAGCGGGCGATGATCGCCATGTCGCTGATCCTCGATCCGAAGATCCTGGTGGCGGACGAGCCGACCACCGCGCTGGACGTGACCACCCAGGCGCAGATCCTGCGCCTGATCCGCCAGCTTCAGGACCGCCACCAGGCGGGCGTCATGTTCATCACCCACGACTTCGGCGTGGTGGCGGAGATCGCGGACCACATCGCCGTCATGCAGCACGGGCTGCTGGTGGAATCCGGCCCGGCCGCGCAGATCCTCGGCGATCCGCAGGCGGAGTACACGCGGTCGCTGATCGCGGCGGTGCCCAGCCTGACGCCGCGGGCCGCCCGCGCCGGCGGCGGGCGGCGGATGCTGGAGGTCTCGGGGCTCGGCAAGATCTACCGCTCCGGCGGCGGCCTGTTCTCGAAGCCGGCCGAGACGCACGCGGCGCGGGACGTGAGCTTCTCGCTGGCGCGGGGGGAGACGCTGGGCATCGTCGGCGAGAGCGGTTCGGGCAAGACCACGGTGGCGCGCTGTCTGGTGCGGCTGCTCAAGCCTGATTCCGGGCGCATCGACCTCGACGGAATCGACATCGCCGGGCTCGGCAAGCGGGCCCTGCGGCCCCACCGGCGGCGGGTGCAGATGGTCTTTCAGGATCCGTTCGCCTCGCTCAACCCGCGTCGTCGCGTGCGGGAGATCCTCGCCGAAGGGCCGATCACCCAAGGCAAGCCGCCGGAAGAGGCGCATGCCCGCTCCGCCGAACTGCTCGAGCTGGTCGGCCTCGAGGCCCGCGTGGCGGACCGCTTCCCGCACGAGTTCTCGGGCGGGCAGCGCCAGCGCATCGGCCTCGCGCGCGCCCTCGCGCTCGAGCCGGAGGTCCTCGTGGCGGACGAGCCGGTGAGCGCGCTCGACGTCTCGGTCCAGGCGCAGGTGCTGGAGCTGATGGACGACATCCGCGTCCGCCTCGGCCTCTCGGTCGTGTTCATCACCCACGACCTGCGCGTGGCGGCGCAGGTCTGCGACCGGATCGCCGTCATGCAGCGCGGCCTGATCGTGGAACAGGGGCTGACGGCCGACGTCTTCGCCGATCCGCAGCACCCCTACACGCGGGAACTCTTCGCCTCGATCCCCGGACGCGACTGGACGCCCCCCGAGACCGCGCGCGCCGCGGTGGCGCGTTGAACCGAAGCCGGCGGGCGCTGATCGCGGCGCCCCCGGCGCCCCCGCGCCGCGGCAGGCCTTCGCCGGGGCCGGCGATGTTCTGTCGCGAGGCCTCGCGCCGGCCTCGCCGCGCGCGGCCTTGACGCTCCGGCGGCAATTGCCGTTTGAACCCCCGGCGCCGAGGCCGCAATATGCGCCGAACGTCACAACGGAGGCCTGATCCCCCATGCACTTCGCGCGCTTTCCTCGCCTCCACCTGGCTCACCTGCCGACGCCGCTCGAGCCGATGCCGCGACTCTCGGCCGAACTCGGCGGGCCGGAGATCTGGATCAAGCGCGACGACTGCACCGGCATGTCCACCGGCGGCAACAAGACGCGCAAGCTCGAGTTCCTCATGGGCGAGGCGCGCGAGCTCGGCGCCGACCTCGTGGTGACGCAGGGCGCCACGCAGTCGAACCACGTCCGTCAGACGGCCGCCTTCTGCGCCCGCCTCGGGCTCGACTGCCACGCGATCCTCGAGGACCGCACCGGCTTCGAGGACGACGACTACCGGCTCAACGGCAACGTGCTGCTCGACGCGCTGCACGGCGCCACGCTCGAGCATGTGCCGGCCGGGACGGACATGGTCCGCGCCTGCGAGGACGCGGCCGAGGCCTTCCGCGGCCAGGGCCGCCGCCCCTACGTGATCCCCGGCGGCGGCTCCAACCCGACCGGCGCGCTCGGCTACGCCAACTGCGCGCTCGAGCTCATGGCGCAGGCCAACGAGCGCGACCTCGCCGTCTCGCGCCTCCTGCATGCGACCGGCTCGGCGGGCACGCAGGCCGGTCTCGTCGTCGGCCTCAAGGCGATCAACGCGGGCATTCCCCTGCTCGGCATCGGCGTGCGGGCGCCGAAGGCGAAGCAGGAGGCGAACGTCCTCGCCCTCGCCGAAGCGACGGCCGAAAAGCTCGGCTGCCCCGGCGTCGTCCGCTCCGGGGACGTCGTCGCGAACTGCGACTATGTCGGCGAGGGCTACGGCATTCCCAACGCGGGGACCCTCGAGGCGATCGAGATCTTCGCGCGGCTCGAGGGCGTGCTCCTCGACCCGGTCTATTCCGGCAAGGGCGCGGCGGGGCTGATCGACCTGATCCGCAAGGGCGAGATCGGCCCGGACGAGCGCGTGGTGTTCCTCCACACCGGCGGGTCGGCGGGGCTGTTCGGCTATCGCACGGCCTTCGAGGCGCCGCGCATCGCCCCCGCGGCGGCGGCTTGAACGAAACCCGAACCTCCGCGCCCCGGGCCGCGCCGCGGGTCCTCGGAATCCTCGGAGGCATGGGGCCGGAGGCCACGATCCTGCTGATGTCGCGCATCCTCCGCGCGACGCCCGCGACGGACGACGCGGATCACATTCCGCTCCTCGTGGACTCCAACACGCGCGTGCCCTCGCGCATCCGCCATCTGATCGAGCGCTCGGGGCCCGACCCGACGCCGGTGCTGATCGGCATGGCGCGTCGGCTGCACGCGGCAGGCGCCGAGGCGCTGGCGATGCCCTGCAACACCGCCCACGGCTACCTGCCCGCGGTCGCGGCGGCGGTTCCGATCCCCTTCCTCGACATGGTTTCGCTCACGGCGGCGAAGGCGGCGGCCGAGGCGCCGCCGGGGCCGATCGGCGTGATCGGCTCGCCCGCCCTGGAGATCACCGGGCTCTATGAGCGCGCGTTCGCGGCGCATGGGCGAGGCACGCTCCATCCCGAGGACCGCGACGCCCTGCTCGGGGCGATCCGGGCGGTGAAGGCCGGGCGCGAGGCGGAGGCGCTGGCGCCGCTGCGCGCGGCGACCGAAGCGCTCGCGGCCGCCGGCGCGGCGGCCGGCGTGGTCGCGTGCTCGGAGTTCTCGCTCGTCGTCGAGCGGCTGGGCGGGCCGCTGCTCCTCGTCGATGCCGTCGACGTGCTGACAGAGGCCTGCGTCGGCTTCGCCCTCGATACGCCCTTGCATGGCGAGCCGGCGGAGCGGGCGCCGATCGGCTGAAGTCGAACCCGTCGCAGTCGGCTCGTCCCGCGCGGGCCGGGGCGCCTCGAGCGAGGCCACGGGCCGGCTCCTCGCCGACGACGTCGCCGGCCGGGGCGCCCCCATACCTGAGCGCCTGATACCGCCGCGAGAGAGCCCTGATTCCGCTGAAGGATCGAACCGCTCCCCGGTCTGCCCGAGGCCGGATTTCGTGAGCTACGCGGCGATTTCGAGAGTTCCCAGCGCGGCGCGGCATTGGGAGTGTCCGAACTTCCGTGCATGACCGCCGCGCTCCTCGACCGCCTCGCCGATCACCGCGAGATCGTCGAGACCGGCAACGAGAGCCGGCGCTTCAAGAACCGCGCCTGACCCACCACCACCAAGTCCGCCGCGAGGATCAAGCCCGCCAGCATGACGACCCCGCCTGCGGTCAGACGGTCCCCACCAGATCGCGGCCGCGACGCCGAGCAGGCGCGAGAGTTTCGAGCCGCCGTCCTTCGGGTCGGAGACCGGGGCGAGAAGGAGGCGGAAGAGGCGCGCGATCGGCGGCGCCGGCTGCAGGCGCTTGGCCATGTGCCGAGCCGTTTCGTCGGCGATCCGCTCGATCTCCTCGAAGCCGCCCATGTCGTCCTTGGCGGCGGAGGCCTGTCGACGATGCTGCGCTGTCGCGGCCGGCGCGGCGGCGATGGCGCCGACTGATACCGCCGCGCCTTACCGATGACCTTTCTGATCCAGCGTTGGAGGCAGAGGGATCGGACGCGGTCGGGATCGTCGGCGAAGGCGTTCGTCTCGACGAACCGTGGTCCAAGTGGAAGTGGAGCCGGGCCATGAATGCACCGCCCGCGCGCGGGGCCGGACGATCCTCCGGATCACCCGCTCCATCGAGCATTTCGGGGGCGCATGGAGCGTTCGGGTCTCCGGGGCCTCACCGCCCCGTCTTCGCTGTGGCTCCGCGAACCGGCGCCGCTCGCGCATGGTCTCGCCAGACGTCTGCGGCGCGTCGCCGCTTCGGCTTCACGGGAGCCTCAGGCAGCGCAGCGAGGTTCGAACTGCTCCCCCCAAAGCACCGCCTTGCGAAAGCCGCAGCCGCGCCGACACGGGGGGGGCAACCGGGGGATCGCTCAAGCCCGAAGACCTAGACATTCCGTAAGTTCAAAATGTTACCTGCGATAAATGGTGCCCGGAGTGGGACTCGAACCCACAAGACCTTTCGATCGGCGGATTTTGAGTCCGCTGCGTCTACCAGTTCCGCCATCCGGGCGCGGGGCGCAGCCTAGGCCAAAACGCGCCGAAAGCAACGGGGCCCGAGGCGCCCTGATGCGGCGCCGGTGGTGATGGACAGCCCGCGCGGAAGCGGCTATCCGCCTCGCCCATGTTGAGGGCGCTTTACGATTGGGTTCTGCATCAGGCCGGGCGCCCCTACGCGCTCTGGACGCTTGCGGCCGTCAGCTTCGTCGAAAGCTCGGTGTTCCCGATTCCGCCCGACGTGCTGCTGATCCCGATGATCCTCGCCGCGCCGCACCGCGCCTGGTGGATCGCGACCGTCTGCACCGTCGCCTCGGTCGCCGGGGGCGCCGCGGGCTACGGCATCGGCTGGGGCCTCTACGAGACGGTCGGCCAGCCCGTGCTGGAATTCTACGGCAAGGCCGACGCCTTCGGCGATCTCGCCGCCGCCTACAACTCTCAAGGCTTCTGGGCGGTGCTGATCGCGGGCGTGACGCCGTTCCCCTACAAGGTCATCACCATCTTCTCCGGCGTGACCGAACTGAACTTCGGACTGTTCATGGCGACCTCCGTCCTCGCACGTGGCCTGCGCTTCTTCGTCGTCGCCGCGCTTCTGCGCCGCTACGGCATCTCGATACGCGACTTCGTGGAGAAGCGCCTCGGCCTCGTCGCCACCGTCTCCGTCGGGCTGCTGCTCGGCGGCTTCGCCGCCGCGCGGTACGCGCTGTGAGCGCCGTGCCGACGAAACCGGACGAGGCCTTCGCCGCCCTCGCCGCCGCCGGCTCCGCCGGGCTGCTGGCGGCGGCCTTCCTGTTCCAGCACGTCGCCGGCCTTCCGCCCTGCGTGCTCTGCATCTGGCAGCGCTGGCCGCACGCGGTCGCCCTCGGCCTCGGGCTCCTGATGCTGGCGCCGCCGCTGCGCCGTCTCCGCGCGCTCCGCGTCGTCGGCCTTCTCTCGATGCTCACGGCGGCGGGCCTCGGCCTGCAGCACACCGGGGTCGAGCGCGGCTGGTGGGAAGGCCCCGGCGAATGCGCCGGCGGGCAGTCGGACGCTCTCTCGACCGACGCGCTGATGGATTCGATCCTTTCCGCCCCCGTGGTCCGCTGCGACGAGGTGGCGTGGTCGCTGCTCGGTCTCTCGATGGCGAGCTGGCAGGGCCTCGCCGCGCTCGCGCTCGCCGGGCTCTGGGCGCTCTCGCTCCGCGCTCAGGGCTCCAGCTCGGCGTCCCAGTAGAGGAAGTCCATCCAGCTGTCGTGCAGGTAGCCGGGCGGGAACTTGCGCCCGACGTTCTGCAGCTCCGCCGCCGTGGGCCGGTGCGGGGCGCGCGCCAGCCGCATCCCGGCCTTCTTCAGCGTGCGCGAACCCTTGCGCAGGTTGCACGGCCCGCAGGAGGCGACGACGTTCTCCCAGGTGGTCCGCCCGCCGCGCGAACGCGGGATCACGTGGTCGAAGGTCAGCTCCCCCTTGGCGCCGCAATACATGCAGGCGAACTCGTCGCGCAGGAACAGGTTGAACCGCGTGAACGCCGCCAGCCGTGCCGGCCTGACGTATTCGCGCAGCACCACCACGGAGGGCAGCCGGATCTCGAGGCTGGGCGAGCGCGCCACCTCGTCGTATTCGGCGACGATGGAGACACGGTCGAGGAAGGCCGCCTTCACCGCCTCCTGCCACGGCCAGAGCGAGAGCGGAAAGTAGCTGAGCGGCCGGTAGTCGGCGTTCAGCACCAGCGCCGGATGGTCCTTCAGCCGCGCCGGACTTCGCACGAAGTGTGTCGCGTAGGGGTCGTGATGCTCCACCGACAAGCTCTCCCGTCCCAGCACCTGCCCGCGCCGAGACGGGACGAGCCCGTCCCGGTATCCCTCCGACTATATTTCGCGCAGGCGACTTCGCAAGCCGCCATATCCGGGGCCGGATCCCGATACTGGTCCGGGTCTAGCAGAGGGCGTTGTCGGTTTTGCGACGCGGTCCGCCCGTCAGGGCCGGTCCAGCGCCGCCTTCAGTTGCGCCAGCGCCATGCCGAGGCCGTCCGGCGCGATCGAATGCCCCGTCCGGGGCGAGGCGTGCGTGCGCACCTCCACCCCCGCCGCCGCAAGCGCCTCGGCCGCCTTCGCCATCTCGTCGAAGGGCACCATCTCGTCCATCTCGCCGTGCACCAGAAGCACCGGGGGCCGCACGCGGATCTCGGCCGGCAGCCGCTCCGGCGCCAGCAGGAGGCCGGAGAAGCCGACGATCGCCGCCGGCGCCGCCGCCCGCCGCAGCCCCACCTGCAGCGCCATCATGGTGCCCTGGCTGAACCCGACCAGCGCGGTGCGCGAGGCGGGCACGCCGGTCTCCTCGGCGATCTCGTCCAGATACGCGTCCAGCATCCCGACGCTCCGCGCCATGCTCTCGGCGCGCATCTCCTCGGTCGAGCCGTCCATCCGCGGGATCGGGAACCACTGCCGCCCCATCGGGTTGATCGAGCACGGCTCCGGCGCGTTCGGGGCGCGGAACTCCGCCGTCGGCAGATGATCCTCCAGCACCGGGGCGAGGCCGATCAGGTCGGCCCCGTCGGCCCCGAAGCCGTGCAGCAGGATCACCAGCGCGTCGCGCTCGGCCTTAGCCGGATGGATCGGGCCGGTCAGCGTCTCGGTCATGTCACCCCCTCGCGGTCCTTGGCGACCCGGTAATAGGCCCAGAGCAGCCGCGCCGCCACCCCGCGCCAGGGCGACCAGGCCTCCGCCATCCCCGCCAAAGGCTTCGGCGCCGGCCGCTCCGGCAACCCGAAGAGCAGCCGCGCCGATTCCTGCAGCGCAAGGTCGGCGGGCGCGAACACGTCGGCCCGGCCGAGCGCGAACATCAGGTAGATCTCCGCCGTCCAGCGCCCGATGCCGGGCAGCGCCGTCAGCGTCGCCACGGCCTCCTCGTCCGGCGTCTCCCGCAGCGCGGCGTAGTCGATCCCCGCCTCCGCCAGCCCGCGCGCATAACGGATCTTGGGGCGGGAGAGCCCGCAGGCCCGGAGTTCCTCGTCCGACAGCGCCGAGAGGCCCTCCGGCGTCCCCGCCCCCGCCTCCAGCAGCCGCCGCGTGATCCCCTCCGCCGCGGCGACCGACAGCTGCTGCGAGACGATGGCGCGCAGCAGCGCCTCGAACCCGTCCGGCCGGCGGCGCAGCGGCGGCGGGCCGGTCGCCTCCAGCGCCGCGGCGAAACGCGGCTCCCGCCGCGCCAGCCAGTCCGCGCCCTCGGCGACGCAGGCCTCCGTCTCGATGATCCGTCCCACCATGCGCGCGAGGGGAGCGCCGCGCGCGCCCCGCGTCAAGCTTGACCCCGCCCATCCGGCGCCGGACACCCTTCGCCGGAGGTTCCGCATGTTCCCGGTCGTCGAACGCTTCGCGCCGTCCCCGAACGGCTTCCTGCATCTCGGCCACGCCTTCTCGGCGATGCTCGCCCATGACGCCGCACGCGCCGCCGGCGGGCGCTTCCTGCTGCGGATCGAGGACATCGACCGGGGCCGCGCCCGACCGGAGTTCGAGGCGGCGATCCTCGAGGATCTCGCCTGGCTCGGCCTCGACTGGGAGGCGCCGGTGCTGCACCAGTCCGCACGCATGCCCGCCTACCGCGCCGCGCTCGACGCCCTCGCGGCCCGCGGCCTGCTCTACCCCTGCACCTGCACCCGCCGCGACATCGCCGAGGCGCTGGCGGCGCCGCAGGAGACCGCGCCCGGCCTCGCGCCCGGCCCCGAAGGGCCGGACGGCGCGCCCTACCCCGGAACCTGCCGCGTCGAGGGGCCCGAGCCCGGCAAGCCCGCCGCGCTCCGCCTCGACACGGCCGCCGCCGTCGCCGCCCTCGGCGGGCCGAAGGCCGTCGAGGCCCTCGCGGTGGAGGAGGTCGGCCGCGGTCCGCAGGGCGAGACCGGCCGCCTCCCCCTCGACGCCGACTGGCTCGTGCATCGCTGCGGCGACGTCGTCCTCGCCCGCAAGGACGTCGCGACCAGCTACCACCTCTCGGTCACGGTCGACGACGCCCACCAGGGCGTGACCCACGTCACGCGGGGCGAGGACCTCTTCGCCGCCGCGCCGCTGCATCGGCTGCTGCAGGCCCTGCTCGGCCTGCCGCCGGTGGTGCATCGCCACCATCGCCTGATCCGGGACGCGGAGGGGCGCCGTCTCGCCAAGCGCGACCGCGACGCGGGGATCAGGGAGCTTCGCGCGGCTGGGGAGACTCCGGCGGCGATCCGCGCAAGGCTCGGTCTTCCGCCAGCAGCCGCCTGAGCCGGCCCGCGATCAGCGGCAGCGCGAACAGGATCGCGAAGATCCGCGCCATGTGGTGCGTCGCGACGAAGGCCGGATCCGCGTCGATGGCGATGGCGATCAGGCTCATCTCCGCCACGCCCCCGGGCGCATAGGCCAGCAGCGCCGAGAACAGCGGCGCCCCGAGGCCCCACCAGACCGCCAGCGCGAAGCCGGTCGAAAGCGCCATCAGCAGCGCCGTGACCGCCCCGGTCCAGAGCGCGACGGAGGCGAAGACGCGCCAGCCGACGCCGTGGAACCGCGTCCCGATCGAGGCCCCGGCGACCAGCAGCGCCCATTCCACCGTCCAGGCCGGCAGCCCGCCCTCGATCAGACCCGGCATCCTGAGCGCCGCGCTCGCCGCCAGCGGGCCGAGCAGCCAGGGCACCGGCCAGCCGACCCGCGCCATGCCAAAGGCCGCGAGCGCCGAGGCCGCGGCGAGCAAGGCGAAATCCCCCGCCCCGATCACGCCCAGCGACGCGAAGCTCTCCGCCGTCGGCTCCGGCAGGCCCAGCAGCCCGAAGGCCACCGCCGGCGCGATCAGGATCACCAGCGCCACCCGGAACGCGTGCGAGAGCGCGACCCGCCGCGAATCGCCCCCCGCCTCGTCCGCGAAGATCGCCACCGCCGTCAGTCCCCCCGGCAGCGCCGAGAGGAGCGCCGTGCCCCGCTCGAACCCCGCAGCGCGGCTCAGCAGCAGATAGCCCAGCGCCGCGCCGGCCGGGACGTAGAGCACCGCCGCCGCCAGCGTCAGCGGCCAGCGCGCGAGCTCGGCCCAGCCCACCCCCGCGAAACTCTCGCCGAGGAACAGGCCGATCAGTCCCATGAACAGCGTGCGGAACCAGACCGGAACCTCGATCGGCGCCCCCGCCATCCTGACGGCCATGCAAAGGAACAGCGCCCCCAGCATCCAGGCGAGCGGCACCCCCGCCGCCTCCGCCGCGGCGCCGCCCGCCGCCCCGACGGCGAGACCGCCCGCCAACCGCCCCAGCGCCCCGCGCGACAGCCGCGCCGGCCAAGACGGCGGAAGCGCCCTCACGCCTCCTCGGGCGCCATCAGCTCCACCTCCCGCCCGTCCCGGACGGCGACGTAGAAGCAGCTCCGCCGGTCGGTGTGGCAGGCGGGCCCGGTCTGCGACACGCGCATCAGCACCACGTCCCGGTCGCAGTCGATCCGAAGATCCGCCAGCCGCTGCACGTGGCCCGAACTCTCGCCCTTCCGCCACAAGGCCTCGCGCGAGCGCGACCAGTAGCACACCCGCCCCGTCGCCAGCGTCTCGGCCAGCGCCTCGCGGTTCATCCAGGCGAGCATCAGCACCTCGCCCGTCGCGTCGTCCTGCGCGATCGCGGGGATCAGCCCGCGCTCGTCCCAGCCGAGGCTCTCGGGGTCGAAGACGGCGGCGTCGGTCATGGCGGCAGGCTCCGGGATCGGCGACGGGAAGGTGCGACGAGCGCACCTTTTACACGCCCTTGCGCGAGGCTATCTAGGGGTGGAGCCGGCCCGAGGAGAAAGAGCATGACCGACGCCGCGACCGAGGACCTGATCGGCCTCTACTCCAAGCGCATCCTCGCCCTCGCCTCCGACATCCCCCATGCCGGCCGGCTGGAGGGCGCCGAAGCGACCGTGCGCAAGCGCTCGCCCCTCTGCGGCTCCACCGTCGAGGTCGGCGTGAGTCTGGACGAGGACGGCCGCATCGCCGCCTTCGGGCAGGACGTGAAGGCCTGCGCCCTCGGCCAGGCCTCCGCCGCCGTGCTCGGCGCAGAGGTCGTCGGCCGCTCGCGCGACGAGATCGCCGCCGCCCGCGACGCCCTGAAGGCGATGCTGAAGTCGGACGGCCCGGTCCCCGGCGCGCCCTTCGAGGGGTTCGAGGCGCTGCGCCCCGCCAAGGACTACAAGAACCGCCACGCCTCGATCCTGCTCAGCCTCGAGGCGACGCTCGCCGCGATGGACGAGGCTCTGGCCGCCCGCGACGGCACGTAAAAAAAGCCGCCGCGGCCGGCCCGGTTTCCGGGCGGGCGCGCGGCGGCAGGCGGGCGGCGGGCGCGGTCCCTCCGGCGAGCAGGCGAGGCCGGAGCCGCCGGACGAGGGAGCCGGCGGAAGGACGACCGCGCCGCGGCCGCGGACGGCGTCAGATCAGCGCGGTGACCGAGAACCCGACCGCCACCATCAGGCAGAGCGCGGCGAGCCCTGCGGCGTCCTCCAGCGCGTGGCGGGGCGCGTCGGCGGCGATCCTGGCGAGCATGCGCATGACGGGCGCTCCTTGATCCATGTTCCGTTTCGTTGCCCTCATGTTCCCCACCCGTTCGATTCGAGTCAAGAACATTAAGGGAACATAAAGACACGGAACCGGAACGAGACGCCCTCACCCGGCCTTCAGCATCCGGATCGCCTCGTCCGCCTGCATCAGCCACAAGAGCACGCGCATCGCCTCGCCGCGCGGCCCCTCGAGACCCGGATCGGTCGCCACCAGCAGCCGCGCGTCGTCGCGCGCCGCGGCCATCAGGTCCACGTCGCGCTCGGCGTCGGCGATGCCGAACTCCGGCAGGCCCGACTGCCGCGCGCCGAGCAGATCGCCCATGCCCCGCAGCCGCAGATCCTCCTCGGCGATGCGGAAGCCGTCCTCGGTCTCGCGCATCACGGTCAGACGCGCCCGCCCCGCCTCGGTCAGCGGCGGGTCGTACATCAGAAGGCAGGTCGAGGCGCCGCGCCCCCGCCCGACGCGCCCGCGCAGCTGGTGCAGCTGCGCCAGCCCGAAGCGCTCGGCGCCCTCGATCACCATGATCGTCGCCTCGGGCACGTCCACGCCCACCTCGATCACCGTGGTCGCCACCAGCACCTGCGCCCGCCCGGCGGCGAAATCGGCCATCGCCGCGTCCTTCTCCGCCGGGGCGAGCCGCCCGTGCACCATCGCCACCGTCACCCCCGGCAGCGCCTGACGCAGCACCCGCGCCCGCTCCTCGGCGGAGGCCGCCTCGCCCTCGTCGCTCTCCTCCACGAAGGGGCAGACCCAGTAGGCGCGCCGCCCCTCGGCCAACGCCCGGCCCAGCCGCGCGACCACCTCGTCATGGCGGGCCGCGCTGACCAGCGCCGTCTCCACCGGCTGGCGGCCCGGCGGCTTCTCGTCCAGCACGCTCAGATCCATGTCCCCGAAATGCGCCAGCGCGAGGCTGCGCGGGATCGGCGTCGCCGTCATCACCAGCACGTCCGGCCGCAGCCCCTTGGAGGAGAGCTTGAGCCGCTGGCGCACCCCGAAACGGTGCTGCTCGTCCACGATCACGAGGCGGAGGTCGCGGAACGCCACGTCCTCCGAGAAGAGCGCATGCGTGCCGATCACGATCGGCGCGGCGCCCGAGGCCACCGCCTCCAGCTTCGCCGCCCGCTCGCGCCCCTTGTCGCGCCCCGTCAGCAGCACCGGCTCGAGGCCGAGCGGCGCCAGCAGCGGCGCCAGCCCCGCCAGATGCTGGCGCGCCAGGATCTCGGTCGGCGCCATGAAGGCGCCCTGCCCGCCCGCCTCCACCGCCACCAGCAGCGCCAGCAGCGCCACCAGCGTCTTGCCGGAGCCGACGTCGCCCTGCAGCAGCCGGTTCATCCGCGTCTCCGCGGCCATGTCGGCGGCGATCTCCTCGGCGGCGCGCGCCTGCGCCCCGGTCGGCGCGTAGGGCAGTGCGGCGAGCGCGGCGCGCCGCAGCCGCCCGTCGCCGGCGGTCGGGCGGCCCTTGCCTTTGCGCCGGGTCTCCCGCGCCAGCGCCAGCGCCACCTGATGCGCCAGCAGCTCGTCATAGGCGAGCCGGTCGCGCGCGGCGGGTCGCGCCGCCAGCGCCGCCTCGTCCCCGGGCCGGTGCAGGATCTCCAGCGCCTCGCGCCAGGGCGCCCAGCGCCTCGCGGCGAACAGCCCCGGCTCGATCCATTCCGGCAGCCGCGGCGCGAGGTCGAGCGCCGCCGCGACGGCCTTGGTCAGGACCCGCGGCACGAGCCCCTCCGTCCCCGGATAGACCGGCTCGAAGGGCGGCAGCGCCTCCGCCTCGGCCGGGGTCACGACATGCTCGGGATGCGTGATCTGGCGCACCCCCTCCCAGCTCTCGACCTTGCCGGAGACCACCCGCGTCTCGCCCACCGGCAGCATCCGGTTGAGGCTCTCCTCATGCATACGGAAGAAGACCAGCACGAAGCCGCCGGCCTCGTCGCGCACGACGACCCGGTGCGGCCCACGCCCGCGCGAGGGGCGATGCTCCTCCACCAGCACGGGCACGGTCGCGACGTCGCCGTCCGGCACGCCCATCAGCGAGGGGCGCGGACGCCGGTCGACGACCCGGACCGGCGCCAGGAACAGCAGGTCCCGCGGCGTCTCGACGCCGAGCCGCGCCATCAGCTTCGCGCTCTTCGGCCCGACGCCCTCCAGCGTCGTGACCTCGGCGAAGAGGGGAAAGAGAATCTCGGGGCGCCCGCGGCTCATGCCGGCAGTTAGCCCCGCCGGGCCCTCCGGGGAAAGACGCGGCCCGCCCCTTGGCGGGGGCTGCGCCGCTCGGGGGGATCGACCCCCCTCGCGCCGCCGCCGATCCGCCAAGGCGGATCCGCGATCGGCGCTCCGATCCATCGGACGGCGTCGAAGGCGGCCGTCCTTCCGCCGACGACGACGTCCCGACGCGGATCGCCGAAAGGGCGCGCCGAGGGAGGCTCCCTTGACCCCGGCCGCCCGGCCCCCGAAAGAGAGAGACGTCCGCCGCCGGCCGAGGCCCGATGCCCGTCTCCGTCCCCCTGCCCGCCACCAAGGCCGAGAACCTGCAAGGCGCGGGCTTCATCGCGCTCTCGATGCTCGGCTTCGCGGTGAACGACGCGCTGATGAAGCTGGTCGGGCCCGGCATCGGACTGTTCCAGGCGGTGCTGCTGCGCAGCCTCTTCGCCATGGCGATGGTCGTCGTCATCGCCTACGCCTTCGGCGCGCTGCACCGGCTGCCGCCCCGGCGCGACGTCGGCTGGATGGCGGCCCGTGCGGTGGGCGAGATCGGCGCCGTGATCTGCATCCTCACCGCGCTGTTCCGGATGCCGCTGGCCGCCGTCTCGGCGATCCTGCAGACGCTGCCGCTGTCGCTGACGCTGGTCGGGGCGCTCTTCCTCCGCGAGCGGGTGGGCTGGCGACGCTGGCTCGCGATCCTCGTGGGCTTCGCCGGGGTGCTGGTGCTGGTGCGCCCCGGCGCCGCCGACTTCGACCCGAACGCGGTCTGGGCGCTCGCCGCGGTCGGCTTCGTGACGCTCCGCGACGCGGCGACGCGCCAGCTCGGCCGCGGGGTGCATTCGCTCTTCGTCACCGTCGTGACGACGTCGGTGCTCGTGATCCTCGGCGCCGCCGGGGTCGCGGTGCAGGGCGTCTGGGTCCCGCTCGACGGGCCGACGCTGCTCGGCCTCGCCGGCGCCGCGGCGGCGATCCTCGTCGGCTACGTCTTCGGCGTGCAGGGGATGCGGGTCGGCGACATCGGCTTCATCGCGCCGTTCCGCTACACCATCCTGATCTGGTCGATGCTGCTCGGCTTCCTCTTGTTCGCCGAGAGGCCGGACGCCGCCACCTGGCTCGGCGCCGCCATCATCGTCGCGGCCGGCCTCTACACCTTCTGGCGCGAGCGGCGCGTCGCGGGAGGCTGACCTCGCGGACCTGGCTGGAACGATGCCCGAACACCCGACCGGACGCGCCGGAACGACACCCGAACACGAGGCTCCCATGCGCATCGCCCAGATCACCGACAGCCACGTCGTCGCGCCCGGCACGCTCTGGAAAGGGCGGGTCGACATGGCGGCCAAGCTCGCCGCGGCGGTGGAACGGGCGAACGCCCTCGCCCCCGATCTCGTGGTCCATACCGGCGACGTGGTGGACGGCGGCGGGGAGGCGCAATACGGCCTCGCGGCGGAGATCCTGTCGGGCCTGAAGGCGCCGCTGCGCCTCGTCCCCGGCAATCACGACGTCCGGGACCGGATGCGCGCGGCCTTCCCCGCGCAGAGCTGGGAGGGCGATTTTCTCGAATGGCGGGAGGAGCTTGACGGCCTCCGCCTGATCGGAGTCGACACCGTCGACGAGGGGCGCACCGCCGGCCGCCTCTGCGCGACCCGCGCCGCACGCCTCGGCGAGGCGTTGACCGGCGCCGAGGCCGCGCTGGTCTTCCTGCACCATCCGCCCTGCCCGATGGGCCTCGCCCACATGGACCGCTTCGTGTTCGAGGGCGAGGCCCCGGCCGCCGAGGCCGTCTCCGCCGCGCCCCCGCTCCGCCTCGCCTGCGGCCACGTCCACGCCGCCGCCGAGCGGCACTGGGCCGGCTCCCTCGTCGCCGCCTGCCCGGCGGTCGGCGTCCAGATCCCCCCCGCCACCGGCGAGATCTTCGGCTTCACGCTGGAGCCTCCCGCGATCCGACTGCACGACTGGCGGCCCGACACCGGCCTGACGGTCAAGACCGTGCCCGTCGACGGCTTTCCGGGACCTTTCCCGTTCGAGACCAATCCGGACGCGGACTTCGACGCGACGCCGCACGGCTGAGCACGCTCAGACGGCGGACGCCGCTCCGACCGAGGCCCGGAGGCCGATTTCCGCCCCGACGGCACCGAGGAAGGCGAGCGTCGCGGCGAGCACGAAGGCGTGCCAGATGGCGTTGTGGAAGGGCAGACGCTCCGCGAGGAAGAAGCCCACGCCGGCGGTGTAGAGCAGCCCGCCGGCGACCATCAGCGAAACCGTGGGCGTGGCGAGCGGCATGGCGGAGGGATCGGGCCAGAACAGCGCCACCCCCGCCCAGCCGAGGACGAGGTAGAGCGGAAGGGAGATCCGTGCCAGACGCCGCGGGAACAGCAGCTTGCCGAGAGCGCCGCCCAGCGCCGCGGTCCAGACCGAGCCGATCAGCCATCCGGCGTGCCCTCCGCCCACCATCACCGCAAAGGGCGTCTGCGTCGCGGCGATCTTGACGTAGATGGCGGCGTGATCGAGCCGGCGCAGCATCTCGGACCAGCGCGGCACGTCGATCATGTGATAGGCGGCCGAGCAGCCGAGCATCGCCAGCAGCCCCGCGGCGTAGATCGCGACCGCCGCGACGATCGCGGCGCGGCCGTCGAACATCGCCGCCGCCGCGATCAGCGCGATCGCCGCCGGCACGGCGAGCGCGAGGCCGGACACGTGCACCACCACGTCCACGAGACGTTCCGCCCGGGTGTAGCGGGAGCGATCCGGCCGAGACTCGAAGGCATGCCGCTCGAACGAGATCATCCCTAAAAGATGGCGCTCGCGGCCCGCCTGCGCAACGATTCCGTGGGAAACGGGACGGCGCGGCCCGCCGACGGGCGGACCGCGCCGCGTCGCATCAGCCGTCGAGGAAGCTCCTCAGCCTCCGCGACCGGCTCGGGTGCTTCAGCTTGCGCAGCGCCTTGGCTTCGATCTGGCGGATGCGCTCGCGGGTAACGGAGAACTGCTGGCCGACCTCCTCGAGGGTGTGGTCGGTGTTCATGCCGATGCCGAAGCGCATGCGCAGCACACGCTCCTCGCGCGGGGTCAGCGAGGCGAGGACACGGGTCGTGGTGTCCTTGAGGTTCGACTGGATCGCCGAATCCAAGGGCAGGATCGCGTTCTTGTCCTCGATGAAGTCGCCGAGCTGGCTGTCCTCCTCGTCGCCGATCGGCGTCTCGAGGGAGATCGGCTCCTTGGCGATCTTCATCACCTTGCGGACCTTCTCCAGCGGCATCTGCAGCTTGGCCGCCAGCTCCTCCGGCGTCGGCTCGCGCCCGATCTCGTGCAGCATCTGCCGCCCGGTCCGCACAAGCTTGTTGATCGTCTCGATCATGTGGACAGGGATGCGGATGGTCCGCGCCTGGTCCGCGATGCTCCGCGTGATGGCCTGCCGGATCCACCAGGTGGCATAGGTGGAGAACTTGTAGCCGCGGCGGTACTCGAACTTGTCCACAGCCTTCATCAGGCCGATGTTGCCCTCCTGGATCAGGTCCAGGAACTGCAGCCCGCGGTTGGTGTACTTCTTGGCGATCGAGATCACGAGGCGGAGATTGGCCTCGACCATCTCCTTCTTGGCCTGCCGCGCCTCCTTCTCGCCCTTCTGCACCGTCTGCACGATGCGGCGGAACTCGCCGATGTCGACACCGACGTGACGGCCGATCTGGCCGACCTCCCCGCGGATCTCCTCGACCTTCGCGCCGTGCTTCTGAAGAAACAGCGCCCAGCCCTTGCCCTTGAGGGCGCCGACGCGTTCCAGCCAACCCGGGTCGAGCTCCGAGCCGCGATACTCGTCGATGAACTGCTTGCGGTCGACCTTGCACTGGTCGGCGATCTTCACGAGCGCGCTTTCCAGCGTGATCAGCCTGCGGTTGATGCCGTAGAGCTGGTCGACCAACGCCTCGATGCGGTTGTTGTGGAAATGCAGCTCGTTGACGAGGGTGACGATCTCCGACCGCAGGCGCTGATACTCCAGCTCCTCGTGCGCCGAGAAATGCAGCTTCTCGGACAGCGCGGCGCCGATCCGGCTCACCTGCATCTCGCGCAGACGCGTGTAGTCGTCGGCGATGCGGTCGAGCTTGGCGAGAACGTCGGGCTTGAGCGCCGCCTCCATGGCGGCGAGCGAAAGGTTCGCCTGCTCGTCCTCCTCCTCGGCCTCCTCGGCCTCGACCCCCGGCCCGGCGGCCCCGTCCGTCGCCCCCTCCGCCGCTGCCGAAGGAGCGGCGGCGGCCGGAGCGGCCGGCGTGGTGGCGCCCGCGGCGTCGACGACCTCCTCGGCCTCCTCGTCGCCTTCCATCGCGGCGCCGAAGGTCGTCTCGAGGTCGATCACGTCGCGCAACATGATCTTCTCCTCGAGAAGCTCGTCGCGCCAGATCGTGATCGCCTGGAAGGTCAGCGGGCTCTCGCAGAGCCCGGAGATCATGGTGCCGCGCCCGGCCTCGATGCGCTTGGCGATGGCGATCTCGCCCTCGCGGGACAGCAGCTCGACCGAGCCCATCTCGCGCAGATACATCCGCACCGGATCGTCGGTGCGGTCGAGGCTTTCGGACTGGGTCTGGACCTGGACCAGCTCCTTGGCGTCGGAGGTCTTCTCGCCGTCCTCGGCCTCGCCCTCCTCCTCCTCGACGACGTTCACGCCCATCTCGGAGAGAAGGGACATGACGTCCTCGATCTGCTCCGAGGACACCTGCTCGGGCGGAAGCACCCGGTTCAGCTCGTCGTAGGTGAGGTAGCCCTTGGCCTTGGCGTTGGCGATCATCTTCTTGACCGCCGCCTGGCTCATGTCGAGCATCGGACCGGAAGGCTCGACCTGCTCGTCTTCCTTCGTCTCGTCCACGTCTTTCGCCGCCATCAAGTCCTCCGGGTCGCCCGCGGCGCGTCGGAGACCGTCGTCCCCGCCCGCGGCGCGCTTGGCGCGAGAGCATCCGTCTGCCGCGATATAGGTGATTCGTCCATCGAATCACCCCCTGCGGAATTTCGTTCCCCGACCGGGTCCGCGTTGCCACGGTGCCTCGGCGCGCAGCGCCTCCAGCCGGGCCGAAAGGCGGGCCTCGTCCTCGGCGTCCCCCTCGGGTCCGGACCGCCGTCGGGCCGCCGCCTCGCGTTGAAGACTGATGTAGGCCAGACGGTGCGCGATTTCATCGGCCGTCTCGAGCGAAATGTCATCCTCCGCCGCGCGGCTCTCCTCGGCCGCCGAGAGGAACACCGCGTGACGGTCCACGAGTTCGGCGAAGGCGACCTCGACCTCTCCGCGGGCGGAACCCGGACCGAGCGCGCGCGTCAGCGAAAGCCGCTCGGTCGTGAGGAAGGGCCGCGGATCGGCGCCGATCCCGGCTTCGAGCGCCGCGCGAAGCGCCTCCGCCGGATCCTCCGCGGCGAGGGCGTCGGGCAGCGCGTCCAGCAGCCTGTCGAGCATGTCCGCGAGATCGCGATGCATGAAGGGCAGGCCGCGCAGGGCGTCCTCGTGCCGCTCGGCCGTCTCGGGGTGGTGGAGCGCGCCCCAGAGGATCGCGCTTTCCCGGATGCGGGCCTCGGTCGCCTCGTCGGCGGTGACGAGAAGGCTGCGCCGCGTCTCCGGCGTCGGCTCGGCGGAGCCGGCCTCGGCGAAGCCGAAGCCGGCGCGCAGGCCGAAACGCCCGCCCCGCCCGCCCTGTCCGACGAAGCGCCGCCCGCCGAAGCCACGCGGAGGCCCGCCGCGTCCGCCCTGCGGCCGGAACAGGGCGTCGCGCCGTTCGCGGAAGGCGGCGGCGTAATGGGCGCGCACGGCGTCGTCGGGAATGCGCTTCAGCCGGGCGCGGAGTTCGGCCTCGAAGGCCGCCCGGCGCTCGGGCGTGGAAAGGTCCCGCCCCGCCAGCGCGTCGCGCCACATCGTCTCGACCAGCGGCTCGGCGGCCTCCAGCACCCGCACGATCCCCGCCGGCCCCTCCAGCGCCAGAAGGTCGTCGGGATCCTTGCCCTCCGGCAGCAGCGCGAAGCGCAGCGACTTGCCGGGCGCGAGCGCGCCGAGCGCCATCCCGCCGAGCCGCGCCGCCGCGCGAAGCCCCGCCGCGTCGCCGTCGAGCGCCACGATCGGCTCGTCCGCCATGCGCCAGAGCAGCGCGAGCTGGCGCTCGGTCACCGCGGTGCCGAGGGGGGCGACCGCCTCCTCCACGCCGGCCCGGTGCAGGGCGATGACGTCCATGTAGCCCTCGGCCACGACCAGCCGGTCGGCCTTGCCCGCCGCGGCGCGGGCGGGGCCGTGATTGTAGAGGCTCGCGCCCTTGTCGAAGAGTTCGGTCTCCGGCGAGTTCAGGTATTTCGCCTTCTGCGACTCGAGCGTCGCCCGTCCGCCGAAGGCGATGCAGCGTCCGCGGGCGTCGCGGATGGGGAACATGATGCGCCCTCGGAAGCGGTCGAAGGGCGGACCGCCCTCCTCGGGACGGATCAGCATGCCGGTGCGGATCAGAGCGTCCTCGCCGATCCCCTTGGCCGCCATCGCCTCCGCGAGGCCGCGGCGGTCCTCGGGCGCGAAACCGATCTCGAAACGCGCCAGCGTCGCCTCGTCGAGGCCCCGGCCCGCGAGATACGCCCGCGCGGCCTCGCCCTTGGCCGCGCGCAACTGCAGGCGGTACCATTGCACGCAGGCCTCCATCGCCTCGGCCAGCGCGTCGCGCGCCTTGGCCCGGGCCGCGGCCTGCGGGTCCTGCGCGGGCATCGGCATCCCGGCCTCGCGGGCGAGGAGCTCGACCGCGTCCATGAAGCCCATGTTCTCGGTCTCGCGCAGGAAGGTGATGGCGTCGCCCTTGGCCTGGCAGCCGAAGCAGTAGTAGCGGCCCTCGCGCTCGAGCACGTGAAAGGAGGCGGTGCGCTCCTGGTGGAAGGGGCACGGCGCCCACCAGTCGCCGCGACCGGCGTTGGTCTTGGCGCGGTCCCACGAGACCTTGCGGCCGACGAGATCGGCGAGGCTGACCCGCTGGCGCAGCTCTTCGATGAATCCGGGGGGGAGGCTCATCCCGCCAGGATCGCAGGGACGGCGCCGAGTCGGCAAGCGTCGTCGGCGCCCCTCAGGTCCAGTGCGGCAGGTCCCCGCCGGGCAGCGTGGCGCGGGCGCGCATCGGCGCGTCGTAGGGGCGTCCGGCGGCGTCGCAGAAGGCGACGAGGCGGTCCTCGTCCGACAGCATGAAGTCCATGACAAAGCCCAGGAATTCCGGATCCGTGGCACGGCTTCGCAGTTCGGCCGGGTCGGCGCCGGCGGCGGCGAGGAAGGCGGTCAGCGCCTCCTCGTCCGCGGCGAGCCAGGCGAGGGCCTCTAGGGCCAGGGTTTCGGCGGCGTCGGGGGTCATTGGCGAGGTCTCGTTCCGATGCGGGGGAGGAGGTGTGTTCGGGTATCGTTCCGCCCGATCCGGGCGGCGTCCGTGGAGGGTTCCGGCGCGCTTCGGAAGCGAATCCGGACGTTCGGCGGCCGGGGTCGCGAGGCGGCGGGTCGGTCGAGGCGGAGGGGGCGGTTCGCGAACGGTCGGCAATGCCCCCTAACGCCTCCTTAATCATTTGCCGCCAGCTTTCGTCAAAGCCGCCGCGTCGGGCGGCGCGGGGCGAGGCGGCGGGAGCGCCGGCGGCGTGGCGAGATGACGGGACGGATTCTGCTCACGGCGATGGCCGAGGACCTGAGACGCCGGCTCGCGCGAGCGCTGGAGGCCGGCTATTTCGAGGTGGCCGAGGCCTCCCGCGGCGGCGCCCCGACCAGGGGCATCGACCTCGTGATCGCCGATGCCGGTCCGCGCGGCCTCGGGCTCTGCCGGGCGCTCAAGGCCGATCCCTCGGCGCAGCATCTGCCGGTGGTGATGATCGCGCCGCGCCCGGCGCGGGCGGCGCGGCTCGCCGGGCTCGGGGCCGGGGCGGACGACATCCTCGCGCCGGAGATCGAGGCGGACGAGCTCTCGGCCCGCCTGCGTCGGCTGCTGCGCTCGAAGGCGATGCTCGATGCGCTGCGTCTGCGCGAAGAGACGGCGCTGGAGCTGGAGCTTCCCCCGCCGCCGGGCGGATGGGCGGGGCGCTGGACGGAAGAGCCCGAGCCCGCCGGCCGGCTCCTCGTCGTCGGGCCCGCCGCCGGGCTCCGCGCGCGCGAGCTGTCGCGCGCCCTCGGCACGCCGGCGGAGGCGGCGGGCGCGGCGGAGGGCCTCGCCGCCGCCGAGCGTGGGGCGCCGGAGCTGATCCTTCTCGAGATCGGCGGCGCGGCGGAGGCCACGCTGCGCCTCATCGCCCATCTGCGCGCGCGCCCGGCCCTGCGCGAGACCGGGATCGTCGCGGTGCTGGAGGAGACGGCGCTCTCGGCCACGGCGCCGGCGCTGGATCTCGGCGCCGCCGACGTGGCGCCGGCGCCGCCGGATCCGGCCGAGCTCGCCGCGCGCCTCCGGGCGGAGCTGCGCCGGCGCCGCCGCGGCGAGGCGCTGCGCGCGGCGCTGCGCGACGGGCTCATGCTCGCGGCGCAGGATCCGCTGACGGGCCTCTACAACCGCCGCTACGCCGAGCCGCATCTGGCGCGCCTGATCGCCGGCTGCTCCGAGGCGCGCCGCCCGCTCGCGGTGCTGATGCTGGATCTCGACCGCTTCAAGGAGATCAACGACCGCCTCGGCCACGCGGCGGGCGATTCGGTGCTGAAGGGCGTCGCGGCGCGGCTGCGGGCCGAGACCCGCGCGGCCGACCTCGTGGCGCGGCTCGGCGGCGAGGAGTTCTGCATCGCCCTGCCCGGCGCCACCCGGCCCGAGGCGGAGGCCGCGGCCGAGCGGCTGCGCGCCGCGTTGGCCGCGACGCCCTACGTCACGCCGGCCGGGCCGGTGGCCGCGACCGCGAGCCGCGGCGTCGCGATGGGCGACCCCGAGCCCCAG
>JAWLFJ010000033.1:0-31766 GCA_041685625.1 Paracoccaceae bacterium | reverse complement strand
CGTGATCGCCGCCGTCAGCGTCGTCTTGCCGTGATCCACGTGACCGATCGTCCCGATGTTCACGTGCGGCTTGTTGCGCTCGAACTTCGCCTTCGCCATCGCCCTATTCCTCAGGTTGGGTCCGACCCGTCCGCCGGGCCGCGCAGAGACGGCGCGCGAATAGACGCAAACGCCCCGCTCCGCAACCGTTCCGCCGACTCAGAGCGCGAAGGGGACGAGCGCGCCGAGCGCGGCGACGGCGACCGACATCTGCGGCGGGCGCAGCCGGGCGAAATAGGGCGGCGCCTCGCCCCTGCGCGCCGCCGGGGGGTCGAGCGCGAGGCAGAGCGCGAAGCCCGTCGTCAACGCCAGCAGCCCGGCGCCCGGCGCCCCGGAGAGCGCCGCGAAGAGCCCGACCAGCGCCAGGCCGAAGAGCGTGAGCGCCATGGCCACCTGGCCGCGCGTCGGACCGCCCTCGGTGCGGAAGCTGAGGCCCCTGCGCACCCCGCCGAGAAAGGCGAGCAGCGGCGCGCCGTAGGCGATCGCGGCGCGGATCGCGCCACCGGCCTCGCCGAGCGCCCAAGGCGCGACGGCCGCCGCGACCAGCGGCAGCGTCGCCGCCCAGCCGAGCACGAGGTCGAGCCGCGGCGTCCGCGCCGGCTCGGCGATCGAAAGGCGTCTTGCGTCGGACATGCTCCCCAGAACGCCGCGGCGCGGCCGCGGTTCCGAAGAGGGACTGGAGCGGGCAGCGGGAATCGAACCCGCAACAAGAGCTTGGAAGGCTCGTGTGATACCGTTTCACCATGCCCGCGCCCCTCTTCGGATAGGCGAGCCGGGGCGGCGCGTCAACGGCGCACGGCGGGCTCGACCGGGACGCGCGCCGCGCTAGGCTGCGCCGTCCGTCGACGCCGAAGGGAGCCGGGCATGGGCTGGGAGACGACGCTCGAGGACACGCTGGCCGAGGTCTGGCGCCGCCTCGGCCGCGGGGTCGCCGACCGCCGCGCGCCGGCGCGCCACCCGACCTTCGCCACCGTCGACGCCGGCGGCGCGCCGGCGCTGCGCACCGTGGTGCTGCGCGCCGCCGATCCGGCCGCCGCGACGTTGGAGGTGCATACGGACGCCGCCTCCGGCAAGGCCGCCGAACTGGCCCGCGATCCCCGCTCCGCGCTGCACGTCTGGGACGCCCGCGCGCGCCTCCAGCTCCGCCTCGCGGCGCGGGCCGAGGCGGTCACGGGCGACGAGGCCGAGGCGCGCTGGGCCCGAATCCCGGAGGGCGCGCGCCTCGCCTACGGCGGCACGCCGCCGCCCGGCGCCCCGCTGGCGCGCCCCGAGGATCACGACCCGACGCCCGATCCCGCGCGCTTCCTGCCGCTGCGCCTTCGCCTGACGGAGATCGAGACCCTGCATCTGGGCGAGGATCGCCACCGCCGCGCCCGCTTCCGGGCGATGGACGGCTGGGCCGGCCGCTGGATCGCGCCCTGAGCGCCTCAGTCCGGGCCGGCCTTGCCGCCATGCGCGCCGGACCAGCCGTAGGGATCGGCGAGGAACGCCTCCACCTGATCGAGCGCGCCCGCGTCGAAGCGCCGGCCGGGCGCGTCGCCGGCGCGCGCCGCCGCCAGAAGGGCGCGCCAGCTCGCCAGCCAGTGCTGTGCGGGGCCGGCCTCGCCCAGCCGGTCCCGCGCGCCGGGGAACACGTCGTAGAAGAAGATCACCGCGGTGTCGGTGGTCTCGGCGCCGGCGGCGCGCAGCGCCTCGACGAAGACGAGCTTGGAGCCGCCGTCGGTGGTCAGATCCTCCACCAGGAGCACGTTCGCGCCCTCCGGGAACCAACCCTCGATCTGAGCGCCGCGCCCGAAGCCCTTGGGTTTCTTGCGGACGTAGAGCATCGGAAGGCCCATCCGCTCGGCCACCCAGGCGGCGAAGGGGATGCCCGCGGTCTCGCCGCCCGCCACCGCGTCGAAGCGTTCCGCCCCGGCCTCGGCGATCAGCCGCGCGACCATCAGGTCCATCAGCGCGGCGCGCGTGCGCGGAAACGAGATCAGCTTGCGGCAGTCGACGTAGACCGGCGAGGCGAGACCCGAGGTCAGCCGGTACGGCTCCTCCGGCCGGAAGTTCACCGCCTCCACCTCGAGCAGGAGGCGGGCGGCGAGGCGGGCGGCGGCGTCGGCGTCGACGGGCGTGAAGGTCATCGGCGGGGCTCCCTGCGGCTTCGGCCCCGCTTAGCGCCGCGCTCCGCGGGAGGGAAGGTTCAGGCCGGCACGACCTTCTCGATCACGGCGCCGATCATCTCCACCAGGGCGTCGATCTCCCCCTCGCTCGCCACGAAGGGCGGCGCGAGCAGGACATGGTCGCCGAGCCGCCCGTCCGCGCCGCCCGAGGCGGGATAGCAGATCAGGCCGATGGCGAAGGCCTCCGCCTTGATGCGCTCGGCGACGCGCCGCTCCGCCGGGAACGGCCGCTTGGCGGCGCGGTCCTCCACGATCTCGACGGCGCGGAAGAGACCCCGGCCCCGCAGATCCCCGACATGCGGATGATCGCCGAGCCGCGCCGCGAGCCCCGCCGCGAGACGATCGCCGAGGAGGTTCACCCGCTCGATCAGCCCGTCGCGCTCGAAGGTCTCCAGCACCGCCAGCGCGCCGGCGCAGGCCGCGGCGTGGCTCATGTAGGTGTGCCCATTGGCCAGCGTCCCAGAGCCCGCGTAGAGCGGCGCGACCACCCGCTCCGAGGCCATCGCCGCCCCGATCGGCTGATAGCCGGCGCCGAGGCCCTTGGCGATCGCGACGATGTCGGGGCAGACGCCCTCCTGCTCCATCGCGAACAGGCTCCCGGTGCGGCCCATCCCGCACATCACCTCGTCGGCGATCAGCAGCACGCCGTAGCGGTCGCAGATCTCCCGGATGCGGCGGAAGTAGCCCGGCGCCGGGGGCACGCAGCCGAGCGTCGCGCCGGACACCGTCTCGGCCACGAAGGCGGCCACCTGGTCCGGTCCGAGTCGCAGGATCTCCGCCTCCAGCGCGTCGGCGACGCGCAGCCCGTAGTCGGCCTCCGTCTCGCCCTCCCGCATCCCGCGATAGGGGTGGCAGGCCGGCACGCGCCCGACCTCGATCAGGAGCGGCGCGTAGGCGGCCCGCCGCGCGGGGTGCCCGCCCGCCGCGAGCGCGCCGAGCGTGGCCCCGTGATAGGCCATGTCGCGCGCGACGATCCGCCCGCGGGAGAGTTCGCCCTTCTCCACGAAATGCTGGCGCGCCAGCTTCAGCGCCGCCTCCATCGCCTCCGAGCCCGAGCCGAGGAACACCACCCCGCCCTCGCCGAAGCCCGCCGGCGCACGGTCGATCAGATGCCGCGCGAGCCGCTCGGCGGGCTCGGAGGTCATGAAGGCCGAATGCACGAAGGCCAGCCGATCGAGCTGGTCCTTCACCGCCGCGACCACGGCGGGATGACCGTGCCCGAGGCAGGACACCGCCGCCCCGCCGGAGCCGTCGAACCAGCGCCGGCCGTCCGCGTCGAACAGCCAGCAGCCCTCGCCCCGCACGGCGACGGGCAGGTCGGCGTCGAGCCGCCGGTGCAGCACGGCCGAGCGGCGGTTCCCGGCGGCGGCGGGGCTGGCGGGGGCGGCGTCCATGTCGGCTCTCCCGGAGCGGTTGTGATAGGATCAGCCTGCGCCCGTCGGCCTCGCGGTTCAACGGTCGGCCGGCGCGACGAAAGGGTCATACGCCCGTCATCAGCCGCCGCTAGGACTTTCGACCAGCCCGAACCGGAAACCCGAGGGAGCCCCCCACATGCGTCTTCCCGCACCGTTGCTCGCCGGCCTCGCCGCCGCGGCCCTCGCCGCCGCGCCCGGTCTCGCCGTCGCCAAGACCTCCGTCTCGATCGGGATGCAGCAGGAGCCGACGGTCCTCGACCCGACCGCGGACGCCACCGCCTCCATCGATTCGATGCTGACCGCCAACGTCTTCGAAAGCCTGACGACGGTGAACGAGTCGGGCGAGGTGCTGCCGGCCTTGGCCGAGAGCTGGGAGGTCTCCGACGACGGCCTGACCTACACCTTCACCCTCGTCGAGGACGCCGTCTTCCACGACGGCGCGGCGTTCGACAGCTCCGACGTGAAGTTCAGCTTCGACCGCGCGATGGCCGAGGACTCGGTCAATCCCTCCAAGGACGTCTTCGCGCCGATCGCCTCGGTCGAGGCGCCGGACGCGCGCACGGTCGTGATCACCCTGAGCCGCCCGGACGCCTTCCTGCTGTTCAACCTCTCGCAGGGCGACGCGTCCATCGTCGACCCCTCGGACGTCGAGACCAACGCGACCGATCCCGTCGGCACCGGCCCCTACCGATTCGCCTCCTGGACCCGCGGCGACCGACTGGTGCTGGAGGCGGTGGAGGACCACCGCGACGCCGAGCCCGGCATGATGCAGCGCATCACGTTCCGCTTCATCGGCGAGGCGCCGGCAGCCGTCGCCGCCCTCCTCGCCGAGGAGATCGACGCCTTCCCCGGCATGCCCGCGCCCGAGACGCTGGAGCAGTTCAAGGCCGATCCGCGCTTCGACGTCGTCGTCGGCACGACGGAGGGCGAGATCATCCTCGCCATGAACAACGCGCGCCCGCCCTTCGACGACGTCCGGGTGCGCCGCGCGATCAGCCACGCGCTCGACCGCCCGGCGATCGTCGAGGGGGCCTATTACGGCTACGGCGAGCCGATCGGCTCGTTCTTCCCGCCGCATCACGCCGCCTATGTCGACCTGACCGGCATGTATCCGCACGACCCGGAGAAGGCGCGCGCGCTGCTGGCCGAGGCCGGCGTCGAGGACCTCGAGGTCACGATGCGCCTGCCGCACTTCCCCTACGCCCGGCGCTCCGGCGAGATCATCCAGCAGCAGCTGGCCGAGGCCGGCATCGATGCGAAGATCGAGAACGTCGAGTGGGGCTTCTGGATCTCCGAGGTCTACAAGAACCTCAACTACGACATGACCATCATCGCGCACACCTCGCCCAACGACATGGGCAACTTCGCCCGCGGCCCGGAGTATTTCTACGGCTACGACGACCCCGAGTTCACCGCGCTCTGGGACGAGATCCGCACCGAGCCGAATCCCGAGCGTCTGGCCGAGCTCCTGCAGCAGGGCCAGCGCCACCTCGCCGAGCAGGCCGTGCACGGCTTCCTGTTCCAGCTCCCCAAGCTCGGCGTCTACCGGAGCGGGCTTTCGGGCTACTGGGCCTCCTCGCCGGTGCTCTTCGCGCCGCTGAAGGATCTGCGCTGGGAGGGCTGAGCCCGTCCCGCGACGCCGACCTTGCCGCCCGCCCCGCGCGGGCGGCATCGTCTTCCGGCCCCGTCCCGGCCCGGAGCCTGCATGACCCTCCTCCTCGCCCGCCGCGTCCTGACGCTGATCCTGACGCTGCTCGTCGTCTCCGTCGTGGTCTTCGCGGTGATGAACGTCCTGCCCGGGGACCCGGCGCTGGTGGTCCTCGGCATGGATTCGACGCCGGAGGCGCAGGCCGCCCTCCGCGAGCGCTTCGGCCTCGACCGCCCGGTGGTCGAGCGTTATCTGGAGTGGATCCTCGCGGCCCTCCGCGGCGACTTCGGCCGGAGCTACACCTTCGCCGTTCCCGTCTCCGAGCTGATCGTGGAACGGCTGCCCGTCACCGTGCCGCTCGCGCTCCTCGCGACGCTGCTCACGGTCGTCGTCGCCCTCGCGCTCGGCGTCACGGCGGCGCTGAACCACGGGCGCCCCGGCGACTGGGCGGTGATGACGCTCTCGCAGTTCGGCGTCGCCGTCCCGGCCTTCTGGCTGGCGATCCTGCTGGTGCTGGTCTTCGCCGTCACGCTCCGCTGGCTGCCCCCCGGCGGGTTTCCGGGCTGGGAGGATCCCGTCGCCGCCCTCCGCGCGCTGATCCTGCCCACCGTCTCCCTCGCCCTGGTGCAGAGCGCGATCCTCGCCCGCGTCACCCGCTCCTCGATCCTCGAGGTGATGCGGCTCGACTACGCCCGCACCGCCCGCGCCAAGGGCCTTTCGCGCCGGACGACGCTGATCCGCCACGTCCTGCCCAACGCGCTGATCCCCATCGTCACCATCGTCGGCCTGCAGTTCGCCAGCGTGGTCACCGGCGCCATCGTGATCGAGAACGTGTTCTACCTGCCCGGCCTCGGCCGGCTGATCTTCCAGTCGATCACCAACCGCGACCTCTTCACGGTGCAGGCCCTGGTGATGTTCTTCGCGGTCGCCGTGGTGGTCGCCAACTTCCTCGTCGACGTCGCCTACATCCTCGCCGATCCGCGCCTGCGCAAGGGGGCCGCCGAATGACCGTACCCGCGCGCCCCCTGCCCCCGCGGGGCGCCGCGCGCGTCGGCCGGCCGGGCCTGATCCTCGGCGGCGCGCTCGTCGGCGCGGTGTTCCTCGCCGCGCTGCTCTCCCTCGTCTGGACGCCGCACGATCCCGTCGCCATCGACATCCCGGCGCGCTTCCTGCCGCCTTCGGCCGAGCACTGGCTCGGCACCGACCAGTTCGGCCGCGACGTCGCCTCCCAGCTCCTCGTCGGCGCGCGCAACTCGGTGCTCGTCGCGCTGCTCGCCGTGGGCATCGGCGGCTCGCTCGGGGCCGCGCTCGGCCTCTGGGCCAGCGCCATGGGCGGCTGGGTGGAGGAGGCGGTGATGCGCCTCGCCGATTTCGGCTTCGCCTTCCCCGCGCTCCTCTTCGCGATCATGCTGGCGGCGGTGTTCGGCCCGTCGCTGACCAACGCGGTGCTCGCCATCGCCTTCATCAACGTGCCGATCTTCGCCCGCGTCGCCCGGGGCTCGGCCAACCTGATCCAGCGCATGGACTACGTCATGGCCGCCCGCGCCGCGGGCCGCTCCCGCACGGCCATCGCGCTCGCCCACGTCCTGCCGAACGTCTCCGCCGTGCTGATGGTGCAGGCCACCATCGAATTCGCGGTCGCGATCCTGGCGGAGGCCGCGCTCTCCTATCTCGGGCTCGGCGTGCAGCCGCCGACCCCCTCCTGGGGCCGCATGCTGTCGGAGGCGCAGACGCTGCTCTACCTCCATCCCGGCCTCGCGGTCTGGCCCGGCCTCTGCATCGTCGCCGCGGTGATCGGCTTCAACATGCTGGGCGACGGCCTCCGCGACTGGGCGGATCCGCGCCTCCGCCACGCGCGCTAGCGGCAGTCCGGATCGTCCGCCAGCACCAGCACGTTGGAGAGCCGGTCCAGCGTGTCGGCCGTGACGAAACCGCAGTTCCGCCAACCCTCCGCCGTGCCCCGCCGGCAGAAGTCGAACGAGCCCATGTCGAGATTGAGCGCCATCGCCGGCGCATGGGCGGCGCGCATCGCCTCGGCCGCCGCGTGCAGCGTCAGCGGCCCGTCGCTCTCCCAGAGCAGAAGCCGCCCGTCCGGCGTCTCCATCAGCGCGCGCCGCCGCGCCGTGGGCGCGCCCTCGACCGCCCTGAGGTCCAGCGCCCCGTCCCGGATCAGCAGATGCGACTGCAGGGCCGAGGCGCCGGCCGCCTCCGCCGCCTCCGCGAAGGCCATCCGCCCGGCAAGGTCCGAAAGGTCGAACGTCGTCCCGCCGAGCGGAACGGCCCGCGTCGTCGCCAGCGTCGCCGCGCCCTCGGCGTCGACCACAAGCATGCCGTCCATGCGCGCAAGTTCGAGGCTGACCGTCGCGCCGTCCCGCAGGAACACCCCGACCGGCTTCGGCCGCGCCTCCGCCCGCGGCTCGGCGCCGGTGTAGGCGCCGGTCACCGCCACCCCGCCCGCCGGCGGCGCGAGCGCCGCAGACCGCTCCTCCGGCAGCAGCAGCAGATCGGCCGCCCCCGGCCCCGGGCAGGCGGCGGCGATCACCTCGGCCGCGGCGCCGCCGGCGGCCAGCGCCAGCAGGGCGGCCAGCCCCGCGACTCGATGCACGGTCAGCCCGGCGACATGCCGCGCAGCCGCTCCGAACGTCTGCGCAGGATCTCGAGCGTGGTCAGAAGGATGATCGAGAGGCACACCAGCAGCGTCGCCACCGCGAGGATCGTCGGGCTGATCTGCTCGCGCAGACCCGTGAACATCTGCCACGGCAGGGTCTTCTGCGCCGCCGAGCCGAGGAACAGCACCACCACCACCTCGTCGAACGAGGTGATGAAGGCGAAGAGCGCGCCCGAGATCACGCCCGGAAGGATCAGCGGCATCTGCACGGTGAAGAAGGTCCGCACCGGCGAGGCGCCGAGGCTCTGCGCCGCGCGCACCAGGCTGTTGTCGAAACCGACCAGCGTCGCCGTCACCGTGATGATGACGAAGGGCGTGCCGAGCGCGGCGTGCGCCAGCACCACGCCGAACCAGGTCCCCTGCAGCCCGATGCGGCTGTAGAAGAAATACATTCCCGCCGCCGAGATGATCAGCGGCACGATCATCGGCGAGATCAGGATCGCCATGATCGCGCCCTTGTAGGGCAGCTTGCCCTGACTGATCCCCACCGCCGCGATCGTGCCGAGCGAAGTCGCCAGCAACGTCGCCGCCGGCGCGATGGAGAGCGAGTTCCAGAGCGCGTTCTGCCAGTCCGGGTTGGTGAAGAAGTCGACGTAGTGCTCCAGGCTGTAGGCGTTGGCCTCGAGGCGCAGCATCCCCGGCGTGAAGGTGAAGTAGGGCAGCGCGTTGAAGCTGAGCGGCATGATCACGAGGATCGGGAAGATCAGGAAGAACAGGATGAGCCCGACGATCACGCGGAACGAATACCACCAGATCCGCTGACCGGTCGTCGCGTAGGGTTGCAGCGCCGCCATCGTCTCAGCCTCCCAGCTTCACGTTGTCGATGCCGACGATGCGGTCGTAGAGCCAGTACAGCACCATCACCAGCACCAGCAGGATCGAGCCGAGCGCCGCCGCCAGACCCCAGTTCAGCGAGGTCGAGATGTGGAACGCGATGCGGTTCGAGATGAAGGTGCCCGAATTGCCGCCGACCAGCTCCGGCGTGATATAGTAGCCGATGGCGAGGATGAAGACGAGGATCGACCCCGCCCCGATCCCAGGCACCGTCTGCGGGAAGTAGACCCGCCAGAACGCCGTCCAGTCCGTCGCGCCGAGGCTCTTGGCCGCGCGCAGATAGCTCGGCGGGATCGTCTTCATCACCGAATACAACGGCAGGATCATGAACGGCAGCAGGATGTGCGTCATCGCGATGATGGTGCCGGTCTGGTTGTTGATCATCACCAACCGTCCGGAATCGGAGATCGCCCCGATCCCGACGAGAAGGTCGTTGATCACGCCTTCACCCTGCAGCAGCACCTTCCAGGCCGAGGTGCGCACCAGCAGCGAGGTCCAGAACGGCAGCAGCACCAGGATCAGCAGCAGGTTCGAGGTCCGCATCGGCAGGTTCGAGAGGAGCCAAGCCACGGGATAGCCGAGCAGGATGCAGCTCGCGGTGATGGTGACCGAGAGCACGATGGTCCGCCAGAACAGCTTGACGTAGATCTGCTGGAACTCCGCGACCTCCTCGACGCCGTCGGGCGTCAGCTTCATGTCGACCGCCGTCAGGAAGTAGCCCGGCGTGTAAGAGGCCGAGAAGGTCCGGATGATCCGCCACGGATCGGGCGTCGCGTAATCCTCGTCGATGTCCTCGAACTGCGGGATCAGCGGTTCGTCGGGATCGATGCCCCCCAGCCGCCGCTGGTTGGTCTTTCGGAACAGCGAGGACATGCCCGATTCCTCGTAGTTGAGGCGCGAGCCGAGGCGGGTGTGGATCTTCGCCTCGGTCGCCTCCAGCATGTCCTGATAGAAGGCGCGGTAGACCGCTTCGGGCGGCAGTTCGCTCGCCTCCGGGTCCCAGCTCTCCAGCGCCTCGACCGTGCGCGGCAGCGTGTCGGGAACGATCTGGTTCTCGACCGAGCGGAACAGCATGTCCGCGATCGGCGCGACGAAGGTCAGCAGCACGAAGGCGAGCAGCGGCAGCACCAGCAGGAACGCCCTGAGACGAGCCCGCGCCTCGGCCCGGCGGATCGAGACCTTGAGGGGCGTCCCGTCGGCCGCCAGCAGCGGACCGGAGGGCGCCGCCTCGGGCTCCGCCTCACGGCGCCGGTCGGACGGCTGCGGACCGGAGTCCGCCGCGATGTCGGCCATGTATCCCGCCTCCGTCGTATCCGGGGAAGTGCGCGGCGGGTCCCGCTCCGGGTCCCGCCGCCGTCGTCAGAACGGGCCGGGGCGCGGCGCGCGCGCCCCGCCCGGCCGCATCACTGCAGCAGCCAGGCCTGGAACTTGGCGTCGAGGTCGTCCCGGTAGTCCGCCCACCACTCGTAGTTGTAGAGCAGCGTGTTCTCGGCGTTGTCGGGATCGGTCGGCATGTGCTGCGCCATCTCGATGCCGAGCTCGGCATGCTCGCCCACCAGCGGCGCCGAGGAGGCGCGCGCCGGCCCGTAGGAGATCCACTTGGCCTGATCCGCGAGGCGCTGCGTGTCCGTCGCGAACTCGACGTAGTGCAGCGCCCGGTTCAGCCGCTCCTCGGGCAGCCCGGCCGGGATGATCCAGCCGTCGAGGTCGAAGACCTGCATGTCCCACAGCATCTCGACCGGCTGGTCCTCCTCCTCGATCAGCGCGAAGAGCCGGCCGTTGTAGGTGGAGCCGAGCACCACCTCGCCGTCGGCGAGCAGCTGCGGCGTCTCGGCGCCGGCCGACCACCAGACCACCTCGTCCTTGATCTCGTCGAGCTTGGCGAAGGCGCGGGACTGCCCCTCGGGCGTCTCGAGGACGTCGTAGATGTCCTCCTTCGCCACGCCGTCGCAGTAGAGCGCCCACTCCATGTTGTTGATCGGTCGCTTCTCGAGCGCGCGCTTGCCCGGGAAGTCCTCGAGGTCGAACACCGCGCAGACGCTCTCCGGCTCACGACCCTCCCATTCCTCGACGTCGGTGCGGTAGCCGAAGGTGGTGGAGTAGACGATCTGCGGGATGTAGCACTCCGACACGATCAGCTCGCCGAAGTCCTCGCTCGCCGGCGTGCCGTCCGGCGCCGGCTTGAGCATCTCGTCGTGGTCGATCTCCATCGCGAGGCCTTCGTCGCAAAGCCGGATCGCGTCGGAGGCCACCACGTCCACCACGTCCCAGCTGACGTTGCCGGCCTCGTCCATGGCGCGCAGCTTCGCCACCGCCTCGTTCGAGGCCGACTCGTTCACGATCTCGACGCCGGTCCGCTCCATGTAGGGGTCGTTGTACGCGTTCTGCTGCGAGCGCGCGTAGGCGCCTCCCCACGACACGATCGTCATCTCGTCGACGCAGTTCTCGCAGGTAGGAAGCTCCTGCGCGGCCGTCGGAACGGCGAGGGCGGCCAGCGAAACGCCGGCCAGCATGGTTCTGAACATCATCTCTATCTCTCCATTCGATGGAAACCCGACGTCGCCGGGGATCGAGCGCGCGCGTTCGGGCGCGACGCGCGCGCCATCAGGCCGCGTCGAGTGCGCGGCAGTCCTCGGCCCGCCAACTGAGCGTCGTCTTCTCGCCGACGCTGAGAGCGGCGTGATCCGAGGAGTTCGGCAGCTTGACCACGAAGTCCCGGTTGCCGTGCACGTCCATGCGCACGCGGATGTGGTCGCCGAGGTAGATCAGTTCGAGGACCTTGCCCTCGACCGAATTGAAGTCCTCCTGCGCGCCGATCTCGACGCGCTCGGGGCGCAGCGACAGGCGCGCGATCTCGCCCACTCCGCCGCAGTTCACGGCGAGGGCCGTCGCCGTCTCGCCGTTGTGGAAGCGCACGGTGACGATGTCGCCCTCGCGCTCGGTCACCCTCGCCTCGAGGGTGTTGTTCTCGCCGATGAACTGGGCGACGAAGCTGTTCTCGGGCTTCTCGTAGAGCGTCGGCGGATCCGCGAGCTGCTGGATGCGCCCGTCGTTGAACACCGCGATGCGGTCGGACATCGTCAGCGCCTCGGACTGGTCGTGCGTCACGTAGACGACGGTGACGCCGATGCTTTGGTGGATGTGCTTGATCTCGAACTGCATCTGCTCGCGCAGCTGCTTGTCGAGCGCGCCGAGAGGCTCGTCCATCAGCACCAGCTCGGGGTCGAACACCAGCGCCCGCGCCACCGCGACGCGCTGCTGCTGCCCGCCCGAGAGCTGGGCCGGCCGGCGCCCGCCGAACTCGCCCATCTGCACCATGTCGAGGGCGCGGCGGACCTTCTCCTCCTGATCCGCCTTCGACATGTTGCGGACCTGCAGCGGGAAGGCGAGGTTCTCGGCCACCGTCATGTGCGGGAACAGCGCGTAGTTCTGGAACACCATGCCGATGCCGCGCTTGTGGGGCGGCACGGAGTTGATCGGCCGACCGTCCAGCCTGATCTCGCCGTGCGTCGCCGTCTCGAAGCCGGCCAGCATCATCAGGCAGGTCGTCTTGCCCGAACCCGAAGGACCGAGCAGCGTCAGGAACTCGCCCTTGCCGATGCCGAGATTCAGGTCCTTCACGACCAGAGTCTCGCCGTCATAGCTTTTCTGGACGCGTTCGAACGCGACGAAGGCGTCGCTCATGTCGGCCATGCGTCAATTCCCTGTTCCGCCGCCGGGCGTACGCCGGCGATCGCAGTTGTTGTCGCTAGCTAAACATAGGCGCCCCCGGCAGCGCAACCGCCGCGCCCCGTCCAAGAGTTGAGCATCCCCGCCGCGACGCCTCCGAAAACGGCGCCGAAGGCCGTCGTCACGTTTTCGTAACGGTGACGGCACGTTGACGATCGCGAAAGAATGCCCGACATTCGCGCACGCATTTTAACGGGGATTGCAATGGACCGTCTGAACGAAATGGAGGCGTTCGTCCGCGTCGTCGATCTCGGCGGCTTCACGGATGCGGCGCGCAAGCTCGGGCTCTCGAAGTCCGCCGTCTCGAAGCACGTCGCCTCGCTCGAGGAGCGACTCGGCGCGCGCCTGCTCAACCGAACCACCCGCCGCGTCAGCCCGACCGACATCGGCCTCGCCTTCTACGACCGCGCCATCCGCGTGCTGGCCGAGGCGGCGGAGGCCGACGCCATGGTCTCCGCCATGCAGGACACGCCGCGGGGCGAGCTGCGCGTCTCGGCGCCGGTCAGCTTCGGCACGCGCGCGCTGGCGCCGGCGGTCTCGAGCTTCCTGCGCGAATATCCCGACATCTCGGTCCACATGGTGCTCGACGACCGCTTCGTGGAACTGGTGGCGGAGGGCTTCGACCTCGCCATCCGCATCGGGGAGCTGCCGGACAGCACGCTCCGCGCGCGCAAGCTGATGGACGTGCAGCTGCACGTCGTCGCCTCGCCGGCCTATCTCGAGGCCCGCGGCCGGCCCCGGACCCTCGCGGAACTGGCCGAGCACGAACTGCTGCACTACTCCAATCTCTCCACCGGCAACTACTGGCGCCTCAACACCCCCACCGGGCAGGAGCGCCAGATCCGCGCCGTCGGCCGGCTCACCGTGAACAACGGCGACGCGTTGCGCCGCGCGGCGGAGGACGGGCTCGGCATCGCCCTCGTGCCGGACTTCATCCTGGAGGACGCGCTCGAGACCGGCGCGCTGGTGGAGCTGCTGCCCGAAACCCGGCGCCCGCCGCTGGGCGTCTTCGCGATCTATCCGCAGGGGCGCTTCCCCCAGCCCAAGCTCCGCGCCTTCATCGACTGGCTGGTGGCCTCGCTGAAGCCGGCCGCGGTCTCCGACGTCTGAAGGCCCGATCCCTGCCCGGCGGGCACGCATCGGGCCGCGTCACGGGACCTGCCGCCACGACGGCGCGCCCCACGTCGCCGAAAGCCGGAGCTTCCGCCGACGCAAAGGGCCGGCGACGTCCCCCGTCGCCGGCCCTCCGAAGCGTCGTCCTCGCCCCGCGCCCGGACGCCCCCGGACGCCGAGGTGGCGTCCGGGGGCGGGCGCCCCTCACTCGAAGGTGGCGAGATAGGCGATGACGTCGTTGCGGTCCTCTTCCTTGCGCAGGCCCGCGAAGGACATCGAGGTGCCCTTCACGTAGTCGCGCGGCTTCTCGAGGTATTCGAACAGCACCTCGGGGGTCCAGACGAGGCCCTCCTCGCCCTTCGCCGCCATCGCCTTCGAATAGCGGAAGTCCTCGACCGCCGCCGCCTCGCGGAACAGAACGTCGTTCAGCATCGGACCGACGCGGTTGCGCGCGTCCTCGCCGACCATGTGGCAGGCCGAGCACTTGCGGAACACCCGCTCGCCCGCGTCGGGATCGCCGGGCAGCGCCGCGAGCAGCGCGTCGACGGGCGTCTCGTCGGAGAGCTCGCCTTCGGCCGCCGCCGTCTCCTCCGCCGCGTCGTCCTCGGACGCCGCATCGTCGGCCGCCGCCGTCTCCTCCGCCGCGTCGTCCTCCGACGCCTCATCGTCGGCCGCCGCCGTCTCCTCCGCCGCGTCGTCCTCCGACGCCGCCTCGTCGGCCGCCGCCGTCTCCTCGGCCGCGTCGTCCTCGGACGCCTCATCGTCGGCCGCCGCCGTCTCCTCCGCCGCGTCGTCCTCCGACGCCTCATCGTCGGCCGCCGCCGTCTCCTCCGCCGCGTCGTCCTCCGTGGACTCCGCATCGGCGAGGCTCTGCTGCTCCGTCGTGTCCGGCTCCGCCGGCTCGGTCATCTCGGTCGTCTCTTCGTCGGGCGGCAGGTCAGGCTCGGTCTCGCCCTCGTCCGGCGTCACCACCGACTCCGCCGTGTCGACCGCCGCTTCGGCCGCCTCCTCGGCCTGCCGCTCGACGGCTTCGGCGACGTCCGCCAGCGCCTGCTCGGCGTTGGCCGCCGCGTCCGCGACCTCGGCCTCCAGCGCCTCGATGCGGGCGACCAGATCCTCCGGCAGTTCCGGCGCCTCGGGCATCTCGGGAGCCTCGGAGACCAGCGACTCCAGCTCCGCTTCCAGCCGCTCGATCCGCGCCTGAAGCGCGCCGTCGTCGCCGCCGAGTTCGCTGACCCCCCGGCCCCCGGTCCCCAGGGTCCAGAGCACCGCGAACAGCAGCGCCCCGCCGAGCGCCAGGCCCGCGATCCGTTCCGTCGACATCTTCTGACTCATTTCCTTCGATCCTCTCTCCGGCCGTCCAAGACGACGGCGCGCAAGCCGGCGCGCCTTTCCTGCAGGCCGCCGTGGCGACCCGCGCTCCCCCGGCCCGCCGCCGCGCACCGGTCAGACATGCTGCCCCCCGTTGATCTCGATCTCGACGCCCGAGACGTAGCTGCTTTCCGGAGTGCAGAGATAGTAGATGGTCCGCGCCACCTCCTCCGGCTGGCCGAGGCGGCGCATCGGGATCTGCTCGACGATCTTGTCGGTGCCGGGCGAGAGGATCGCGGTCTCGATCTCCCCCGGCGCGATGGCGTTCACCCGCACGCCGAGCGGACCGAAGTCGTGCGCCATCTCCCGCGTCAGCGCCGCCAGCGCCGCCTTCGAGGTGGCGTAGGCCGCGCCGGCGAAGGGGTGCACCCGCGCCCCGGCGATCGAGGTGACGTTGACGATCGCCCCCTTCGCCGCGGTCAGTTCCGTCTTCAGCCCGCGCGCCAGCACCACGGGGGCGAAGAAGTTGACGTGGAACACCCGCCCCCAGGTCCGCAGATCGGTGTCGAGCGTGCACAGCCGCTCGCCCTGCCCGCCCTTGGGCGAGATGCCGGCGTTGTTCACCAGCGCCTCGAGCCGCCCGGTGGTCAGGCGCCGGCGGATCTCCTCCACCGCCTCGATCGTCGACTGCGGGTCCGAGAGATCGAGCTGGATGTGGTCCTCCGGACCCGCCTCCCACGGGCAGTCCTCGGGAAACGGCGCGCGCGAGCAGGTGATCACCCGCCAGCCGGCCGAGGAGAAGCGCTTGACCGTCGCATGGCCTATGCCCCGGCTGGCACCGGTCAGCAGGAGGGTCTTGCGCTCGGGCATGGGGGACGTCTCTCCGGTCGGCTGATCTCGGAACGGGGCTCGGCCGGCACCATGCCGCGACGGGGCGCGCCGCGCAATCGCCCAGCGTCCGCCGGGCTCACGGGTTCAGACGCCGGACCTCCCAGCGCCGGTCCGAAGGGCCCTCCCGCCGCCAGCGGAAGCGGTCGTGCAGGCGGTGCGCGCCGTCGGCCCAGAACTCGATCTCCACCGGACGGATGCGGAAGCCGCCCCAGTGCGGCGGGCGCGGCGGATCGAAGGGATGGCGCGCCGCCACCTTCGCGACCTCGGCCATCAGCGTCCCGCGCGAGGCGAGCGGGCGCGACTGCGCCGAGGCCCAGGCCCCGAGCCGCGACTGAAGCCCGCGCGAGCGATAGTATTCGTCCGCCTTCGGCCCCTCCTCGCGCTCGACGACGCCGCGCACGCGCAGCTGCCGGCGCAGGCTCTTCCAGTGCAGCACCAGCGCCGCCTTGGCGTTGACGCCGAGCTCGCCGCCCTTGGCGCTCTCGTAGTTGGTGTAGAACACGAAGGCGCCGCCGCCCGCGGCGGGCTCGATCTCCTTCAGCAGCACCATGCGCACGTTCGGCAGACCGTCCGCGTCGACGGTGGCGAGGGCCATGGCGTTCGGATCGTTGATCTCGGAGCCGGCGGCCTCGGCGAGCCAGGCCTCGGCGATGGCGAAGGGGTCGTCCCCGGCGAAGGGGCCGATCCGGCGCTCGGTCTCGTCGATCTCGAAGGGGGCGGTCTCGGTGCTCATGGGCGGGTCTCCTCGGTGTCGGACATCGGCCGTAGGCCCCGGCGCGTCAAGCGCGCGCCGCGTCGCGGCCGGCGGCGGTCCACCCCGGCCCGCCCTGCCCTTGGCCGGCCTCGACCAAAAATGCGAACGAGACGCGAAAGACACGTGCCCCACGCGTGGCTCAGACCGTCGGCGTCGCGCCCCCGAGCACCGTCCGGAACACCGACGCGTCCACGTTTCCGCCGCAGAGAATCGCCGCCGCGCGCCGGCCCGCGAGGCGCCCGCGCTCCTGCATCAGCGCCGCGAAGGCCGCCGCCCCCGCCCCCTCCGCCACGTTGTGCGTGTCGGCGTAGAGGGCGCGCATCGCCTCGGCCACCTCGTCGTCGGTCACCCGCACGATCCGGCTCGCGCCCTTGCGCAGCATCTCCAGCGGCTCCGCCCAGGGCGCGCGGCACGCCATGCCGTCCGCGAAGGTCGCCGCCGTCTCGGTGGTCACGACCGCGCCGGCCTCGAAGCTCCGGGCATAGGCGTCGGCATGGGCCGAGACCACGCCCACGATCTCGGTCGGCGCGCCGAGCAGGTCGCGCGCCAGGATGCAGCCGCAGGCGCCCGAGCCCATGCCCACCGGAACGTAGATCGCGTCGAGCGTCGGCGCGCCGCGCAGCAGTTCCAGCGCATAGGTCGCGACGCCGAGCACGAGGTCGCGGTGGAAGGGCGGGATCAGGTGCAGCCCCCGTTCCTCGGCCGAGGCCGCGCACGCCGTCCGCGCCGCCTCGAAGTCGCTGCCGTGCACCACCAGTTCCGCGCCCCAGGCCCGCATGGCGGCGTTCTTCTCGGCCGAATTGCCCTCGGGGATCCAGACCTCGACCGGGACGCCGTGACGCCGCGCCGCGAAGGGGATCGACTGGCCGTGATTGCCCCGCGTCGCGGTGACGATGCCCGGGGGCGTTCCGGCTTCGGAAAGCTTCTCGAGGTAGGTGACGCCGCCGCGCACCTTGAAGGCGCCGGTGGGGGTGTGGTTCTCGTGCTTGATCCAGACCTCGCAGCCGGCGCGCTCGGCGAGGAGCGGCCAGGCGTATTGCGGCGTCGCGGGGACGCCGCGGGCGCGGATCAGGTCGGCGGCGGCCTCGAGTTCGGAAAGCGTGACGTCCATCGGCGGGGCTCCTGTTTTCGAGGACGCTAGCGGCGGCGGCGCGGCGAAGGAAGGCCGCGGGGCGGCCGGCGCGTCGGCAGTCGGGGCCGACGCCGTCGGCACGCGGCGCGCATGAAAGGCCGATCCGCGCCCGACGGGCGCGGCACGAACGGCATACGGGAGTCCGACGTCGTGCGCACCGATGGCATACGTCCCGCGCACGTCCGGCACATGTTCGCGGCACGCCTTGAGCACGGCTGCGGCACGCCCGCCCGGCGCGGTCCGCGGCGCTTGAAGCGTCCCCCGATCCGGTCTAGAGCCTCGCGCCACGGTGTGCGGGAGGCGGAGGACGCGCGATGGGCGGGCTGATGCAGGGCAGGCGCGGGCTCGTCATGGGGGTGGCGAACGACAAGTCGCTGGCCTGGGGGATCGCCCGGGCCTGCGCCGAGGCGGGAGCCGAACTCGCCTTCTCCTACCAGGGCGAGGCTCTCGCAAAGCGCGTGCGCCCGCTGGCCGAAAGCGTCGGCGGCGACGCGTCGCTGGTGCTGCCCTGCGACGTGGCGGACGCCGCCTCGATGGACGCCCTCTTCGCCGAACTGCAGTCTCGCTGGGGCGGCTTGGACTTCCTCGTCCACGCCATCGGCTTCTCCGACAAGAACGAACTTCGCGGCCGCTACGTCGAGACGACGGCCGAGAACTTCCGGACCACCATGGACATCTCGGTCTACTCCTTCACCGCCGTCGCCCAGCGCGCGGAGAAGATGATGGCCGAGGGCGGCTCGATGCTGACCCTCACCTATTACGGCGCCGAGCGGGTGATGCCCCACTACAACGTCATGGGCGTCGCCAAGGCCGCGCTGGAGGCCAGCGTGCGCTACCTCGCGATGGACCTCGGCCCCAAGGGCATCCGCGTCAACGCGCTCTCGGCCGGGCCGATCAAGACCTTGGCGGCCTCCGGCATCGGCGACTTCCGCTACATCCTGAAGTGGAACGAGCTGAATTCGCCGCTGCGCCGCAACGTGACCACCGAGGACGTCGGTCGCTCGGGCCTCTACCTCCTGTCCGAACTCTCCTCCGGCGTGACCGGAGAGACGCATCATGTCGACGCCGGCTACCATGTCGTCGGCATGAAGGCCGAGGACGCGCCCGACATCGACGTCACCCAAGGGCGCAAGACGGCCGCGGAGTGAGGGCTTGGAGACCGCGCTGATCCTGTTCGGCGTCGCAGCGGTGCACCTCGCCGGGGCCGCGAGCCCCGGGCCGAGCTTCGTCCGCGTCGCCCGGACCGCCGCCGGCCGCGACCGCCTCGACGGCCTGGTGACGGCCTGCGGCACGGGCGTCGGCGCGGCCTTCTGGGCGGCCGCCGCCCTGCTCGGGCTCGAAGCGCTGTTCGCCGCCGCGCCCGGGCTTCGCGCCGCCGTGCGGCTGGCCGGCGCGGCCTATCTGATCTGGCTCGCCGTCGCGATGTGGCGGCACGCCCGCGCGCCGCTGGAGGCGGAGACGCCGACCGGCCCGGCCGAGGCCGCCCTCGGCCGGGCCTTCCGCCGGGCGACGCTGGTGCAGCTCTCGAACCCGAAGGTCACGATCTACTTCGCCTCGGTCTTCGTCGCCGTGGCGCCGGCCGAAGCCCCGGCCTGGCTCCTCGGCTGGATCCTGGCGAACGTGATGCTGGTGGAGACGGCGCGTCACGCGCTCGTCGCCCCCGCCTTCTCGGCGGCGGCGGTGCGGGCGCGCTACGTGGCGGCGAAGGCTCGGGTGGACCGGGCCTGCGGCGGGGTGATGGGCCTGATCGGCCTGCGCTTCGTGCTGGCGGCCTGAGAGCGAAGGGAGAGACGATGAGCCCGATGGACGCAAGGCTGCCCCACGAGAAGGGTTTTCACGTCAGCTGGGACCAGATGCACCGCGACAGCCGGGCGCTCGCCTGGCGGCTGGACCGCCACGGCCCCGGCGCGGAAGGGGCCTGGAAGGCCGTGGTCGCGATCACCCGCGGCGGCATGGTCCCGGCCTGCATCGTGGCGCGCGAGCTCGGCATCCGCGTCGTCGACACCATCTCGGTCAAGTCCTACGACCACCAGACGCAAGCCGACGCGGAGGTGCTGAAGGCGCCGGACGCCGCGCTCGTCGGCGCCGGCGAGGGGGTGCTCGTGGTCGACGACCTCGTGGACAGCGGCAAGACCCTCGCGCTGGTGCGGGCGACCTACCCGAAGGCTCATTTCGCCACCGTCTACGCCAAGCCCAAGGGACGCCCGATGGTCGACACCTTCATCACCGAGGTCAGCCAGGACACCTGGATCTTCTTTCCGTGGGACATGGCGCTGCAATACGTGGAACCCTATCGCGGCGTCTGAGCGGCGACGGCGCGAAGGCGGTCCCGCGGGCCTCCCCATCGCCCGCGGGACCTGTGCCGCTCCAGCCGTCGCGCCGTCGCCGACGACGACGGACAGGTCCGGGCGGCGTCCCCTCGCGACCCGCCCCCGGGGGGCCGGCCCCCGCCGGACACTGGGGCTGCATCCGCCGGGTTCGACTCGGTTCATTCAAGTTCGGTTCATATGGATAGGCCGAATCCGCGTGCGGACCAAGGGAGAATCGTGCGCCGAGCAGGACGATTGCCCGCCGAATGGGCACAAGCGGCTATGACAAAACAAAAAAAAGGCCGCGTCGACGACGCGGCCAGTTCGACAGGGAGGAGTGCGGGGCGACGCCATCATGCCGACCCGCAACCAAGAGATGCCATCCGAAGGTTAACGCTTGGTGGTCGCCACCGGGACGGACCGAAAGCAAGACGGGAGAGCGCGATGCAAGGGCTGATGATGGACGGGCCGCTGCTGATCTCGGGCGTGATGCGCCACGCCGCCGAGGCCTTCGGCGCGCGCGAGGCGGTGGAGAGCGGACCTGACGGCGTGCGCCGGACGCTGCGTTACGACGCCCTGCCCGACCGCGCCGCGCGGTTGGCGAACGCGCTAGCCCGCCTCGGCGTCGCCCGAGGCGACCGGGTCGGCACGCTCGCCTGGAACGATCTGCGCCATCTCGAGGCCTATTACGCCGTATCCTCCATGGGCGCCGTCTGCCTGACCATGAACCCGCGCTATGCGCCGGAGCAGCTCGCCTACATCCTCGATCACGCCGCGCCGAAGGTGGTGCTGGTCGACGTCGCCTTCGTCCCGCTCCTCGCCGCGCTGATGCCGAAGCTCGCCTCGCCGCCGACGGTGGTGGTCATGGCCGACGCCGGGGCGCAACCGGAGACGCCGTTTCCCGCGCTGAACCACGAGACGCTGGTCGCCGCCGAGTCCGACGCCTACGACTGGCCGCTCGACCTCGACGAGCGCGAGGCGGCGGGCCTCTGCTACACCTCCGGCACCACCGGAAACCCCAAGGGCGTGCTCTACTCGCACCGCTCGACGGTGCTGCACGCGATGATGGCGGTGATGCCCGGCGCCTGCGCCCTGTCCGAGCGCGAGACGGTGATGCCCGTGGTGCCGATGTTCCACGTCATGGCCTGGGGCATCCCCTACGCCGCGCTGATCGGCGGGGCGCGGATGGTGCTTCCGGGGCCGCGCCTCGACGGGGCCTCGCTCTGGAGCCTGATGGAGGCCGAGGGCGTGACCATGGCCGCCGGCGTGCCGACGATCTGGCTCGGCCTCCTCGAGGAGATGCGCGCGGTCGGCCGAGCGCCTTCGGCGTTCCGCCGCACGATGGTCGGCGGATCGGCCCCCTCGCCGGCGCTGATCCGCGCCTACGAGGAGGAGTTCGGCGTGGAGTTCCTGCACGGCTGGGGCATGACGGAGATGAGCCCGGTCGGCACGCTGGGATCGATGCCGCCGGAGATGGACGGGCTCGGGACCGAGGAACGGATCGCGATGAAGGCCAAGCAGGGGCGCCCGGTGTTCGGCGTCTCGCTCGCGATCCTCGACGAGGACGAGCGCGCGCTGCCCTGGGACGGCGAGACCCGCGGCCGCCTCTGCGCCCGGGGGCCCTGGATCGCCTCCGCCTACTACCGCTCGGACGTCTCGCCGCTGACCTCGACCGGCTGGCTCGACACCGGCGACGTCGCGACGATCGACCCGCAGGGCTTCGTCACCATCGTCGACCGGGCCAAGGATCTCGTGAAATCGGGCGGGGAGTGGATCAGTTCCATCGACGTCGAGAACGCCGCCTCCACCTGCCCCGGCGTGGCGATGGCGGCGGTGATCGCCGTGCCGCATCCGAAATGGGACGAGCGGCCGGTGATCGTGGTGCAGCCGACGGCGGAGGATCCGGCGGACGAGGCGCGGGTGCTGGCGCATCTCGGGGCGAAACTGCCGAAGTGGATGGTGCCCGACGCCGTGATCCTCGCCGATGCGCTGCCCCTCGGCGCGACGGGCAAGGTGCAGAAGGCGAAGCTGCGCGAGAAGCATCGCGACCACCTGTCGGGCGCGGCGTGAGCGCCGGCGGCGCCGCGCCCTCGGCCCGCGGGCCGAGGGCGGCCCCGGCGCTCCGCGACGCGGGGCGATCCGCCCAGAGCGGATGCGCCCCGATCGAGCCGCGTCGGTGAGCGCCCCCGTCGCGGCGCCCGCCCCGCCAAGATCGGCCCTCGGCGCGATCCTGCTGCTCCTGCTCGGCGTGTTCCTGCTGACCTTCATGGGCGCGCAGATCAAGCTGCTCGGCGAGCGCTTCGCCTCGACCGAGCTCGCCGCCTGGCGGAACCTCTTCGGGATGATCCCGACGGCCCTCGTCCTCGCCATGGCGCGGGACTGGCGGGCGCGCGGACGGCCGCTCAGGCTGCGGCGCTGGAAGCTGGCGCTGATGCGCGGCGTGTTCGTGACCTTCGCGCAGCTCGCCTACTACGTGGCGCTGGTCAGCCTCGAATTCGCCACCGCCTCCACCCTGCTCTTCGCGGGGCCGATGTTCGTCACGGCGCTCAGCGCCGTCCTGCTCGGCTCGCCCGTCGGGGTCTGGCGCTGGGGCGCGGTCGTGGCGGGCTTCGCCGGCTGCGCCATGATCCTGCGTCCGGGGACGGACGCCTTCACCCTCGCGGCGCTGCTGCCGCTCTGCGCCGCCTTCGGCTACGCGCTGACCTCGACCACCTCGAAGCTGATCGACGCCGAGGCGCCGACGGCGCTGATCAACCTCTACTCCTCCTGCTCGGCGCTCGTCGGCGCCGTGATCCTGGCCTTGGCCACGGGGGGCTTCACCCGGCCCGGAAGCCTCGGTGAGCTCGGCCTTCTCCTCGGCATGGGCGCCTCGGGCGGCCTGGGCGTCGTCTGCCTGATCACGGCCTACCGCCTGACAAGCCCCTCGATCGTGGCGCCGTTCGAGTACTTCGGCCTGCTCTTCGCCGTGGCCCTCGGCTGGGCGCTGTTCGGCGAGGCGCCGTTCGACACGCTGCTGCCGGGCGCGCCGGTGATCGTCGCCGCCGGCCTCGTCATCGCCTGGCGCGAGCGGCGGCGGAGCGCTTGACGCGGCGGCGGCGGCGGTATCCCCTCGCGCTTCCCGGACCTGAACGGAGAGACACGATGCCCGACGCCAGCGCCCCGCCCGAACTGATCGAGATGGGGGCGGCCAAGCTCGCCGCCGCGATGCGGGAGGGGGCCGTCTCGTCCGAGGAGGTGATGCGCGCCCATCTCGACCGCATCGAGGCGGTGAACGCCGCCGTCAACGCGGTCGTCACCCTCCGCGATCCCGACGACTGCCTCGCGGAGGCGCGCGCCGCCGACGACGCGCGCGCCCGGGGCGAGCCGGCGGGCCCGCTCGCCGGCCTGCCGATCGCCCTCAAGGACCTCGTGCCCACGGCGGGGCTTCGCACCACGCTCGGCTCGCCCCTCTTCGCCGACTGGATTCCCGAGCAGGACGGCTTCCTCTCCGAGCGGATCAAGGCCGCCGGCGCGATCGTGGTCGGCAAGACCAACACGCCGGAATTCGGGCTCGGCAGCCACACCTTCAACGAGGTGTTCGGCGCCACCCGCAATCCCTGGAACCCGGCGCTGACCGCGGGCGGCTCCTCGGGCGGCGGCTCGGTCGCCGCGGCGATGCGGATGCTCCCCTTCGCGGACGGCTCGGACATGATGGGCTCGCTCCGCAATCCGGCGGGCTGGGCCAACATCTTCGGATTCCGCCCGACCTGGGGGCGGGTGCCGAACGTCGATTCGTCCGATCTCTACGTGCATCAGCTCTCCACCAACGGGCCGATGGGTCGCAGCGTGGCCGACATGGCGCTGCTGCTCGACGCGCTGTCCGGCTGGGATCCGCGCGCGCCGCTCGGCTTCGCCGAGACGCCGGCCTTCCTCGACGGACTCGAAGGGGCGGAGGCCGCCGCCAAGGGCCTGCGCATCGGCTGGATGGGCGACTGGAACGGCCGCTGGCCGATGGAGCCGGGCATCCTCGCGACCTGCGAGTCTGCGCTGAAGGTCTACGAGGACCTCGGCGCGGAGGTCGTCCCCCTCGTCCCCGATCACGACTTCGAGGCGATCTGGGAGGGCTGGACGACGCTGCGCAGCTGGATGATGGCCGCGAAATACGCCGCCGACCACGCCGACCCGGAGCGGCGCGCGCGCATGAAGCCCGAGGTGGCGTGGGAAGTGGAGCGCGGCCTCGCCCTTTCCGCCATGGACGTGCACCGGGCCGTCGAAAAGCGCGCCGACTGGCACCGGACGCTGGAGCGCTGCTTCGGGGAGGTCGATCTGCTCGCGGCGCCCTCCGCGCAGACCTGGCCCTTCCCGGTCGAATGGCGCTACCCGGAGGAGGTCGCGGGCCGGAAGATGGACACCTACCATCGCTGGATGGAGGTGATGCTGCCGGCCTCGTTCTCCGGCCGGCCGACGGTGAGCGTACCGGCCGGCTTCTCCGGCCCCGAGGCACGGGCCGAGGGCCTGCCGATCGGGCTGCAGCTCATCGGCCGGGTGCGGGCCGACCGCGCGGTGCTGCTCGCCGCGGCGGCGTTCGAGGGCGCGGCGGACTGGGCCCGCCGCGCGCCGCCGGAGCCGGTCTGAGTTCCGTCGGCCCGGACCTCGCGCGGTCCGGGCCCCGTTTCAGGACCAGGTCTGCGCGTCCGGCGCCGCATCGAGATGCGGCGCCTCGTTGAAGCTGACCAGCCAGAACCGTCCCGGCCGCCCTGCGAGGCGGCTCCAGCCGGCGTTGCGGGCCTGCATGTGCAGCCGGACCATCACCTCCGGCCCGCCATGCAGCGCCGCCGCCGCGCACTGACCGATCACCCCGCCCGACGTGACCGCGAGGATCTCGCCCTCCGGCGCGCCGTCGCAGGCCGCCTGCAACGCGGCGGCGGTCCGCGTCTCGAACGCCGACCACGGCTCCTCGACCTCGAGCGCGTCCCGCTGCCAGAGCGTGATCGCCTCGCCCAGCGCCCGGAAATGCGCGCGCCGGTCCGCCTTGGCGTGCTCCCGACCGAGATCCGGCGCGTGCGCGCGCATCAGCGCGTCCGCGTCGTACTCGTTCCAGCCCGGATGCGGCTCCGGATCCGGCAGGCTCAGCCCCGCCGCCGCGTAGGCGGCGGCGATCCCCTCCAGCGTCTCGCGGTGCCGGGTCAGCGTGCCGCGCACCACCCGCGCCGGGCGCACTCCGGCCGCCGCCAGCCGCTCGCCGAGCAGGCGCGACTGGCGGTGGCCGAGGGCGGACAGACGGTCGTAGGTCGCCTCGCCGAAGCTTGCCTGGGCGTGGCGGACCAGCCGGATCTCCGGCATCAGGCCGGATCCGGACCGACGCGGACGATCTGCTTGCCGAAGTTCCCGCCTTCGAGCAGGGCCATGAAGGCGGCCGGGGCGTTCTCGAGGCCTTCGGTCACGGTCTCGCGATACGTCACGCGCCCGTCCCGGACCATCGGCGCGACCTCGGCGAGGAACGGCGCCATGCGGTCCTTGTGGTCGAACACGATCAGACCCTGCACGCGCAGCCGCTTGGTGAGGACGAAGCGCCAGGCCTTCGGCAGCGGCATCACCTCGGAGAGGTCGGCGCCGGAATACCATGCGATCATGCCGCAGACGGCGATGCGGCCCCAGGTGCGCATGTTGGGCAGCACCGCCTCCAGCGTCTTGCCGCCGACGTTCTCGTAGTAGACGTGGACGCCGTCGGGCGCGGCCTCGGCGATGGCCGTCTCGAGATCCGCGGTCGAGAGCGCACGATGATCGAGGCAGACGTCGCAGCCCAGCTCCTCGACCGCGAAGGCGCACTTGTCGTCGCCGCCCGCGACGCCGATCACCCGCATGCCCTTGTTCTTCGCGAGCTGCGAGACGAGCGAGCCGACGGCGCCCGTCGCGGCGGAGACGACGATCGTCTCGCCCGGCTCGGCCTTCGCGATGTCGTTCAGGCCGACCCAGGCGGTGTGCCCCGGCATGCCGAGCACGCCGAGCGCGGTGGAGATCGGCGCGATCGTGGGGTCGATCTTGCGCGCGCCGGTCCCGTCGGAGAGACCGTGCGAGGCCCAGCCGAGGCGCTCGGCCACGATGTCGCCGGGCTTGAAGCCGGGATGGCGGGACTCCATCACCTCGGCGACGACCTCGCCTTCCATCGTGCCGCCGATCGGCACGGGCGCGGCGTAGGACTTGGCGTCGTCCATCCGGCCGCGCATGTAGGGGTCGAGCGAGAGCCAGACGGTGCGGGCGAGGAACTGGCCCTCTCCGGGTTCGGGCAGCGGGGCCTCCTCGAGGCGGAAGTTCGCGGCCGTCGGGCGGCCCTTGGGCCGTTCGGCGAGGACGATGCGCGTCATGGTCGACATGGGGGTCCCTCCCTCGGGGTCTCCGGCATTCGGGGCGGAGCATGGCTTTGGGCGGCACGGGTGACAAGGCGGCGCGGGACGCCGAGGACGGACCGGCCGCGCGGGGGTTGCGGCCGAGGGTCTACGCCCCGCCGCCGGGGCCGCCGCGGGTGCTGCACGCAGACGCGGCGCTGGTGATCGTGGAGAAGCCGGCCGGGCTGCTGACGGTGCCGGGGCGCGGCGAGGGGATGGAGGACTGTCTGGTCGCCCGCGTCGCCGCCGCCTTTCCGGGCGCGCGGGCGGTGCACCGGCTGGACCTCGACACCTCCGGGCTCGTGGCGCTCGCGCTGACCGCCGAGGCGCACCGCCATCTCGGCCTGCAGTTCGAGCGTCGGCGGGTCGAGAAGCGCTACGTCGCGGTCGTCGCCGGCGGACCCGAGGCGCAGGAAGGACGGATCGAGGCGCCCCTCGCCGTCGACTGGGAACGCCGGCCGCGCCAGCGCGTCGACCCGGCGGGCCGCCCGTCGGTGACGGACTGGCGCCGCCTCTCGCGCGCGCCGGAGGCGTCGCCGCGGGGGCGCGCGCGCCTCGCGCTCGCGCCGCTGACCGGGCGGAGCCACCAGCTCCGCGTGCATCTGGCGGAGGCGGGCTGGCCGATCCTCGGCGATCCGATCTACGCCGATCCCGAAGCCTACGCCGCCGCGCCGCGGATGCTTCTGCACGCCGAGGCGCTGGCGCTGCGCCATCCGGACGGCGGCGCGCCGATCCGCTTCGAGGCGCCGGCTCCGTTCTGAGCCGGCGCCGTGTACGGGGCGTCGCAGGGGGGCGGCGCCGGGCGCGGGCGGACTATCTCGCAGTTCGATGACCGAGACCGCCTCCCCCTCCCGCTCCGCCCGACGCGCCGTTCTCGCCCGTCTCGCGGCGATCGGCCCGCTCGATCGGATGATCTCCGCCCCCGTCGAGCCGCGCGCGCCGCGTCGCGCGCGCGCCGAGAGCGCGCGCGCGCTCCTCTGGGGCGCGCTCTGCCACCTGATCTTCGGGGCCGCCGTGCTCGCCATGATCCTCGGCATGGGCCTCGGCATGTCGGAGAGTTTCGGGAGCGTGCCGCAGCCATGGGCCTGGGGCGTCAACCTGCTGCTTCTGCTGCAGTTTCCGCTGACGCATTCGCTGTTGCTGACCCGGCGCGGACGCGGCTGGCTGGGCCGGACGGCGCCGCTCGGCGCCGGGCGGACGCTGGCGACGACGACCTACGCCATCGTGGCGAGCCTGCAGCTGCTCGCGCTGTTCCTGCTCTGGACGCCTTCCGGAACGGTCTGGTGGCGCGCGGAAGGCTGGGCGCTGGCGGGGATGCTGACCCTCTACGCCGCGAGCTGGGGCGTCCTCGGGAAGGCGAGCTGGGACGCCGGGGCGGAGGTGCAGTCGGGCGCGCTGGGGTGGGTCTCGTTGCTGCGGGGGGCGAGGCCGGTGTTCCCGCCGATGCCGGTTCGGGGATTGTTCTCGTGGATCCGGCAGCCGATCTATCTCGGCTTCGCGCTGACGACCTGGACCGTGCCGGTCTGGACGCCGGATCAACTGCTGCTCGCCTCGGTGCTGACGGGGTACTGCGCGCTCGGCCCGCTCCTGAAGGAGCGGCGCTTCGAGGCGATGTTCGGCGCGCGCTGGCGCGCCTACAGGGAGAGGACGGGATACTGGTGGCCGAAGTGAGCAGCGCGCAGGAGACGGCGATCTACGACGCGGCGGCGGCGCATTGGTGGGACGACTCGCTGCGCTGGGTGCGCACGCTGCAGGCGATGGTGCCGGCCCGCCTCGCGGCGTTCGAGGCGGCGGGGGCCGACTGGGCCGGGCGCGACGTGCTCGACCTCGGCTGCGCGGGCGGCTTCATGGCGGAGGCGCTGGCCGCCCGCGGCGCGCGGGTCGAGGGGATCGACCCGTCGGCCGAGGCGATCGCGGCGGCCAAGCTGCACGCCGCCGCGACGGGGCTCGCGATCGGCTACCGCGTCGGAGAGGGCGAGGCGCTGCCCTACGCCGACGCGAGTTTCGACGCCGTGGTCTGCGTCGACGTGCTGGAGCATGTCCGCGACCTCGACGCCGTGCTGGCGGAGGTCCGGCGGGTGCTCAGACCCGGCGGGCGGTTCCTGTTCGACACCATCAACCGCAACCCGCTCGCCGCCTTCGCGGTGGTCACGGTGGCCGAGCGCTGGCTCGGCCTGCTGCCGCGGGGGGCGCACGATCCGGCGCTGTTCATCCGGCCGGCGGACCTGCGCCGGGCGCTGGAGGGGCTGGGCTTCGAGGTCGGGCGCTTCCGCGGCCTCGGCCCGGTCGGCGTCGGACGGCGCGGCGACTTCCGCTTCGGGCGGCATCCGGGCACGGCGATCATCTATCTCGGCACGGCGCGCAAGGCCGTCTGAAGGCGCGACGCCGCGGCCGGGCGCCCCTCGGGCCGCGCCCCGCGCGGGCCGGCCGGACGAGGGGGGTCGATCCCCCCGAGGCCGGCGCCCCGGTCAGGGATCCGGCGCCGCGACGGCTTCGGCGAGGCGCGGTTCGAACTCCGGCGACGGGGCCCCGGCCTCCCGGATCCCGGCGAGGCCGGCGAGCAGCAGCGCGAGCACGGCGAGGACGTGCGCGACGCGGAAGGCGCGGTCAGCGTTCATCGGCGAACACCTTCACCAGCGTCGAGGGCGGCGTGCGGGCGAGGCGCAGCAGCGGCGCCGCCGCGGCGAGCGCGGAGACGCCGAGGGCGAGCAGCACCAGCCGCGCCCATTCGCCGGGAAAGAGGTGCAGCGGCAGCCGCCAGCCGAAGGCCTCGACGTTGACGACCGCGACCAGCGCCCAGGCCAGCGCGAGGCCCAGCGGCACCGCGGCGAGCGCCGTCAGCAGCGCCAGCGCCATGGTCTTGCCGAGCTCCATCGCCGCCAGCCGCCGCCGCGGCACGCCGAGCGCCCAGAGCGGCGCGAGCTGCGGCAGCCGCGCCGCGCCGAGCGTCGCCAGCGCCGTCAGCAGCGCGAGGCCCGCCACCGCGAAGGTCAGCACGTTCAGCGCCGCGGTGACGGCGAAGGTGCGGTCGAAGATCGCGGTGGAGAGGCGCTTCAGCCCGGCCTGATCGATGCTGCGGTCGACGGGCGGCCCCTCCGGCCCGGTCAGGGCGGCGAGGAAGGCGTCCGTGGTTTCCGGATCGAGGCGCACGCCGAAGCCGGTCGGCGGCGGGCCGGGAAACACCTCGGCATGGGCCCCGAGCGAGAGGCGCACCTGGCCCTTGGGGTTGCCGTAGTCGGCGTAGACGGCGGCGACGTCGAAGCCCCGCGCGCCGCCCGGCGCCGGCAGGCGCAGGCGGTCGCCGGGCGCGAGGTCGAGGCGGCGGGCGAGCTGTTCGGAGATCAGCGCCGCCTCGCCGGCCGCGACGCGGTCCCAGGGCGCGGCGCCGGCGGCGAGCAGCGGCCAGCGCTCGCGATAGGTGGCGTGGTCGCGGAAGCCGACGACCTCGACCGGCAGCCCCTCCAGCGCCGTCTCGGCGCGGCGTTCGGGCAGCACCGCGCGCACCTCCGGCCGCTCCTCCATCCAGGCGCGGAGCTCGGCCGCCGCCTCCGCCGAGGGGGCGGAGACGTAGGCCTCGGCGGCGAGCCGGTCCTCGAGCCAGGTGGTGAAGGTGAGGCGGAAGCCGCCGACCATCGTGCCGACGCCGATGTTGACCGCGAGGGCGAGCAGCAGCGCCATCAGCGCCAGCGACAGCCCGCCGAGGTTCTGCCGCGCGTCCGCCACCGCCCAGCGCGAGAGCGGACCGCGCGCGAGGCGCGAGAGCCCCGCGAGGGCCAGGGAGAGCAGCGGCGGCAGCGCCAGCGCCGCGCCCACGAGGATCGCGCCGAGCAGCGCGAAGCCCGCGAGCAGCCCCTGCCCGAGGGCGATCAGCGCCAGCGCGGCGAGGCCGAGCGCGAGGGCGGCGCCGGTCTGCAGGCGCAGGCGCCGGACCGCGGCGGCGCGCCAGGCCTCAGGCCGCGCCGCCTCCAGCACCGGCAGCGTCGCGGCCTTGGCGATGTAGCCCGCGGCGGCGGCGAGCGCGCCCGCGAGGCTCATGCCGAGGCCGGCCAGCACCCAGACCGGCGAGAGCGAGAGCTCCCCCGGCACCCGCGCGCCGTAGAGACCCCGCAGCGAGAGCGCGACGTCGGGCAGCAGCACCGAGGCGACGACGCCGCCGAGGGCGACGCCGGCGAGGCCGGCGACCAGCGCCAGCGCCGTGATCTCCGCCAGCAGCGCCGCCGCGAGGCCGCGCGCGGAGACGCCGCAGGCGCGCAGCGTGCGGAACAGCGGGCGGCGCTGCTCGAACGCCAGCCCGACGGCGCCGTGGACGATGAAGAGGCCGACGGCGAAGGCCAGCAGCCCGAAGGCGGTGAGGTTGAGATGGAAGCTGTCGCTGAGCTGCGCGGGATCGGCGGCGGGGGCGGCGGCCTGGCGGCGGAGGTCCGGCGCGACCTCCTCCAGCGGCGGCGGGGGGCGCGGGCTCTCGCCGACCATCAGCCGCGAGAGGGCGCCGTCGAGCCCGAGGATCGGCTGGGCGAAGCCGATGTCGGCGACGAGGAGGCCGGGCGCGAGGCTCGGCGCGGGGGTCAGGGGCGGCAGCGGGCCGTTCGGCGTCTCCGGCCGGTCGCCGGCGGACAGGCCGAGGAGGTCCAGCGTCTCCGGCGCGATCAGGGTGCGCCCGGGGGGCGTGACGAAGGGGGCGAAGTCGACCGGGGCGGACCCCGCCTCGCCGCCCGCGGCCGGGCCGAAGAGCGCGAGCCCGGCGGCGGCGGGCAGCGAGACGGGCTCGAGGCCGAGCAGGCGCAGGCGCTCCTCGCCGAGGGCGACGCGGCCCTCGACCACCGGCGAGACCGGCCAGCCGGCCCGGCGGAGGGCGGGGAACGCCGATTGCGGGATCGGACCGCCGTCGCGCGCCACGAGGACGTCGAGCCCGCCGCCCGAGAAGCTCTCGGCCGCGCGGTCGTAGGCGGAGCGGGCCTCGGCGTTGAGCGCCTGCACCCCGGTCCAGAGCGCCGTCGCCGCGGCGAGGCCGAGCAGGAGCGCGACGAGGAGCAGCGGGTGGCGGCGCCAGTGCGAGAGAAGGGCGCGGAGGATCGGGCCCGACGCCGCGCCGCTCACGAGACGGCCCGGGCCGATCCGCCCTCGGGCGCGAGGCGCCCGGCGGAGAGGTGCAGCGCCCGGCCCATGCGCGCGGCGTGGCGGGGCGAGTGGGTGACCATGAGGACCGCGGCGCCGGCGGCGCCGGCGAGCTCGGTCAGCAGGTCCATCACCGCGTCGGCGGCCGCTTCGTCGAGGTTGCCGGTGGGCTCGTCCGCGAGCAGGAGCGGCGGGCGCGGGGCGAGGGCGCGGCCGATGGCGACGCGCTGCTGCTGGCCGCCGGAGAGCTGCTCGGGGTAGCGGGCGAGCAGCTC
>JAWLFJ010000032.1:0-31857 GCA_041685625.1 Paracoccaceae bacterium | reverse complement strand
CCCGATGCGGTCCGGGCGGCCCCGAGATGGTCGGGAATTCCCACGAAACGACCTGCGGAGCGCCCCTCCGCGGGCCGTCTTCTTGCGGCGTCCGGGGCCCCGCCCGGCGAACTCCGCGGATCGTTCGTCGATGATGAGCGGTCGACGGAGCATCGCCGCCGTCGTCGGGGGACGGCCTCGACCCGACGGCGTGGACGTCGAGGGCGGGCGCGGCTTCGAGCCCCCCGACGCGGGCAAATCGACGGTGCGTGACGCAGGCGCGTGCCGGACCGCTTCCCGAAGCCGCCGGAGCGTGACGCGCGCACTCCCCGGCGGCTTCATGACGGCGGACCGGAAGCCGGGCGAGCGGTGGCTGCGATCAACTGGAACCGGCCGGAGCTGAACCGCTCGACGATCCCCCAGCAGCCGCGCCGCGCCGTCACGGCGCCGCTGCGCTTGGACGCGGCGGGCGAGGAGACGGTCTGGTGGACTGATGCCGGCGCGCCTGACCGATGACCTTTCTGATCCAGGGCTGAAGGCAGAGGAACCGGATGCGGTGGGGATCGTCCACGAAGGCGTTCCAGGCGTGGCGACGGGCGTCGACGACGACCTCGAAGTCGGAGAAGACGCGCAGGCCGAGGAAGCGTTCGCGCAGCCAGAGCCGGACCCGCTGCACGGGGTCGAGCTGCGGCGAACAGGGCGGCAGCGGGACGAGGGTGACGTTCGGCGGGATCTGGAGCGCCTTGGCGCCGTGCCAGCCGGCGCGGTCGATCACCATGACGGCCTGTTCGTCCTCCGGGATCGTCTCGGCGAAGGCGTCGAGGAAGGTCTGCATGGCCTCGGCGCCGACTTCGGGCAGGACGAGGCCGGAGGCGGGCTCGCCGTCGCCAGCGCGATCGGCGTGCTCGGTTCGTCCGTCATGGCTCCTCCTCCCGGCAGGCGCAAACGCTCAAAGCACTGTCTCGGAAAACCGTACACCGGGGAGCCCAAGCTTCGGGGCGGGCTTTTGGACGACTGACCTGACCCCCAAAGGGTGTCTCCATAAAACGCCGATCCACAGTTCCTGTGCCGCCGTGCTCAGCGCGGGAAGAGGAACGTGGTGCCGAGGCGCAGGCCTACGCCCTCCGGCCCGCCGTCTGGGCTCTCCGCCCAGTAACGAAGGCCCGCCTGCAGACTCACGGGTCGACCGCCCAGATCGAACATGCGGGCCACCGTCAGGTTCAGCGGGACCGTCCAGCCATGTCGCTCCCAGTCGTAGACCCCCTCCGCGCTCGCGGTCAGCGTGACGGCGGAGGGGGACGTGTAGGAGAAGAAGGGCTGCGCGAAACTCTGATCCACGTCGGGGCGGCCGTCCTCGCCCGCGACCGAGCGGAGATGGTTCACGAGCGCGCCATAGGTCAAGGGGCCGTTCATCCGGAGCGCGACGGCGGTCGGACCGACCGTCCATTTGCCGGAACCGAGCGCGTCGTCCGTCGCCGTGGGGAGCCCGAAAGCGAGACCGGCGCCCCAGATCAGCCCGTCGCCCGATGTGTTCGGCGAGAGGAACACGCTCTGGAGCGCGTCTCCGAGGCCCGCCTGGATCGAGTCGGGCAGCACGTTCTCCTGGCGGACTAGCGGCACGATGGTGCGGCTGATCAGGTTCCAGTCGTCGCTGACCGAAAAGGGGTACACGGGTTGGATGTTGAGCGTCGATCGCCAGCCGTCACCGTCCTCGCCGAACCCCTCGTCGAGATTGAGCTGGAAGGGAACGCTGACGAGATCGGCGATCGGGTTCGTCAGCTCCTGCGCCAAGTCGGCCTTCTGAGCGAGGCCGGCGACCGGCGCGAGGCAGGCGCCGAGCAGCGCCGCGAGGACGCGCGCAGGGCGAAGCGATGCGGTCATCGGGAATTTTCTCCGGACAGGGGCGTCACGCCTCACCACACGCGCGCGAGCGTGAGGCGGACGGTGTCGCCCGCGGGCTGGCCCGCCGGCGAGGAGACGGTGCGGTCGTAGTTCAGGTAGACGATGCCGAGGGATGGCACGCGAAGGCCGAGCCCCGTCCCGAGGCGCCAGGTGTCCGCAGCGTCCCTCTGACCCACGCCGTCGAGGACGGTCTCGCCGCCACGGTCATGGTAGGCGTCGGCCGTGAGCCAGAAGTCGGGCGTTAGGTTGCGGCTCGCATGCAGTTCGAACTGATAGAGCGGGCGCCGCTCCAGCACCTCGGCGGCGCCGGGCGCGTCATCGTTGTCGCCGAACACCCGGGCGGTGGCGTAGGCCTCGAGCCAGGTCCGCCCGGCGTCAGGCGTATAGCTGTAGTTGACCGTGGGCGCGAGGCTCCAGCGGTTGGAGCCGACGTTGACCGGCGCGTCGGCGTCGTAGCCGCCGGTGGGCAGGGTCGCGAGCAGATGGAAGGAGGCGAAGGTCTCCGGCGTCCAGCGGGCGAACGCCGCCTTGTCGAGCGCCGGGGCGCCGAAGATGTTGACCTCTGCCACGACGCCGACGTCGCCGAAGCCGGTGGCGCCCGCCCCGAAAGGCCCTGCCGCGACGTCGATGTCGGCATGCGGCAGGACCAGCGAGAGCCCGCCGGTCCGCCCGCCGACGTCGATGATGCGCGAGACGATTAGCGATTGGGAGGTGACGTCCGTCGTCACGTCGGCGATGCCGTGCTCGGCCCCGCCGACGACGGGCGCCACGCTGCTCGCGACGCTCAGATTGTAGAACGTCACCCAGGTGTTCACCGGCGCGTTCAGGTAGTCGCGCGCCTTTCCCGCCTCAGCCGGCGTCGCGAGCGGCAGGGCAGCGACGAGGCCGAGCGCCACTCCGCGGGCCAATGTCGTGATCGAAGCGAGGAGCGGAGGGGTCATGGCGGCACTCCCGAGTTCCGCACGCGCCCCTCGGGGAGGGGCCTCGCGCGTGGGCCGCGGGCCTGATCGGCGGGTCGACCGAAGGGGGCGCCCGGCGAGGCGCCCCCGGTCAGGATCTCAGATTTCAGGCTTCCAGGGGCCGTCCTCGTTCTCGGGCAGGCCGCGAGAGATCGGCGGGCCCATCGAATGGTCGGTGCCGTCGTCGTAGGTCCCCGTGAACATGATCATCTCGCAAAAGCCGGTCGCCACGATCGGCCCGTCCGGCCCGCCTTCGCGGAGCTGGATCACCCCCTCGATGTAGGGGCCGGCGAACCCGAGGCCTTCCTGCTCCTCGAGGGTCGGCTCGTACCAGTAGGTGCCGTTCGGAGTCTCGATCCGGCCATACCAGGGGTAGACGATGCCGGACTTCTCCGAGGTCCACATGCGCTCGGGGATCAGCTTGAAGGCCGGGCCGAAGGCGTAGCTGCGCTCGAAGGTCTCGCCGTCCATGTAGAAGTAGCGGTTCACGTTGTAATTCGGATTCCGGAAGTCCTCGCCTTCGTAGTACTGGCGGAAGGTCAACAGATCGCCGCTCTCCTCGAACCGGAACCAGGCCCAGAAATAGCGATACTGGTACGTGTTGCGGAAGTTGCCCCACTGGTGCTCGAACCAGCCGGTGCCCTCGAAGCGGACGGTGCGGCCGGCCACCTCGAGTTCACCCGTCGTGGCCATGTCCGGCGCCGTATAATACAGGGTCAGGCCGTACATCGTTTCCGGGTTCTGGCGCTTCTGCGGATCGACCCCGATGCTTTCCAGCCCCCAGTAGGCCATCGGCGCATAGCCCGGCGCCCGGGCCTGCGACGTCATCGAGAGGCGGAACGGCTCGTTCCATTCGTCCTTCTCGGTGGTGTAGCCGCCGAACTCCCACGTCTCGGTGGCGTGCGTGTAGGCGGTCGTGAAGCCGCTCTTGCCGTCGTCGATCTCGTAGCGGAAGTTGAAGTCCTCCGCGTCCGGGCCCGAGCCTTCGGTGGTCATCGGGCCGGTGATGTAGAGCAGCGCGGTATGGAACTCGCCGGTGTCGAGGTTGTGGAAGGCGAACAGCACGTTGTGCAGCGGGCGGCCCTCCGCCGCGACCCAGCCCTGGCTGAGCGGCACCCAGAACACCGAGATACGCTCGCCGGTGTCGAGGTCGCGACCGAGAACCGTGATGTAATGCCACTCGTTGAAGTCGTTGGACTGGTAGAACTCGCTGCCATGCCAGGCATGGTCGCGGGGCAACGAATAGAGCGCCTGCCCGCTCGACGTCTCGATGCCCGGGCCCTGCAGGGGGGGCTGCCCGCTCTGGGCGCGGGCCGCGACGGTCGTGGCGGCCAGCGTCCCTGCGACGCCGCCCGTGCCGAGGGCGAGGCCGGTGGCGGGCGCGGCCTTGAGCAGCGTCCGGCGGCTGATGTCGAGGTCGGAGGACAGGCTCCGGCGGCTGTCGTCGGTCATCTGGAGTGACTCCGGTTCGGAGTGTGAGCGGGAGCGCCCCGGAGGGCGGCGAGACGGTCGATCGGCGCGGGCGCTCAAGCGGCGCGTGACGCCCGAACGATCGACGCCTTCTCGCTTCGGCCGGGCGAGGCTGTCCAATGCACAATTTCGCGGCTGCGATGCAGGCAGGTAATGACCTGTGTGAAAGGAGCTACGCCCGATTCCGGGTGACGCGGCCCGATCACGCGGCGCGGGGTTCGGCGTCGCGGGCGGCGACACCGTCGCTGACGGTGACGCCCGCGACGAGCTGTGGCGACTGGTTCGGGTCCTTCGGACGGCGCCATGTCCTGGCGGCGGCCCGGGCGAGCTTGAAGACCGTCGGCTTCGCCGTCTTCCGCGGGAGCGCGCCCTCGGTCCGGACCGTCCGGCGCCTGACGGTGGCGAATACGCGCTCGATCGGGTCGCCGGGGCGGAGGCGGGCTTGGCGGTCGGCCGGGAAGTCGTGGAACGCCGGCGCCGCCTCGCGGTCCTCGGCCGGGCAGGACATCGCCGGCTCGCACTTGGCGCCGCGTCTCTCGGCGAAGGTGTCCATGGCGGCCTCGGCGGCGGCGCGGGTCTCGGCCGGCCGGATGTCGCGCGGATCGGCGTTCACCGCCGGAGGCGTGGATTTCGGGACCCAGTCGGGAACTTCGGCGGTCTCGTGACCCGGGCATCCCCGACGGCGCGTGCCCGGGAAGACCTCGTCGAGCGCCTTCGGGAATCCCACGGCCCGATCACCGGTCGTGATCTCGGGGGGGAGCGGCGAGCCCGCGGGCCTCGATGTCGACCGGACGCTCCCGCCAGCTCCGGGCGCTCTCCCGCAAGCCGGCCCGGAAGCCGACGCCCCTTTCCCGCCTTCCGGCGTGGCCCCGAGGATGACCGGCATGCGCTCGGCCGGCGCCTCCATCCGCGCCGGCCGATACACGTCCGCCCGGATCCGGACGTGGCGCCGAGCCGAGAGATCGCGGCGCCGCCAGCGGCCGTCCTCCCGCCGCCGGTCTCCGGCCGGCCGCCGGATCACGCCGGGCGAGAGGTTCGCCGCATCCGTGCCGGGCGGCGCCGAGAGCGCTTCCCGCAAGTCCCCGGTCGAGATCCCGCGCAGGCGGAGCCCGGGCGGCAGGGCGTCGAGGCTCGGCGCGAAGCGCCGCGCCCAGCGGGGCAGGATCGCCGGACCGAAGCCGATCCTGTTCCCGCCCGGCGCCGCCGCGGCGCGGTCGCGCGCCTTCGGGCGGCGCATCTCGAGCGCGCCGATCCCGGTCCGGACGCTCCGCTCCGGCCCGTATCCATGCCGCACGACCCGCCGACGGCCATCCGGCGGCGTCTCCTCGGCATGCCGCGCGACGAAGGCGGCGGCCTCGGCGCGAAGCGCCGCCGCCAGCATGCGCCGGGGCCATCGCGCGCGATCGCGGTCAGCGGATCCTCGACGGATCCGGGCTGGCGAAACGGGCGATCGCGGCGTCGCCGTCCATGGCGTGCCGCGCCTTCGGGAGGCTCCGGCAGGCTTCGGCGCCCGCCACGATACGCCGTCCTTCCAGAGCCCCGTCACCCATTTTCCGGCATGGTTCACCGGCGCCCCGGGCCGCTGACCGCCGCTCCGCCGGGCCGGGCGGCCATCTCCGCGATGCGCCGGTGGCGCCGCATCGCCCTCTTTCCGACCCGAGCCGCCACAGCCGATCCGATCGGACCGTCGCCGCAAGGCCGCCACGCGCGCGCAAGGCCCCGGACGTCCCGGCCCGATCGCCATCCTCGGTCGTCAGCCCCCGGCGCCCGGCTCCGGCCCCGGAGGAATCTCTATCGGGAACAGCTCCGCCCCGGGCCCGAACTCGCTCAGCGCGTAGGTCTGCGGGACCAGACCGAAGGGCCGCTCCGCCGCCTCGCCCCGGATCTCAGCGTCGCTCAGCGACTCCCAAAGGAGCACGCCGTCGGGCAGGGCTGTCACGAAACCGGCCGACAGCGCGGTCTCGTCATAGGCGTCGCGCAGGGCGCCGCCGAGTTCCGACAGAAGCGCCGCCGTGGCGCCGATCACGCTGGGAGAGGAGACGTGGAACCAGAACGCGGCCTCCGCGCTCTCGGCCTGCAATTCGCTGCGCATGGCGTCCCAGAGGCCGTCGTTGCGCGCCTCGAGCGCCTCGGCCAGCGCGGCGCGCGCGCGTTCGGTCATCCTCATCGGCCCGTCTCCGCCCGCGCGGGCGCGAGCCGCCGGCAGGCCGCGCGCCATGCGGCGGCCGGAACCGGACCCGACGCGGCGGCGGCGACCAGCACCCGGCGCAGCCGCGCCTGCGCCTCGCGCGCCCGCGCCAGCCGACCGGCGAAGCTGCCGAGACCGGGCCGGCCGCCGCGCCCCGCCTCCAGCAGCGCGCGCGCGTCCTCCGCCAGCGCCTCGCGCCGCGCCTCCACCTCCTCGACGAGGGCGGCCAGCGCCTCGGGCGCCGCCTCGTCCGGCGGGGCCCGGGGCGCGGGCGCAGGGTCCGCCACGGCGACGGGCGGCGCCGGCGCGTCCTCGGCGAAGCCGGCCAACGCCTCGGCCAGCGCCGCCGCCCTATCGTGCTCGATCCCGAGGGCCGAGAGCGCGGCGTCGACCCGCGTCGCCCGCGCGAAGAGGTCGTCGCCGCGCGCGGGCTCCGGCGCCGCCTCGTCCACCGCCAGCGCCGCCAGCATCTCCACCCGGCGATCCGCCGGGATCCCCTCGGCGGCCAGCAAGGGCTTCGCGGCCCCGAGGCCGCCCGCCGCCGCCACCGCCGCCAGCGCGGCGGCGGAGCGCGGGGCGGACGCCCCGATCGCCCGCGCCTCGGCCAGCGCCGCGCGCGCCGTTTCCGGCGGGCAGGGCAATCCGGCCGCCGAGATCCGCTCCGCCACCGCCTCGGCCCAGGCGGCGTCGGCCTCGGCCGTCAGCGCCTCGATCTCGGCCTCGCCGAAACTCAGCATGTCTCGCCCTCCGCGCCCCTCCGGGCGAGGATGGCCGCGCACCCGGCCGCCGTCAAACGGCTTCAGGCCCCGGGCAGCATCCCCAGCGCATGCATGTAGAGGTCGAGCATCGCCTCCTCCTCGGTGCGCTCCTCGGGCTTCTTCTTCCGGATCTGGACGATCTTGCGGAGCGTCTTCACGTCGAAGCCGTTGCCCTTCGCCTCGTCGTAGACCTCCTTGATCTGCGCGGAGACGGCCTTCTTCTCCTCCTCCAGCCGCTCGATCCGCTCCACGATGGCGCGCAGCTGCGCCGCCGGCACCTGCGTCGCGGAGAAATCGTCCTCGGGCTCCGTCATCGCCATCTCAGCGGTCCTTCGGCTGGGCGTCGAAGGCGGCCTTCTGCGCCTCGCTCGCCTCGGTCTGGTGTCTCTCGCGCCATGTCTCGTAGGGCATGCCGTAGACGGTCTCGCGGCCCTCGTCCTTCGAGATCTCGAGGCCCCGCTCGGCCGCCGCCTCCTGATACCAGCGCGAGAGGCAGTTGCGGCAGAAGCCAGCCAGATTCATCATGTCGATGTTCTGCACGTCCGTGCGTTCGCGCAGATGGTCGCGGAGGCGCCGGAACACCGCCGCCTCGATCTCGGTCCGCGTCGCCTCGTCGATCCGGTCCATCCCGTCCTCCTGTGTCAGGCCGCCCGCCGCATCGCGGCGAGGGCGTCGGTAACGGCGCCGGCCAGCCGCGCCCCCCAGGCGCGCTGCCCCGCCTCGTCCGAGATCAGGTCGTTGCGGACCTCGATCAAGGCGTGGGGCAGGCCGCGCCGCGTGCCGTGCGTCCACATGCAGTCGCCCTTCAGCCGCCCCGAATAGGGCTCGTTGTCGCCCACGACCAGACCCGGCTCGGCCCGAAGGCGCGCGATCAGGGGCTGCGCGAGGCGCCCGTCCTCGTCCCAGAGCACGCCGACATGCCAGGGCCGCGGCGGCCGGCGCCGCAGGCGCGGCGTGAAGGAGTGGATCGAGACCAGCGTCGGGCGCACGCCCCGCGCCTCGGCCCGGTCCAGCGCCTCGCGCACCGCCCGGTGGTAGGGCCGGTGCCACATGGCGAGGCGGTTCGCCACCTCCGCCCCGTCCACCTCCCGGTTCCCCGGAATCACCGAACCGTCGTAGAGCTTCATCACCAGCGTCGGATCGTCCTCGCCCCGGTTGGGATCGATCGCGAGGCGCGAGAAGGTCGAGAGCACCGCCGGGCAGGCGAGCCGCTCGGCCAGCGCCAGCGTCACGCCCCGGGCGCCCACGTCCCAGGCGATGTGACGCGCCATGTCCTCGGGCGGCAGGCCGAGATCGCCGCCGGACACCTCCCGCGGCACCGCGTTCGAGGCATGGTCGCAGAGCACCAGAACGGCGGGATCGCCGTCGGGACGCACCAGCTCGAAGGCGGGCATGGAGGGCATCGGCGCAAGGCTCCGGAGGTCTCGCGGGCCGCGGACGGCGTGCGCGGCCCGCCTCGGCGGCGCAACATGACCCCCTCCGCGGGCGCGGGCAAGGGGGGCGGGCGGCCCCTCGCGCGCTTGCGCGCGCATCGGCCCCGCCCGAACTCCCCCTCGCCCCCGCGACATCGCCGCGCGCCTCGGCTATGACTGCTCCCGACCCCGGACCGAACCCGCACGGAGCCCCCATGCGTCGACTGCGCAACGTCAAGATCGTCGCCACCCTCGGCCCCGCCTCCTCCGACCGCGCCATGATCCGCGCGCTGTTCGAGGCCGGGACCGACGTCTTCCGCCTCAACATGAGCCACGGCACGCATGACGACATCCGCGCCCGCCATCGACTGATCCGGGAGGTGGAGCACGAGATGGGCCGTCCCATCGCCATCCTCGCAGACCTGCAGGGTCCGAAGCTCCGCGTCGGGACCTTCGCGGACGGCGGCGCCGATCTCGAGACGGGCGCCCGTTTCCGCCTCGACCTGTCGGAGACCGAGGGCGACGCGACGCGCGCGCCGCTGCCGCATCCCGAGATCTTCGCGGCGATCGCGCCGGGCTCCACGCTGCTCGTCAACGACGGCCAGATCCGCCTCCGCGTCACCGCCACCGACGGCGAGAGCGCCGACTGCACGGTCGAGGTCGGCGGGCGCATCTCCGACCGCAAGGGCGTCAACCTGCCCGACGTCGTCCTGCCGATCCCCGCGCTGACCGAGAAGGACCGCCGCGACCTCGAGTTCGTCTGCGGCGTCGGCATCGACTGGCTCGGCCTCTCCTTCGTGCAGCGGCCCGACGACGTGTCCGAGGCGCGCGGGCTCGCCGCCGGCCGCGCCGCCCTCGTCGCCAAGATCGAGAAGCCGACCGCCGTGGAGGCCATCGACGCCATCCTCGCCGAAGCCGACGCGCTGATGGTCGCGCGCGGCGATCTCGGCGTGGAGATGCCGATCACCTCGGTCCCCGTCGTGCAGCGCCGCCTGATCGCCGACGCCCACCGCGCCGGCAAGCCCGTCATCGTCGCCACCCAGATGCTGGAGAGCATGATCTCGAGCCCCGTCCCCACCCGTGCCGAGGTCTCGGACGTCGCCAACGCCATCTACGACGGCGCCGACGCCGTGATGCTTTCCGCCGAATCCGCCGCCGGGGGCTTCCCGGTGGAGGCCGTCCAGACCATGAACGCCGTGGCCGAGGCGGTGGAGGCCGACCCCGCCTACCGCCGTTCCATGGACCTGCTGCGGCCCGAGACGCGCACCCGCACCGCCGACGCCATCGCCGCCGCCGCCCGCGAGGTGGCCGAGACGACGGAGGTGCAGGCCATCTGCTGCTTCACCCACGGCGGCACCACCGCGCTCACCATGGCGCGCGAACGCCCGCGCGTCCCGATCCTCGCCCTCACGCCCCTGCTGGAGACCGCGCGCCGCCTCAGCCTCGTCTGGGGCCTGCACTGCGTGCACACCCACGCGGTGGAGCGCTTCAAGCTCGCCGTCGTCTCCGCCGCCCGGGCGGTGCGCACCGCCGGTTTCGCCGAGGAGGGCGACCGCATCGTCGTCATCGCCGGCATCCCCTTCAACGTCGCGGGCTCCACCAACATCCTGCGCGTCGCCCCGGTGGACGAGCGCGCCATCTACGAGGGCGAGCCCGAATAGCCGCCCCGCCTTCCGGAGATCCCCATGCAACTCGACTTCACCGGCCGCCGCGTCCTCGTCACCGGCGCCACCCGCGGCATCGGCCACGCCGCCGCCGCCGCCTTCCTCGCCGCCGGCGCGCGCGTCGCGGTCAACGGCCGCTCGCCGGCCTCGGCGGAGGCCGCCGCCGAGGCTCTCGCCGCCGACGCCCCGGGCCGCGTCCATGCCGCCCCCGGCGACGTCTCGACGGCCGCAGGCTGCCGCGCCGTCGTCGCGTCGGCGCTCGAGGCCCTCGGCGGTCTCGACGTGCTGGTCGCCAGCGCCGGCGTCGCCGATTTCGGACCCATGGAGGCCGTGGACGAGGCCGGCTGGGACGCCGTGATCGACGCCAATCTCAAGGGGACCTTCTTCTGCATCCAGGCCGCGCTCCCGGCGCTCCGCGAGAGCCGCGGGTCCGTCGTCGCCCTCGGCTCCGACGCCGGGCTGATGGGGGAGGCCGGCCTCGCGGTCTATTGCGCCTCCAAGGGCGGCGTCGTGAACCTGACCCGCGCGCTTGCGCTCGAACTTGCGCCCGCGGTCAGGGTCAACGCCGTCTGCCCCGGCTACACCGACACCGACATGGTCCGTCGCGACACCATCGAACGCGCCCCGGACCCGGTCGCGGCGGAGCGGGCGATCCTGAACGCCGCCCCCCTTCGGCGCATGGCCGCGCCCGAGGAGATCGCCGGCGCGATCCTCTACCTCGCCTCCGACGCGGCCGGCTTCGTCACCGGCGCGGCGCTGCCGATCGACGGCGGCACGACGGCCGGCCATCCCGTTCCCGCGGATTGACGTCGAGCGGGACCCGTCGAGCCTCGGCGTCAGTCCTGCGGATAGGTGAACTCGAACGTCACCTCGAAGGGCTCCCACCACGGCGGGACGCCGGTGGCCTCGTCCGCGTGCCGGAAGAAGCCATTCCGCGAAGGCGGGCTCAGACGGTAGGTCAGCCGATACTCGCCCGGCCCGTCCATCGGCACGTCGTTCGCATAGTGCGGCCCGTCCTGCGCCGTCATCGGCAGCATCACGCCGATGCGCCGCCAGTCCGAGCCGATCTTGTCGATGACGTAGGCGCAGGTGAGGTAGGGCACGAAGTCGCCCTCCTCGAAACCGTGGACGTTGTCCGACGCGGCCGAGACGTCGCATTCGAGGTGGATCACGTCCTCCCCGCCCGCCGGCGACGTCGCCGGATCCATCTCGATCGCCTGCAGATAGGCCGCGGCCACCGACAGGCCGTGCCGTTCGACAGGCTCCCCGATGGCGGTCTCGCCTTCCGCCGCCGGGGCCGCCGTCGCCGTCCCGAGGAGAAGGGCGGTCGCGAAGAGTCCGATGCGCATGATCGCCTCCGATCCGTTCGATGTTTGCCGAGACGGTCGGCCGCGGGCTCCGGCCCCGGGGCCGGAACGACCGACCGGGTGACGCGGGGCCTGGCGGCGAGCGGGGGCGCGTCGTCGAGGATGCTCGAATTTCCGATGATTCGAGTCAACGATCGCGCCGACTGCGCGCCCGCCGTCCGTCCGCCTCGCCCTTGCAACGGCCCGCCCCTCCGGCGCACCTTCGCCGGCGCCGCCGACCCGCGCCGCGCCCTCCGGAGTCTTCGATGTCGCGCCGAGCCGCCCCCGCATGAACGCGCCGCCCGCCTTTCCCGGGGCCGGCGCCCTGGCCGCCGTTGCCACCGTCTCGATCTGGGCCGCCTTCATGCTGGTCAGCCGTCATGCCGTCGGGGCCGACTTCACGGTGGCGGAGCTCCTGTTCCTGCGCCTCGCGCCCGCCGCGGTGATCTGCCTGCCGGTGATGGTGCGCCGGGGCGTGATTCCGCGCGGCCTGTCCTGGCCGCGGGCGATCGTCGTGATGGTCGGCGCCGGCGTCGGCTTTCCCGCCGTCATCATCAGCGGCCTGCAGTTCGCTCCGGCCTCGGACGCCGGGCCGCTCGCGCCCGGGATGCTGCCGTTCTGGACGACGCTCTGGGCGGCGCTCCTGATGAAGGAATACCCCGGCCCTCGCCGCCTCGCCGGCCTCGTGCTGATCCTCGGCGGCGCCGCGCTCGTCTCGCTGCAGGCGGTGGTGATCGACGCCCAGCCCGGCGCCTGGCGCGGCCATGTCGGCTTCGTCGCCGCCGCCGCGCTCTGGGCCGGCTACGCCGTGGTGTTCCGTCAGAGCGGCCTCGACCCGCTGCACGCGGTCGCCATCGGCATGTTCTGGTCGAGCGTCGCGATCGGCCCCGTCCTGCTCTGGATCGGCCTGCCCTTCGAGAACGCGGATCTGCCCGAGATCGCGGTCATGGCCTTCCTGCAGGGGGTGCTGATGTCGCTCGTGGCGCTCGTCACCTTCGGCTACGCGGTGCGCGTCCTCGGCGCGGCCGAGACGGGGGCCTTCGGCGCCCTCGTCCCGGTTCTGACCCTGCTCGGCGGCGCGCTGCTGCTGGACGAGCCGGTGGGCCCGCCCAAGATCCTCGGCGTGATCCTCGTCGCCGCCGGCGTGGTGCTCGCCTCGGGCGTCCTGTCCCGCCGCCGCCCCGCCGGGCCGTGACCCGCTGCGGGCCGCCCCCCGGAGAGGGGACTCAGACCGGCGCTTCGACCGGCTCGCCGTCGACCCGCACCTCGCCCTTCACGTTGTCGAGCACGACGTCGCAGTCATAGAGGGTCAGCGTCGGACGCACGCCGAAGCGCCCCTCCATCCAGTCCGCCCAGCCGTCGTCGAACCAGGCGAGGGCGTTCTCCCGCGTGTCGAACATGTAGACGCCGCCGCCGCCCTCCTCTCCGTTCAGGTAGTGCTTGCTCAGCAGCCCCTTCACCTCGCGGAAGATCTTCGAGGACGCGAGCGCCCGGGCCACCGCCTCGTCGCGCGGCGACTTTCCGTCCCGCGGGATCTGCACGACGCCGATGATCATGGCCTCTCCTTCCGTTCCGGTCCCGGCCGCTCGCCGACCGCGAGGATCAGACCGTGCGTGAAGCCGGGGATCAAGCGCCGCGGCGCCGATCCGGCCCCTTGACGCGCCTGCCGGCATCCGGCATCAGGCGCGCTCTCACCCGGGCGGCCGGCCGATCAGGGCTGCCGCGTCGTCCGCGAATCCTCGCCTCGGCGAGGCGTCTCTGACCGGAGAAGAAAATGCCCAAGATGAAGACGAAGTCGAGCGCCAAGAAGCGCTTCAAGGTCACGGCCACGGGCCGCATAAAATGCGCCCAGGCGGGCAAGCGTCACGGCATGATCAAGCGGTCGAACAAGTTCATCCGTCAGGCCCGGGGCACCGACGTGCTCTCGAAGCCCGACGAGAAGATCGTGAAGACCTACATGCCTTACGCGCGCTGAGAGGAGCTTCGACATGTCCCGAGTGAAGCGCGGCGTCACCGCCCACGCCCGTCACAAGAAAGTCCGCGACGCCGCCAAAGGCCACAGCGGTCGTCGCAAGAACGTCTTCCGCGTCGCCAAGCAGAGCGTCGACAGGGCGCTCGAATACCAGACGCGCGATCGCAAGCGCAAGAAGCGCGTCTTCCGCGCCCTCTGGATCCAGCGCATCAACGCCGGCGTCCGCGCGATCGATCCCGACATGAACTACTCGCGCTTCATCGACGGTCTCTCCCGCTCCGGGATCGAAGTCGACCGCAAGGTCCTCTCCGATCTCGCGATCCACGAGCCCGAGGCGTTCAAGGTCGTGGTCGAGAAGGCCAAGTCCGCCCTCCCGGCTTGACGCCGCGCGCCGCGGCGGGCGACCGTCGCGGCACACACACGCACGCATTCCTGCGCACACGCAACCGCCCCGGGACCCGTCGCTCCGGGGCGGTTCGCGTCTCGGGGCCGGTCTCAGCGGGTCATACGCCGCCAGGCCTTGAAATAGAGGATGTTGGGCAGCAGCCCGATGGCGCGCAGGAACAGCACGAAGCGCGTCGGGAACGCGATCTCGAAGCCGCCCCGCTCCAACCCCTTGACGATCCGCTCCGCCGCCTCCTCGGGCTGCATGAGAAACGGCATCTCGAAGTCGTTCACGGCCGTAGCTTCGGTGTCCACGAAGCCGGGATTGATGACCGAGATCCGCACGCCCAGATCCATCAGGTCCAGCGCCAGGCTCTCGCACATCGCGATCAGCCCCGCCTTGGTCGCCGAATAGGCCGACGCCTGCGGCAGCCCGCGGAACCCGGCGACCGAGGCGGTGACCGCGACCACGCCCTTGCCGCGCGCGATCATCGCCTTCAGCACCGGGTCGAGCCCGTTGGCCACGCCGGTCAGGTTGACGTCGAAGGTCTTCTTGGCCTTGCCCGCGTCGAACTCCTGCGCGCGCATCGGCAGGTAGATGCCCGCGTTGAGGATCGCGAGGGCAAGCGGCCCGTCCGCCTCGATGCGCTCCACGATGGCCGCCATCGCCTCCGCGTCGGTCACGTCGGCCGGCTGCGGCACGATCCGACCCTCGGAGGACGCCTCGCGCGCCATCGCCTCGAGGTCGTCGGCGGAGCGGGCGGTGACGTGCACCGTCCAGCCCCGCGCCGCCAGCTTCAGCGCGAGGGCCCGTCCTATGCCCCCCGACGCGCCGGTGATCCACGCCGCACCGTCCGCCGGCCGCGCGATCTGGTCGAAGACCCCCATGACGTCAGCTGCGACGCGGCCAGAGCGGTGCGAGCCGCCCGGTCTCCGCGGTCGGGCGGAAGCGGGCCACTTCTCCGCTGGCGTCGAAGGCGTTGCCCATCCATTCGCCGCGGTCGTCGTAATAGAGGGTCAGCGGCAGATCGCCCCGCACGCGCCAGCGTTCGCAGAGCATCTCGCTCGAGAAGCCCTCGATCCGCTCCTCGCCGTCGCGGCTCACGCTCACGTCCAGCGGCGCCCCCGTCTGCGTGCTGATCCAGACCGGCCGTTCGAGGAAGGCCTGCGTCCAATACGTCGTCGTGGCCGCGTCGCCCGGGAGTTCGCCCTCCCAGGTTCCCTCCGAGACGAGACCGTCCGACGTGCGGCGCACCTTGGCGACGCTGACGTCGCCGTCATCGTCGGTCTCGCCCTCGAGCGACATCAGCCGACCCTTCTCCCAGGTCTCCCGGCTGCGCAGCGTGTAGCGGTATGCGGTGATCCCGAGGATCTTCACCGCGAGGTCCACGTCGATCTCGACGTCGGCCCGGTCGCCCGAGCCCGTGACCCGCGTCGTCTGCGCGCCGATGTCGCTTCCGTCGCGGAATACGCTGAAACTGCGCTCCGCCGTTTCGGCGGCGCGGAGCAGCGACGGCGCAGCGAGTCCGAGCGCGGCGCCGCCGAAGACGACGGTCCGGCGGGTCGGTCGCATCCGCGTCACTCCGCGAACAGGTTGAGCGCGCGCGAGAAGGGCCCGGTGAAGCGCAGTCCGCCGCTCATCACGATGAGGCAGATGCAGGTCTCGTCGCCGACGATGCGCGGACGGTGATCGTCCTGATCCGTCGCGATGGCGACGTCGCCCCGCGCGAGCACCTCGCCCCGGTCCTCCAGCAGACCGGTCAGCACCAGCGTCGATTCGACGCCCTCGTGGGTGTGCGAGAACAGCGGCGCGCCGGGACGCGCGCGCAGCAGGCTGACCTCCTCGCCCTCGAAGCCGTCGATCTCGTATTCGCTGAGGCCCGGCAGCCGGAACTTCCAGTTCAGGCCCTCCGCGTCGCAGCCGAGCGTCCGGCGAAGCGGCGCGGGCAGGACGCTCCGGCCGCCCGTCGGCGGGTCAGGGCGGATTTCGTTCCGCCGCGGTTCCGCGCCCTCGAGCCGTGCCAGCGCCGCGGAGAGATCCGGCCCCTCGAGGCCCTCGGCCGCGCTGGAGGCGAGCATCGCGCCGCCGAGGCTCTCCAGATCGCCGACGCGGCGACGGCTCTCGGGGCTGTAGGTCAGATGCGAGGCCACCAGCAGCGAAAGGCCCGCGGGCAGGGCCCCGCTGGCGTAGTCTGCCAGGATCTCGTCGCTCGGAAACTTGCGGGACATGGCGTCCTGTACCTGCACTTGGATTTCAGTCGTGTTACGTCGCCGCTCCGGCCTCGGATCACCGCGATCCCCGCGTCGGGACCGCCGCCCTCCCTCGTCGGCCGAGCCGGCCCATACCCGCCTGTTCACGGAGCAGCAAGATGGCGCAGCCCCCCGTCTTCTTCTATGGCTCGTTGCGCGACGAAACCCTTCTGTCCTGCGTGCTGGGACGCGATCCCGCTGACGTGAGGCTGGAGCCCGCGCGCCTGCCGGGCTGGGCCCTGCGCCGCGTGGCGGGCGAAGGCTTCCCCTGCATCGTGCCGGAGCCGGGCGCCGAGACGCCGGGCGCGCTCCTGCGCGACACCGACGAGGCCGAGCGCGCGCGCATCCTCTTCTTCGAGGACGACGCGGAGTTCACCTTCGCCCGCCTCCCGGTCGAGGCGCCGGAGGGACCGACGGAGGCCCTTGTCTGCCGCCCCACCGGCGTGATCCGGCCCGACGGCCCCTGGCGCTTCGAGGACTGGTCGGAAGCCGAGCGCGCCCATGCCGTCGAGTGCGCGCGGGAGATCATGGCGCTCTACGAGCGCGGGGCCGACTGGTCGGATCCCGCGCTCTGGCCCGGCATCAAGGCCCGCGCCGCCGCCCGCGCCCGCGCCGCCGCGACGCCGCCGCGGCCGGGCCTCGACGGCGGGCGCGTCAGCCGCGGGGCGGTGGAGACCCGGGCGCTCGACCGGCCCTACGCCGGCTTCTTCGCGGTGGAGGAGCACCGCCTCACGCTGCCCACCTTCGCCGGCGGGCGCACGCCGGAGGTCGGCCGCTCGGTCTGGGTCTCCGGCGACGCCGTCACGGTGCTGCCCTACGACCCCGCGCGCGACGCCGTGCTCCTGATAAGCCAGTGGCGCGCCGGCCCGCACGCCCGCGGCGACCGTCATCCCTGGCCGGTGGAGGTCGTCGCCGGGCGGCTCGAGGGTCCGGAGGACCCCGAGGCCGCGGTCCGCCGCGAGGCCGAGGAGGAGGCCGGCCTCCGCCTCGGCCGCATCGAGCTCGCCGCCGGCTACTACGCCTCGCCGGGAACGATGGCCGAACACGTCGCCTCCTACGTCGCCGAGGCCGACCTCTCCGCCGCGGGCGGTCTCGGCGGGGTCGAGCACGAGACCGAGGACGTGCTCTCCGTCGTGCTGCCCTTCGAGGACGCCATGGCGCGTCTGGAACGGGGCGAGATCGACACCGGCCCGGCGCTGATCTCCCTGCTCTGGCTGGCGCGGGAGCGCGGGCGTCTCCGCGCGGCCTGGGCGGGCCTCTGAGCCTCCGCGCCGCCGCCGCCCCTCGCCTTGCGCCCGCCTTCGCGGCGGGTCTAAACCCGAACTCCCCGCCGAGCCGGAAAGGGCCCCGAGATGACCGTCAGGAAGGACCTCGCCGACGCCGTCGGCCACACCCCGCTGATCCGCCTGCGCAAGGCGTCGGAGACCACGGGCTGCGAGATCCTCGGCAAGGCCGAGTTCCTCAATCCGGGCCAGTCGGTGAAGGACCGCGCCGCCCTCTACATCATCAGGGACGCCGTCGAGCGGGGCGAGCTCGCCCCCGGCGGCACCATCGTCGAGGGCACCGCCGGCAACACCGGCATCGGCCTCTCGCTCGTCGGCGCCTCGATGGGCTTCCGCTCGGTGATCGTGATCCCCGAGACCCAGAGCGAGGAGAAGAAGGACATGCTCCGCCTCTCCGGCGCGGAGCTGGTGGAGGTGCCGGCGCAGCCCTACCGCAAGCCGAACAACTTCGTGAAGTACTCCGCCCGCCTCGCCGAGGCGCTGGCGAAGACCGAGCCCCACGGCGCCATCTGGGCGAACCAGTTCGACAACGTCGCCAACCGCCGCGCGCACGTCGAGACCACGGCGCCCGAGATCTGGACCGACACCGAGGGCAGGGTCGACGGCTTCATCTGCGCCGTCGGCTCCGGCGGCACCCTCGCCGGCGTGGCCGATGGGCTGCGCGCCCGCAAGCCGGACGTGAAGATCGGCATCGCCGATCCCGACGGCGCCGGCCTCTACAGCTACTTCACCACGGGCGAGATCGCGATGGAGGGCTCCTCCATCGCCGAGGGCATCGGCCAGGTGCGCATCACGAAGAACCTCGAGGGGCTCGAGGTCGACTTCGCCTGCAACATCCCGGACGAGGAGGGACTGCCGATCATCTACGACCTGCTGCGCGAGGAGGGGCTCTGCCTCGGCCTCTCTTCCGGCATCAACGTCGCCGGCGCGATCCGTCTCGCGCGGGAGATGGGGCCGGGCCACACCATCGTGACGATCCTCTGCGACTACGGCACGCGCTACCAGTCGCGCCTCTGGAACCCCGGGTTCATGCGCGAGAAGGGGCTGCCCGCGCCCGACTGGCTGGAGCGGCGCCGCGGCGACCTGCCGGACGTCACGCTGCCGGACGAGGACTGAGCCGTGCGCCGCCGGGCGGGCCTCGCCGCGGCGGGCTTCGCGCTCCTCGCGGCGGCGCTCCTCGCGCCGCCGCCGTCCCCGGCGCAGGCTCCGGAGCCGTCCGAGACGCCGGCCGCCGGCGCCCCGCCGGCCGCCCCGGACGCCGCCGGGCCGGAGATCGGCCCCGCCGTCACGGTCCCGGAGGCCGAACCGTCCGACGCGACCCCAGAGGCCGCAGGTGACGCGGACGGCCTGCCCGAAGCCGTCGGCCCGCTGCCGGATCCCCCGCGCTCGGACCCCGCCGCCCAGGCCGCCGACGAAGCCGCCGCGATCGAGGCGCTGCTCGAGGAATGGGAGGCCCGCGCCACCGTCGCGCGGACCGCGATCGCCAACGACCGGGCTTCCACCGCGGCCTTCGAGGTGCTGCGCGAGGTGCTCGTCGGCCACCGCGCCGCCGCGCGCGCGCTCGCGCAGCGCACCGAGGCTCTCGCCCAGCCGCTCCGACGCCAGCTCGAGGCGCTCGGCCCGCCCCCCGCAGAAGGCGAGGCGGAGGCCGCCTCCGTCGCCGCCGAGCGGCGCGAACTGAACCGGCGTCTCGAGACGCTCGACGCCCGCATCCGCAAGGCAGAGCTCGCGCGGGCGCGCGCCGACGCCTTGATCGACGAGATCGACGAGCTGATCCGCCGTCGCGTCGCGGAGGAGCTGCTGACGCGCGGACCGTCGCCGCTCGCCCCCTCGCTCTGGCCGTCGGTCGTCACGGAATACGCGCAACTCGCCGGTCGGCTCGTCAACGAAGTGACGTTCGCCTTCCATGACCCCGTGCGCAACAGGGAGCGCATCCGGCACCTCCCGATCATCGCCGTCGCGCTGCTGGCGGTCCCCGTGCTGGCCGTCGTGGTGCGTCGCCGGGCGGTGCGGCTGATCCGCAGGCGGTTCCAGCCGGAGACGTCGCGGGCGCGGCGGGTCGCCGCCTCCGCGCTCGCGGCCTTCGTCCGGGCGGCCCTGCTCACGCTGGCGCTGGCCGCGCTGCTGACGGCGCTGTTCCTGCTCGACGTGTTCGGCCCGATCGGAGACGAGATCATCCGCGTCTCCGTCGCCGGCCTCGCCGCCTTCGTCCTCGCGCGCATCCTCTCGCTGGCCTGGTACGCGCCCGACGAGCCCGTGCTGCGTCTCTCCGCGCTCGACGAACCGGCGGCGTGCGCCGCGGCCCGGCACGCGACCGTCCTCGGCGTGGTCGCCTTCGCCGAGGCGGTCCTCGTGCTGGAGGGCGTGTCCGCCGGCCTCTCGGCCGGCACGCTCGCGGTCGCCAACCTCGCGGTCCTGACGCCGGGCGCGCTCGCGCTCTGGGCGCTCGCCGGCTACATCGCGCCCGCCGCCAAGGAGATGCAAGGCGACGAGGCGGCGTCGGCGGAGCCGGGAACGGAGGACGAGGAGAGCGTCCCGCCCTCGCAGCGCATCAGGCGCTTCGGCGCGATCGGCCTGCGGATCGCCGCCGTCGTCTCGATCCTGCTCGCCGCCGCCGGCTTCTTCGTCGCCTCGAAGTTCGCCTTCTTCGCCCCGGCCCTGACGCTCGCTTTGATCACCTTCGGCATGGTGCTCTTCTCGCTGCTCGAGGAAGGGATCGAGAGCTACGTCGAGACGCGCAGGGAAGGCGGAGAGGGCCTGCGCCTCATCCCGGTCTTCTTCGCGGTGACGCTGATCCTCGCCGGGCTGCCGCCGCTGGCGCTGATCTGGGGGATGCGGCCGGCCGATCTCGTCGAGGTCTGGGACCTGATCGTCGGCGGCGTGCAGGTGGGCGACATCCGCATCTCGCCGACCCAGATCGTCACCTTCTTCATCATCTTCGGCATCGGCTACACGCTGACGCGTCTGCTGCAGGCCGCGCTGAACACCTCCGTGCTTCCCAAGACGCGGATCGACGCCGGCGGCCGCACCGCGCTCGTCTCGGGCGTCGGCTACATCGGCGTCGTGCTCACCGCGCTCCTGGCCATCTCCTCGGCGGGGATCGACCTCTCGAACCTCGCCATCGTCGCGGGCGCGCTCTCGGTCGGCATCGGCTTCGGCCTGCAGACCATCGTCAACAACTTCGTCTCCGGCATCATCCTGCTGATCGAACGGCCGGTGAAGGTCGGCGACTGGATCGAGGTCGGCGGCGTGCACGGCAACGTCCGCCGCATCAACGTCCGCGCGACGGAGATCGTGACCTTCGACCGCTCGGCGCTGATCCTGCCGAATTCCCAGCTGATCTCCGGCACCGTCACCAACTACACGCTCACCAACCATCTCGGCCGCCTGATCATCCCCGTCGGCGTCGCCTACGGCTCGGACGTGCGCCTGGTCGAGCGGATCCTGACGGAGATCGGTCAGTCGGAACGCCGCGTCCTGCAATATCCCCCGCCGCAGGTGCTGTTCCTGCGCTTCGGCCCGGATGCACTCGAGTTCGAGCTGCGCGTGATCCTGCGCGACGTGAACACCATCCTTCCGGTCCGGTCCGACCTGCATTTCGAGATCGAGCGCCGCTTCCGCGAAGCCGGCGTGGAGATTCCCTTCGCCCAGCGCGTCGTGCATCTGCGGATGCCGGAGGGCGCCGCGCTTCCGGCCGGCGCCCCCGACACGCCCGCGACGCCCGAGACCGCCCCCCGATCCGAGGAGACCCCATGACCGAGACGCCCCCGCATCCCTACCGCGCCGACGCCTATCTGACCGAGGCCGAGGCCCCCGTCCTCGCCGTCGAGGCCGGGCGCGTGCGCCTCGACCGCTCGCTGTTCTATCCCGCCGGCGGCGGCCAGCCGGGCGACGCCGGGCGCATCGCGTGGGACGGCGTCGAGGCCGAGGTCGTCGATTCCGTCAAGGGTCCCGACGAGACGGTCGAGCTCGTCCTCGCCGAGGGCGCCCCCGCCCCCGCGCCTGGCACGGTCGTCGTCCAGCGCCTCGACGCCGGGCGCCGGCGCGCGCACATGCGCGTCCACACCGCGCTGCATCTCCTTTCGGTGGTGATCCCGCTTCCCGTCACCGGCGGCTCGATCGCCGCGGACAAGGGCCGGCTCGACTTCGACATGGAGGCGCCGCCCGAGGACAAGGCGGCGCTGGAGGCCGCGCTTCAGGCCCTGATCGACGCCGACCATCCCGTGACCGAGGACTGGATCACCGAAGCCGAGCTCGAGGCGAACCCCGGCCTCGTCAAGACCATGAGCGTGAAGCCCCCGACCGGGCAGGGCCGCGTCCGCCTGATCCGCATCGGCGCGGGCGAGGCGCCGGTCGATCTCCAGCCCTGCGGCGGCACCCATGTCCGCGCCACGGGCGAGATCGGACGCGTGCGCCTCGGCAAGATCGAGAAGAAGGGCAGGCGCAACCGCCGCGTCACCCTGCATCTCGAGGGGTGACGCGCTCCGCCGTCGCCGCGCCGGTCCGGCGGAAGAGCGTCGGATAGGCGCGGCGGAGGAACGGGTAGGAGAGCTGGCCGACCAGGTTGCGCTCCATCTCGTCGGTCACCCCCAGCGGCGGGTCGCACGGGCCGGGCGCCAGGCAGGTGCCGAACATGCGGTCCCAGATCGAGAAGACGGTGGCGAAGTTCGTGTCGAACGCCTTCACGTCCGCCGCATGGTGCCAGCGATGCATCGCCGGCGAGACGAAGATCCGGCCGAGCGGCCCGTAGGTCCACGGCAGGTCGGCGTGAATGAACGCCCCGTAATAGTGGCGCACGAGCGCGTTCGCGATGATGGCGAAGGGCGGCAGGCCCAGCAGCAGCAGGCCGAGGCTGTCGAAGAGGAACGTCGTCACGCGGTTGATCGGGTGGAACCGCTCGATGGCCGTCCAGGTCATCGCGGTGTCAGAATGATGCACCGCATGGGCGGGCCAGAGCACCGCCGTATGCTCCAGCCGGTGGCGCCAGTATCCGAAGAAGTCGCCCGCCGCGATCGCGATCGCCGCGACCAGCCAGACCGGCATCTGCGCCCAGACCTCCGCGGGCACGAGGCTCAGTCCGTTCTGCCGAACGGTCCCGGACAGGAACGTGCTCAGCGTCACGACCATCGGCACGACGAAGGCGACGTTGAACGCCATGATCTGGAGGTTGAGCCCGATCTCCGGCAGGCCGCGCCGCAGATCGCCGAAGATCCGGCGTCCGCGCATCAGCATCGCGAGCAGCGAGAACGCCGCGGCCGGGACCAGAAGCCCCTCGAACGCCGAGATCAACGCCTCGACCGAGGAGAGCAGGAACGAAATCGACGCATCGGTCATCACGCCACCGAACATAACTGAAGCCGCGATGAACATGCCTGAAGGACGCCGCGCGGGCGAGCGCCGCCGAACTGGACAAGGCCGGCGCGCTTGCAGAAGGTCGCGCCGCGGCAACGGTCGGGGAGGGCACGATGGAGCGACGCGGACTGGGCCGGGGCGGCCCGATGGTGTCGGCGCTGGGCTACGGCGCGATGAGTTTCACCGACTTCTACGGTCCGGCGACCGAGGAGGGCTCGCACGCCGTGCTCCGCGCCTGCCTCGATCTCGGCATCGACCATCTCGACACCTCGAACGTCTACGGCATGGGCCGGTCGGAGAGCTGGATCGGCTCCTTCCTCGCCGCGAACGGCCGGGACGCCTTCACCATCGCCACCAAGGCCGGCATCAGGCGCGACCCCGAGACCGGCGCCCGAAGCTTCGACAACTCGCGCGAGCATCTGGAGGCCGAGCTCGACGGCTCCCTGAAGCGCCTCGGGGTCGAGCGCGTCGCCCTCTTCTACGTCCATCGGCGCGAGGCCGACCGCCCGATCGAGGAGGTGGCCGAGACGCTCGCCGGCTTCGTGAAGGCCGGCAAGATCGGCGCCTTCGGCTTCTCCGAGATCGCGCCGAGTTCGCTGCGCCGCGCCGCCGCCGTCCACCCCGTCGCGGCGGTGCAGAGCGAATACTCCCTCGCCACCCGCGCGCCGGAGCTCGGCCTCGTGCAGGCCTGCGCCGAGCTCGGGACCGCCCTCGTCGCCTTCTCCCCCGTCGGCCGCGCCCTCCTGACCGACACGCCCCCGACGCCGGAGCGCGTCGCGGACAGCGCCTTCCTCAAGGCCAACCCGCGCTTCCAGAGCCCGCATTTCGAGGCCAACCTGCGCCTCACCGACGGCTTCCGCGCCGTGGCCCTCCGCCTCGGCCGCAGCGCCGCCGAGACCGCGATCGCCTGGCTGATGACCCGCGGTCCGCACGTCATCCCGATCCCCGGCACCCGCTCCCCCGGGCACCTCGCCGAATGCGTCGCGGGCGCCGAGAGGCCGCTGACCGCCGAGGAGATCGCCGAGGTCGAGGCCGTGCTCCCCATCGGCTGGGCGCATGGCGATCGTTATTCCGAAGCGCAGTGGAAGGGCCCCGAGCGCTTTTCCTGACCCCCGCGCTGGACGCCCCCGGCCGCGCGGCGTTATTCAGGACCGGACCCGAGCGAGGAGACCCCGACGATGCCCGAGAGCGACCCGCAGTTGATCGTCTCCACCGACTGGCTCGCGCGGCATCTCGATGCGCCCGACGTGCGCATCCTCGACGGCTCGCTCCCCGCGCCGGGCCTGCCGGGGAACATGCGCGCCAACTACGAGGCGGCGCACATCCCCGGCGCCCAGTTCTTCGACATCGACGAGATCTCGGACGCGCGCTCCGACCTGCCGCACATGGCCCCGCCGCCGGAGAAGTTCGTCTCCCGCGTGCGCGCCATGGGCATCGGCGACGGCCACCGCGTCGTGGTCTACGATCAGGCCGGCCTGTTCTCCGCCGCCCGCGTCTGGTGGACGTTCCGCCTGATGGGCCACCAGGACGTCGCGGTCCTCGACGGCGGCCTGCCGAAATGGCTGGCGGAGGGTCGCGCGACCGAGGATCTGCCGCCCCCGAAGCGCGACCGCCACTTCACCGCCCGGCGCGACGCCTCGCTGGTGCGCGACGTCACCCAGGTCGCCGCCGCGGTGAAGCTCGGCCAGGAGCAGATCGTCGACGCCCGCTCCGCCGCCCGCTTCACCGGCGAGGCGCCGGAGCCGCGCAAGGGCCTGCGCTCCGGCCACATGCCCGGCGCGAAGAACGTCCCCTACACCACGCTCCTGAACGAGGACGGTACGATGAAGGACCCGGCCGAGCTGGAGGCCGCCTTCCGCGAGGCCGGCGTCGATCTCGACAAGCCGATCGTCACCACCTGCGGCTCCGGCGTCACCGCCTGCGTGCTCGCCCTCGCGCTGGAGCGCATCGGCAAGCGCCGCTGGTCGGTCTACGACGGCTCCTGGACCGAGTGGGGGGCCTATCCCGACCTCGCCGTGGAGACGGGGCCGGCCGCGTGACCGCCCCCAGCGAACCCGCCGGAACCGAAGCCGTCGAGGTCGTCGTCACCTATCTGGAGATGGCCCACCGACCCGAGGGGCCGCCGCCGCCGCTCCCCTCCGGCGCGCCGGTGAGCCTGATGCGCGCGGTGCGTCCGCCGGTGAAGTACTTCCTCTATCTCTACGACCTCGTCGGCGAGGCCTATCACTGGACCGACCGGCACGCGGACGATCCGGCCGCCCTGCAGGCGGTGCTGGACGACGACGACGTCAGCCTGTTCTCGATGATCTTCGACGGCTGGCCCGCCGGGCTGGTGCTGCTCGACTGGCGCGAGGAGGGGGTCTGCGACCTCTCCTACTTCGGCATCGCCGAGCGGCTGCACGATCGCGGCCTCGGCCGCTGGCTGCTCGGCGCCGCCACGCACATGGGCTGGGATCGGGAGGGCGTGCGCAAGATGACCGTCAACACCTGCTCGCTCGACCATCCGCGCGCCCTGCCGATGTATCAGCGCGCCGGCTTCGAGCCCGTGCGCCGGGTCGAGACCGTGCGCGAGATCCCGCGCCGAGGCTGAGCCGCCCCGCGGCGGGCGGCCGCACCCGCCGGCCGCGCCGCGACGCCGCGCCGCGCTTGTCGGCGGCGGACGCCGCGGCTTAGCGGGCCGGCCCGCCGCGGCAACGCTTTTCCATTGAAATCATCGTCATCGCCGGCCCGTGATCCGGGCGGCCCTGCGCCGCGAATTCCCCGCACCGGTCCGGGGCGATCCGCTCCGGCCATGCAACCGACAGAGAGGGAGACGCTCATGCTCCGCACCATCGCCGCGGCCGCCACCGGCCTCGCCATGTCCGCCACCGCCGCGTTCGCCGCCGACAAGGACATCGTCGACACCGCCGTCGCGGCCGACGACTTCGAGACCCTCGTCGCCGCCGTGCAGGCCGCCGACCTCGTGGAGACGCTGAAGGGCGAAGGGCCGTTCACCGTGTTCGCGCCGACCGACGAGGCCTTCGCCGCGCTGCCCGCGGGCACGGTCGAGGACCTGCTGAAGCCGGAGAACAAGGACCGGCTCGTCGCCGTGCTCACCTACCACGTGGTGCCGGGCAAGGTGACGAGCGCCGATCTCGCCGGCAAGACGCTGGAGGCCGAGACGGTGCAGGGCACGACCGTCGCCATCGACGCGACCGACGGCGTCACGGTCGACGGCGCCAACGTCGTGACCGCCGACATCGAGGCCTCCAACGGCGTGATCCACGTCATCGACGCCGTGATCCTGCCCGAGTGAGCGGGCTCCGGGCCGCCCTCGGGGCGGCTTGCGGCAAGGAGGGGTCGGGCCGCGCGCCCGGCCCCTTTTTTTGCGTCGGAGGCGCCCGGGCGCATGGCGGCTCGGCGGGTCGCGACCTGCCGCGTCGAATCCGGATGCGGTCCGAGCGGCGCGGCAGGCCGCGATCCGGCGCCGGGATGGTGTTCGCCGCGCCCGGCGACCCGCACAATCGTTAATCGATGGTTAATGTTGCTAATTCGTTCGCGCTAGGTGTGGTGTCCAGGGCCCGGTCAATCCCCACATTTTGAATTGAAGGAACATATTTCTGTTGCGCAGCGGCGGCGCTCGCATAATCTGGGTTTCAGCAAGGCCGGCGGCCCCACATCTGGTGTCCGCCGCCTCATCTGGGGCGCATGCCCCGGCAAGCGTAAAAGGTGGAACGCGGGCGCCCCGGCGCCCGACCCGGCGCGGACGGCACGCGCCGCGGACAGTGATGGACCGCCCGCGGGCGGCGAGGGAGACGGCAATGAAGATCGAACGGCGGTTCACGCGCACCGGGGCGTCCCCCTACGAGAGCTTCGAGTTCCGCAGGGCGACGAGCGAGATCCGCAATCCCGACGGCTCGGTGGTGTTCCGCCTCGCGGACATCGAGGTGCCGGCCGCCTGGAGCCAGGTCGCCTCCGACGTCCTCGCGCAGAAGTACTTCCGCAAGGCCGGCGTGCCGTCGGCCCTGCGCCGGGTGGAGGAGGCGGGCGTACCCGAGTTCCTGCGCCGGGGCGAGGCCGAGCCGGGCGCCGAGCTCGGCGGAGAGACCTCGGCCCGTCAGGTCTTCGACCGTCTCGCCGGGGCCTGGGCCTATTGGGGCTGGAAGGGCGGCTACTTCTCCTCCGAGGCGGACGCCTCCGCCTACTACGACGAGATGCGCTACATGCTCTGCGCCCAGATGGCGGCGCCGAACTCGCCGCAGTGGTTCAACACCGGCCTGCACTGGGCCTACGGCATCGACGGCCCGTCGCAGGGCCATTACTACGTCGACTTCGAGACGAAGAAGCTCGTCAAGTCGAAGACCGCCTACGAGCATCCCCAGCCGCACGCCTGCTTCATCCAGTCCGTCTCCGACGACCTCGTCAACGACGGCGGCATCATGGATCTCTGGACGCGCGAGGCGCGGCTCTTCAAGTACGGCTCGGGCACCGGCACCAACTTCTCCGACATCCGCGGCGAGAACGAGCCGCTCAAGGGCGGCGGCAAGTCCTCCGGCCTGATGAGCTTCCTCAAGATCGGCGACCGCGCCGCCGGCGCCATCAAGTCCGGCGGCACCACCCGGCGCGCGGCGAAGATGGTGATCTGCGACATGGATCACCCTGACATCGAGGCCTTCATCAACTGGAAGGTCCGCGAGGAGCAGAAGGTCGCCTCCCTCGTCGCCGGCTCCAAGGCGCACGAGACCCGCCTCAACGCCGTCTTCGACGCCATCCGCGGCTGGGACGGGCGCGAGGCGGACGCGACCGACCCGAAGGCGAACCCCCAGCTCAAGCAGGCGATCAAGGCCGCCCGCCGCGCCATGATCCCCGAGAGCTACGTGATGCGCGTCCTGCAATACGCCGAGCAGGGCTACGCCTCGATCGAGTTCCCGACCTACGACACCGACTGGGACTCGGAGGCGTATCTCACCGTCTCCGGCCAGAACTCCAACAACTCCGTCCGCGTCACCGACGCCTTCCTCGAGGCCGTGCGCGCCGACGCCGAGTGGGAGCTGATCCGCCGCACCGACGGCAAGGTCGCCAAGACCGTGAAGGCGCGCGAGCTCTGGGACCAGATCGGCCACGCCGCCTGGGCCTGCGCCGATCCCGGCATCCAGTATCACGACACCATCAACGCCTGGCACACCTGCCCGGCGGACGGCCCGATCCGCGCCTCCAACCCGTGCTCCGAGTACATGTTCCTCGACGACACGGCGTGCAATCTGGCCTCGCTGAACCTGCTGAAGTTCTGGGACGGCGGCCGCTTCGACGTCGAGGCCTACGAGCACGCCGTCCGGCTATGGACCGTCACGCTCGAGGTCAGCGTGCTGATGGCGCAGTTCCCCTCCAAGGAGATCGCGCGCCGCTCCTACGAGTATCGCACTCTCGGCCTCGGCTACGCCAACATCGGCGGCCTGCTGATGAACATGGGCTTCGGCTACGACTCCGACGAGGGCCGCGCCATGGGCGGCGTGCTCAGCGCCATCCTCACCGGCGTCAGCTACGCCGCTTCGGCGGAGATGGCGGGCGAGGTCGGCCCGTTCCCGGCCTATTCCCGCAACGCCGCCGACATGCTGCGCGTGATCCGCAACCACCGCCGCGCCGCCTACGGCGAGACGGAGGGCTACGAGGGCCTCGCGGTGCCGCCGGTGCCGCTCGACCACGCCTCCTGCCCGGACCAGCGGCTCGTGGCGCACGCGAAGGCCGCGTGGGACCGCGCGCTGGAGTTCGGCGACGAGAACGGCTTCCGCAACGCGCAGGCCAGCGTGATCGCGCCCACGGGCACCATCGGCCTCGTGATGGACTGCGACACCACCGGGATCGAGCCCGACTTCGCGCTGGTGAAGTTCAAGAAGCTGGCCGGCGGCGGCTACTTCAAGATCATCAACCAGTCCGTCCCGGCCGCGCTCGAGACCCTCGGCTACGCCCCCGATCAGATCGAGGCGATCGTCGCCTACGCCGTCGGCCGCGGCACCCTCGCCGGCGCCCCCGGCGTCAACGCCGAGGCGCTGACCGCCCGCGGCTTCGGGCGCGAGCAGATCGACGCCGTCGAGCGCGCGGTGGAGAGCGCCTTCGACATCTCCTTCGCCTTCAACCAGTGGACGCTCGGCCTCGACTTCTGCACCGACGTCCTCGGCATCCCCGAGGCGAAGCTCTCCGACCCGGGCTTCAACCTCCTGCGCGAACTCGGCTTCTCCCGGGCCGAGATCGAGGCCGCCAACGCCCATGTCTGCGGGACCATGACCCTCGAAGGCGCGCCCGGCCTCGAGCCGGAGCATCTCTCGGTCTTCGACTGCGCCAATCCCTGCGGGCGCATCGGCCGGCGCTTCCTCTCGGTCGAGAGCCACATCCGCATGATGGCCGCGGCGCAGAGCTTCATCTCCGGCGCCATCTCCAAGACCGTCAACATGCCCAACGCGGCGACGATCGAGGACTGCCTCGCCGCCTACGAGCTGTCCTGGTCGCTCGGCGTGAAGGCCAACGCCCTCTACCGCGACGGCTCCAAGCTCTCCCAGCCGCTCTCCTCGTCCCTGATCGACGACGAGGACGCCGCCGACGATCTGATCGAGGCGCCGCAGGCGGCCCGCGCTCAGGTCATCGCCGAGAAGATCGTCGAGAAGATCGTGGTCAAGGAGATCGCGCGCGAGCGTGCGGCCCGCGAAAAGCTGCCCGAGCGGCGCAAGGGCTACACCCAGAAGGCCATCGTCGGCGGCCACAAGGTCTATCTGCGCACCGGCGAATACAAGGACGGCCGCCTCGGCGAGATCTTCATCGACATGCACAAGGAAGGCGCCGCCTTCCGCGCGATGATGAACAACTTCGCCATCGCGATCAGCGTCGGCCTGCAGTACGGCGTGCCGCTCGAGGAGTTCGTCGAGGCCTTCACCTTCACCCGCTTCGAGCCGGCGGGGATCGTGACCGGCAACGACTCGATCAAGAACGCGACCTCGATCATCGACTACATCTTCCGCGAACTGGCGGTCTCCTATCTCGACCGCGACGACCTCGCCCATGTCGAGCCGGACGGCGTGCGCATGGACGAGCTCGGGCGCGGAACCGAGGAGGGGCGCGCCCCCAACGTCGAGCAGGTCGCGCCCGACGTCTCCGAGCGCGCCGTGGCGATGCTGCGCGAGATGACCTCGCCCGGCTACATGCGCAAGCGCGTGCCGCAGGAGCTGCTGGTCTACGACGGCGGCCGAGCGGCCTCCGCCGCCCCCGCCCCGACCTCCGCGGTGGTCGAGGCGGCGATGGAGACCTCGACCGCCGTCGCCCTCGCCATGGACGAGCGCACCAAGGCCCGGATGCAGGGCTACGAGGGCGACAGCTGCGGCGAATGCGGCAACTTCACGCTGGTCCGCAACGGCACCTGCCTGAAGTGCAACACCTGCGGCGGCACCTCGGGCTGCAGTTGAGATCGTCCGCCGCGCGCCGTCCGCGGCGCGCGGCGGACCGGCGGGGTCAGGCCGCAGGCGAAAGAACCATCGAGCAGTAGGTCAGCCTGACAACGAGAAGCCTGAAGCGGGGGGCCGGTTCGCCGGCCCCCCGCGCCGTTCGGGGCATCGCGCTTCGGACCGGGCCGACGCCTCCTTCGGGATCGGCATGCGGCGCCCCCTGTGGAAAACTCTGTGGATCGACGCGGCGAAGATGCCGACGTCCCTTCCTCGCCCGGGACTTGACGTCGCTCAAGGCGCCCGCGCACGGCGCCGGGGCAGGCTCCGCTTCATGACGGTCCACGCCAGCGAAAGGAGATCCTCCATGCGCCGACCGCGCCGCGGCGTCCTGCGCCTGCTCTCCCTCGCCGCCCTGCTCTGGCCGATATGTCATTCCACGCAAGGCTTTGCGCAGGATGACGAGGCCCGCTTCGAGTTCGGCGGAGACCTGTACGCCGCCGGCGAGGCGCCCGTGCTCCGGGGCGAGGCCGCCGGATCGCTCTTCGCCGCCGGCGAACGCGTGCGCAGCGAGATCGAACTCGACGGAACCGCCCATCTCGCGGGCCGCGCCGTGGGCGTCGCCGCGCCTGTGGGCGGAAACGTCTACGCCGCCGGCTGGTCGGTGGATATCGAGGCCCCGGTCGCCGGCGACGTCAGCGCCGGCGGCTACATGGTGGAGGTCGACGCCCCGGTCGCCGGCACGCTCCGCGCCCTCGGCTCGGAGGTCGAGATCCGCGCGCCGGTCGGCGCCGCCCTCCTCGCCGCCGAACGGGTCCGCCTCGACGCCGAGATCACGGGCGACGCCCGCATCATGGCCGAGGACGTGGACTGGGGCCCGGACGCGCGCATCGGCGGCGTCCTGACGCTGGCCGAGGACGCGACCGCGCCGCCCTCCTCCGTGATCCCGCCCGACCGGGTCGAGCGCACGGCCCGCGAACCCTGGGAGCGCGCCGGGCCGGGGCCGGTCGCGATCGTGATCGGCGCGGTGCTCGGCGTGCTCGGCACGGCCGGGGCGGTGGTGCTGGCGCAGGCCCTCTTCCTCGGCGCCGCCCCCGGCTGGACCGAGGCGCTGGCCTTCGACCTCGCCGAGCGGCCGTTCCGCAGCCTCGGCGTCGGCTTCCTCGCGCTCTCGGCGCTGGCGGGCTCGATCCCGGTCCTCGGCATCACCCTGGTCGGCGCGCCGCTGATCGTGGTCTCGATCCTCGCGATCCCGCTGTCCGCGCTCGCCGGCGTCGCGCTCGGCGCCTGGGGACTCGGCGCCGCGATCTGGCGGGTCGCGAACCGGCCCGCGCCCGAGGGGTTCTGGCTGCGCCTCCTAATCGGGGTGATCGGCCTCTTCGCGCTGGGTCTCGTCTCGCTGATCCCGATCGCGGGCTGGGTGATCCTGGTCGTCGTGACGCTGGCCGGCCTCGGCGCCGCGTGCACCCGGATCACCGGCCGGGCCTGAGCGCCTTCGCCCGGGCCCGGCATCCCGCCCGCGCCCGATCCGC
>JAWLFJ010000147.1:0-8286 GCA_041685625.1 Paracoccaceae bacterium | reverse complement strand
CCGCTGCCAGGCGGCGGCGCTGGCCGGCGACCCGGCGGCGACGGACCCGGTCTGCTCGAAGTCGCCGCACCGCGGCCGGGTGGACGCGATGATCGCCGAAGCCGACGCCGACGCCGACGCGCCGCTGATCCACAGGACATCCCCCGACGCCCCCTGAACCCCGCGCGATCCGCACCGCCCCGGGGTCCGCCGCGACGCCGACGATCGACGTCGGGGGCGCGGCTTGAGCCGCGTCCGCGAGGGGCGATCCCGGCGGCTCCGGGGAGAGGACGGCGCCGGCCCGTGGCGCCGCCGGTCCCGAGCCCTACCTTCGTCGTCGGGTGTCGCCGAGGCGTTCGGACCCGAAGGCGATCGTCGACGGCATCGCCGCCGGCCGGGGCGCGTCGGAGACGCGAGCGGCGGCGCGTGGTCGCAGGGCGCCGCGCCGATGCGCGGACGCACGGCGCGAGCCGATCGCCGGCCACCGGTCCGGGCCGGAACCGCGCGGGCCGACCGCCGTTCGTGGCGCGTGGCGGCGACCTCGGAGGGCGCCGCGGGGCCGGCCTCGGTTCTCGGGGGGCGCCGTCCGGAAGGAGAGGTTCGATCCGCTTATTCATCGCTCTCGTCGCGACGCTCGCCGTTCTGATCCTCGCCGTCTGGCTCGCCGCCCCGGAGGCGGTGCGCTCCGTCCTGCCCGCGCCGCTCGCCGAGTGGCTGGCGGACGAGGAGAGCGACGAGGAGGAGGAGAGCGCCGTCCCGGTCCGCCTCGCGCCGGTCGAGACCGGGACCGCGCGCGACCGCTTCGAGACCTCGGGCGAGGTCGTCGCGGCCGATTCCGTGGCCCTCTCGGCCGAGGTCGCGGCCCGCGTCGAGCGGGTCTTCGTGGAGGACGGCGCCGAGCTCGTCGCCGGGCAGCCGATCCTGCGCTTCGACACCTCCGCCCAGCGCAGCGCGCTCGAGGCCGCGAAGGCGGCCGCCGCCGAGGCCGAGGCTGAACTGGCCCGCCAGCGCACGCTGCTCGAGCGCGACGTCGTCGCCGAGGCCCGGGTCGAGACCGCGCGCGCCGCCGCGGAACGCGCCCGCGCCGAGGTGGCGGCGGCCGAGCGGCGGCTGGACGACCGCACCGTGCGCGCGCCCTTCGGCGGGCGCGTCGGCTTCGTCGACGTGAGCCCCGGCGCGGTGCTCTCGCCCGGCGATCCGATCGCCGCGCTGCGCACGATCGACGACCTGCGCGTGCGCTTCGCGCTGCCGCAGGCGCTGGCCGAGCGCGCGGCGGACACCGGCGAGGCCGCGCTGCGCGGCGAAGGCCGCAGCGAGGATTGCGGCCGGGCGCGGATCCTCCTCGTCTCGCCCCTCGCCGATCCGGAGAGCCGGACCCGGACCCTGGAGGCGAAGCTGCCGGACTCGTGCAGCTTCGCCCCCGGGGCCTTCCTCGAGGTCGCGGTGACGGTGGCGCGGCGCGACGACGCGGTCTTCGTGCCCCAGAGCGCGGTGACGCGGGAGGGCTTCGACTCCTGGGCGTGGCGAGCCGAGGAGGGCGAGGACGATCTCGTGGCGCGGCGCACGCCGCTGGAGCTCGGCGTGCTGGACGGCGACCGCTACGAGGTGCGCTCCGGGCTTTCCGAGGGCGACCGCGTGATCGTCTCCGGCCTGCAGAAGGTCTCCGACGGCGCCCGGATCCGCCCGCTCGAGGACGACGACGACGGGGGCGGAGAGGGCGGCGACGGAGAGACCGGCGACGGAGAGTCCGGCGAGACCGGCGAGAACGGCGCGGCCTCCTCGGAGGAGGACGGCGGATGACCCTGCCGGAACTCTCCGTCCGCCGTCCCGTGCTGCCGGTGGTCGCGGCGCTGCTGATCCTCGTGCTCGGCGCCGCCGCGGCCCTGCGCCTGCCGGTGCGCGAATACCCCGACGTCGATCCGCCGCGGGTCTCGGTCACCGTCGCCTATCCCGGCGCCGCGGCGGAGGTGGTCGAGCGCGACGTGACCCGCGCCATCGAGGACGAGCTGAACGGGATCGAGGGGGTGGAGCTGATCGATTCCACCTCCCGCCCCGGCTTCTCCTCGATCACCGTGGAGTTCGAGCTCGACCGCGACCTCGACGCCGCCGCCGCCGACGTGCGCGACCGCGTCTCCTCCGCCCGCGCGGAGCTTCCCGAGGAGGCCGAGGACGCCGTGATCCGCAAGGCCGCGGCGGAGGCGCAGGCGATGATGTGGATCACCCTGACCTCCGACACGCGGGACCGCCGCGCGCTGACCGACCTCGCCGTGCGCCGGCTGCTGGATCCGCTTTCGATCGTCGACGGCGTCAGCCGCGTGATCCTCGGCGGCGCCCGGCGCTACGCCATGCGCGTGGAGCTCGACCGCGCCCGGATGCAGGCGCGCGGCGTCACGGCGAGCGACGTCGCAAGGGCGCTCCGCGCCGAGAACCTCGAGGCGCCCGGCGGGCGGCTCGAGACGCCGAGCCGCGAATACGTCGTGCGCACCGAGACGCGGCTGCCCGACGCGCAGGGCTTCCGCGACCTCGTGATCCGCGACGGCCCCGGCGGGCCGGTGCGCCTCGGCGACGTCGCGGTGATCGAGCTCGGGGCCGAGACCGACCGCAGCGCCGTGCGTCGCTCGGGAGAGCCCTCGGTCGGCCTCGGCATCGTGCGCCGCTCCGGGGCCAACACCCTCGCCGTCGCCGACGCGGTGAAGGCCGAGCTCGACGCGCTCGACGCGCGCCTGCCGCCGGACGTCGAGCAGGCGATCTCCTACGACGAGTCGGTGTTCATCGAGGGCTCGATCCGCCAGGTGGTCACGACGCTCCTGATCACCGTCGCGCTCGTGATCGCGGTGGTCTGGCTCTCGCTCGGCTCGCTCGGCGCGACGCTGGCGCCGGCGGCGACGATCCCGGTCTCGGCCGTCGGGGCCTTCGCGGCGATGCTGCTCGCGGGGTTCTCCATCAACACGCTGACGCTGCTGGCGCTGGTGCTCGCCATCGGGCTGGTGGTCGACGACGCGGTGGTGGTGCTGGAGAACGTCGCGCGCCGGCGCGAACGGGGCGAGCCGCCGCTCGCCGCGGCCGTGCGCGGCGGGAGTGAGGTGTTCGCGCCCGTGGTCGCGACCACGGTGGTGCTGGCGGCGGTGCTGCTGCCCATCGCCGCCTCGACCGGCTTCGTCGGGCGGCTCTTCACCGAATTCGCGGTCACGCTGACCGCCGCCGTCGTGCTCTCCTCCTTCCTCGCGCTCAGCCTCGGCGCGGCGGTGGCGGCTCGCGCCGCCCCCGCCTCGGCCGAGGGCGCGGCGCTGCCGGCCCGGCTCTTCGCCGGGGCGCTCGGCCGGACGGGGGAGGGCTACGGGCGGCTCGTCGGCGGGCTGGTCCGGACGCCCTGGCTCGCGGCCCTCGCCGCGGTCGCCCTCGGCGCGCTCGGCTGGGGCCTGATGCAGCGCCTGCCGGGCGGCCTCGCGCCGACCGAGGACCGCGGCGTCTTCATCGTGCCCGTGACCGCGCCCGAGGGCTCCAGCCTCGCCGCCACCACCGCGGTGGTCGAGGGCATCGAGGCGCTGGTGCGCCCGCACATGGGGGAGGACGGGCCCGTCGAGGACGTCATCGCCATCATCGGCGCCGGCGAGGTCGGACCCGCTCAGGTCGACGAGGCGCTGGTCATCGTCAAGCTGAAGCCCTGGGGCGAGCGGGAGACCTCGCAGCAGGATCTGGTGAGCGAGCTCACCGGCCCGATCGCGGCGCTGCCGGGGGCCGAGGCGGTGCCGATCAGCCCCGCCTCGCTGGTGCCCTCCAGTTTCGGCAAGCCCCTGCAGGCCGCCGTCACCGGGCCGGGCCACGAGGAGGCCTACGCCTGGGCCGGCGAGCTCGCCGCCTTCGCGCGGGAGACGGGCCGGATGCGCGCCGTCGAGCTCGGCTACGACCCGACGACGCCGCGCCTCTCGATCGAGGTCGACCGACGTCTCGCCGCCGATCTCGGGCTCTCGGTCGCCGAGATCGGCGAGACGCTGCGCCTCTTCGTCGGCGGCGACGACGTCACCGAGTTCCACCGCGACGACGAGACCTACGAGGTGCGCGTGCGCGGGCGCCTGAAGGACCGCGATTCCCCCGACGACGTGGGCGAGATCGCGGTGCGCGGGCCGTCGGGTCCGGTCCCCCTCGCCTCGATCGTCCGCCTGCGCGAGGAAGGCGCCGCCGCGAGCCTCCGGCGCGTCGACCGACGCCCGGCGGTGGTGCTCTCGGCGGTGCCGGCGCCGGGCGAGGACCTCGCCTCGCTGATCGAGACGCTGGAGGAGGAGGCGGAGACGCTGCCGTCGGTCTCGGGCCTCGAGTGGCTCGGGCTCTCGCGGGAGTTCACGGAGTCGCAGGCGGGGGTTCAGGTCGCCTTCGCGATGGCGCTGACGGTGGTCTATCTGGTGCTCGCGGCCCTGTTCTCGAGCTTCGTGCAGCCGCTGGCGGTGATGCTGGCGGTGCCGCTGGTGGTGACCGGCGCGCTCGCCGCGCTCTGGGCCACGGGGGGGGAGCTCAACATCTTCAGCCAGATCGGCCTCCTGCTGGCGGTCGGCCTCCTCGCCAAGAACGCGATCCTCGTGGTGGACTTCGCCAACCGCCGCCGGGCCGAGGGCATGGACCTCGCCGAGGCCACGGCGGCCGGGGCGGAGGCGCGCTTCCGTCCGGTGATGATGACCTCGGTCGCCACGCTGCTCGGCGCGGTGCCGCTCGCCCTCGCGACCGGGCCGGGGGCCGAGGGCCGGAGCTTGATCGGCGTCGCCGTCATCGCAGGCGTGACGGGCGCCACCCTGATCACGCTGTTCATCGTGCCGGGCCTCTACCGCCTCGTCTCCTCGATCGTGCCGCCGCCCGGCGCGCGCAGCGCGGCGGTCGACGAGCAGCTGAGCGAAAGCGGCTGAGGCCCGAGGGGGCTTTCGCCGGGATCGGGGAAAGCCCAGACAGGGCCCGGATCGAGGCGCGGGACGAGGTGCGGACGGTGGGTGGCGCGCAGGGCGGCGACGGGCGGGGCCGGCGCGGGGGCGGACGGACGCAGGGCCGCGGCCGGCCCGGCGGGAGCGCCCGCGACCCGCGCCGCGTCGCGGCCCCCGCGCCCGCCGCCCCGGAGCCCGCGGCGCCGGCCGCGCCGCCGCCCGAACTCTTCCTCGCCGCCCCTCCGGGGCTCGAGCCGCTTTTGCTCGAGGAGGCGCGCGAGCTCGGCTTCGCGCAGGCCCGCACCGCGCCCGGCGGCGTCGTCGTCGCCGGCGGTCTCGCGGAGGCGATGCGCGCCAATCTCATGCTGCGCGGGGCCGGGCGCGTGCTGATGCGCGTCGCCGAGTTCCGCGCCCTGCACCCCGCCCAGCTCGACAAGCGCGCGCGGCGGATCGACTGGGCGGCGCTGCTCCGCCCCGACGTGCCGGTGAAGGTCGAGGCGACCAGCCGCCGCTCGCGCATCTGGCACGCCGGCGCGGCGGCGGACCGCGTCGGCAAGGCGATCCGCGACGCCGCCGGCGCGCCGGCCGGGGCGACGGGGGCGCTCCGCGTGCTGGTCCGGCTCGACGACGATCTCTGCACGATCAGCCTCGACACCTCGGGCGAGCCGCTGCACCGGCGCGGCGCCAAGCGCGACGTCGGCGCCGCGCCGCTGCGCGAGACCCTCGCCGCGCTGATCCTGCGCGCCGCGGCCTGGACGCCGGAGACGCCGCTGCTCGACCCGATGTGCGGCTCCGGCACGCTGCCGATCGAGGCGGCGGAGATCGTCGCCGGCCTCGCGCCCGGCCGCGCCCGCGCCTTCGCCTTCGAGCGTCTCGCCGGCTTCGAGCCCGAGGCCTGGGCCGCGCTCCGCGCCGCCGCCGTCCCCGCCGGGCCGCCGACCGATCCGCCCGCCATCCTCGGCGGCGATCGCGACGCCGAGGTCCTCGCCGGCGCCCGCGCCAACGCCGAGCGCGCCGGCGTCGCCCCCCTGGTGCGCTTCGTGCGCCGTGCCGCGGGCGAGGCCGAGCCGCCGGAGGGGCCGCCCGGCCTCGTCGTGGTGAACCCGCCCTACGGCGCGCGCCTCGGCGAGCGGGACGCGCTCCGCGCCCTGCACGCCGCCCTCGGCCGCGCGCTGCTCGATCGCTTCTCCGGCTGGCGCGTGGCGCTCCTGACCTCCGAGCCGGGCCTGGCCCGCGCCACGGGCCTGCCCTTCGCGCCGCCCGGCCCGCCGTTCCCGCACGGGCCGCTGAAGGTGCGCCTGCACCTCGCCGGCCCGCTGCCCTGAACGCGCCGGCGCCGCCGGTCAGATCGCGAAGCCGCCGAGCTTGGTCTCCAGATACTCGTGGATGCCCTCGCGCGCGCCCTCGCGCCCGAGGCCGCTCTGTTTCATGCCGCCGAAGGGCGCCGCGGCCGAGGTCGGGTTGATGTCGTTGATCCCCACGATGCCGAAGCGCAGCCCCTCGAACAGGTGCATCGCGCGCGAGAGGTCGCGCGTGTAGACGTAGGCCGCGAGGCCGTATTCGGTGTCGTTCGCCATCGCCAGCACGTCGTCGTCGTCGCCATAGGGGATCACCGGCGCCACCGGGCCGAAGGTCTCCTCGCGATGGATCAGCATGTCGGGCCGGACCCCGGCGAGCACCGTGGGCGCGTAGAAATGGCCCTTCGCCAGCGCGCCCTCGCTCAGCCGCGCGCCGCCGGCGCGAAGCTCCGCGCCCTTCTCGACGGCGTCGCGCACCTGCCGGTCCACCTTCTCCACCGCGGCCGCGTTCACCAGCGGGCCGACGGCGACGCCCTCCTCGAGGCCGCTTCCCGCCTTCATCGCGCGCACCCGCTCGGTCAGGGTCTCCACGAAGGGGGCGTAGACCGACTCGTGCACGTAGAAGCGGTTCGGGCTGATGCAGGCCTGACCGGTGTTGAGGAACTTGACCAGCGAGCCGCCCTTGGCCGCGTGCACCGGATCGGCGTCCTTGCAGACGATGAAGGGCGCATGCCCGCCGAGCTCCATCGAGACGCGCTTCATGCGCCCCGCCGCCTCCGCCGCCAGCCGCCGCCCGACCGCGGTGGAGCCGGTGAAGGTCAGCTTGGCGACGTCGGGATGGGAGGTGAACTCGGCCCCGATCGGAACCGGGTCGGAGGCCGTCACCAGGTTCACCACGCCGGGCGGGAAGCCGGCCTCCTCGAAGATTCGCGTCATCTCCACGGCCGAGAGCGGCGTCGCCTCGGCCGGCTTCAGCACCACCGTGCAGCCCGCCGCCAGCGCCGGGCCCAGCTTGCGGGTGATCATCGAGACCGGGTAGTTCCACGGCGTGATCGCCGCCACCACGCCGACCGGCTGGTGCAGCACCATGAAGCGCTGATCCGGGCGGGCCGAGGGCAGGATCTCGCCGTTGACGCGCTTGGCCTCCTCGGCGAACCAGAGCAGGAAGTCGGCCCCGTAGCGCACCTCGTTGCGCGCCGCGCGGATCGGCTTGCCCTGTTCCTCGGTCATGGTGCGGGCCAACGCCTCGTGGCGCTCGGTCATCAGCGCGTGCGCCTTCAGCAGCAGCTCCGCCCGGCGATAGGCGGTGGTCCGCGACCAGGCCCCGAAGGCGCGTTCGGCGGCGGCGATCGCGCGGCGCGCCTCCTCCGCGCCGCCGTCGGGGACCGAGCCGACGACCGCTCCGCTCGCCGGATCGAACACCTCGAACCGCCTGCCGCTCTCCGCCTCGCACCATTCGCCGTCGATGAACATGATCCCGTCCGCTCCCGTCTCGCGACCTTCCCGGCCGCTATGCTGAAACCGGGCGGCGACGGCAATCCCCCCACGGCGTCCGGGCCGCGCCCGCAGGTCCCGGTCCGCCCCCGCTTCATCCCACCCCGCGAATCATGCGACGCTCGGTCCCGGCGCATCGGTCGCCGGGGCCGGCGGGACCGCACGCGCCGGACGGCGCGAGGGAATGGGAGGACGGCATGTTCGCACGAGGGTTCATGCTCGGCGCGGTGGTGGCCACCGGGGCCCTGCTGCTGGTGCCCGGCGTGGCGGTCGCCGTGTCGCGCGCCGGCCGGCCCGCGATGAAGGCGGCGATGCGCAACGGCGCCACCGCCTACGCCGAGTTCCGCCGCGCGGGCGCCGAGGCGGTCGAGCATCTCGAGGATCTCGCCGCGGAGGTCGAGGCCGAGCTCGAGACCGAGCGCGAGGACCGCGATGGCCGAGGCTGAGCCGCCGCGGGTCCGGGAGGCCCATGTCTGCCGCGGCCGTCTCCGGCTGCGCCCGGACGGCCGCGCCACGCCGGAGACCCGGCGGCGCATCGCCGAGGCCGCGGAAGCCGCGCCCGGAGCCCCGCGCGTCGGCTCCCGCCCCGCCACCGGCAGCGTGATCGT
>JAWLFJ010000146.1:0-8454 GCA_041685625.1 Paracoccaceae bacterium | reverse complement strand
CCCCCGGGGGGGGGCGCGGGGCGGGGGGCGCCGCGCCCCCCCCCCCCCCCCGCCCCGCCCCCCGTCGCCGCCCGCGCCCGAACGGACCCCGCATGACCCACGCCCTCGTCCTCACGGCCGCCGCGCCGCTGCCCGACGCCCTGCTGGAGGCCGCGGGGACCGCCGCCGGCGTCCGGTTCCGCCGCCTGGCCCCCGAGGCCGCGGAGGCCGAGGCGGCGCCCGCTGCGCTCGACCCGCTCCGCGCCGCCGTCGGCCATGCGGCGGACGCCAACGCCGTCCCTCTCGTCGCCCGGGAGAAGCGCGCGCTGGTCGCGGACATGGATTCGACGATCATCGGCTGCGAATGCATCGACGAGATCGCGGCGATGGCCGGCGTCGGCCCCGCGGTCGCGGAGATCACCGAGCGCGCGATGCGGGGCGAGCTCGACTTCGAGGGTTCGCTCGAGGCCCGCGTCGCCCTGCTCGCCGGCGTCGAGGCCGACCTGCTGGAGCGCGTGAGGGCCGAGCGCGTGCGGCTGAACCCCGGCGCCCGGCGCCTCGTGCGCACCATGGCCGCCCGCGGCGCCGCCACCGCGCTCGTCTCTGGCGGCTTCACGGTCTTCGCCGACCGCGTGGCCGAGGAGGCGGGCTTCGCCCTCGCGCGCGCCAACCGGCTGGAGGTCGGCGCGGACGGGCGGCTGACCGGGCGGGTGGTCCCGCCGATCCTCGGCCGCGACGCCAAGCGCGAGGCCCTGCTCGTCCTCGCCGCCGAGCGCGGGCTCGACCTCGCCGAGACGCTGGCCGTCGGGGACGGGGCCAACGACCTCGCCATGGTCGAGACCGCCGGCCTCGGCGTCGCCTACCGCGCCAAGCCGGCGCTGGCCGAGCGGGCGGACGCGGTGCTCGCCCGCTCCGACCTCTCGGCGATCCTGCATCTGCAGGGGATCCCCGCGGCGGCGTTCGTCGACTGACCGCAGCGATGGACGGGATGTGAATCGACCGGACGGCGGCGCGGCCCTATCTGACGACCGGAACGTTCCCTGTCATGCGACGGAGCCCGAGATGCACCTTCACCGCCGTCCCCGCTGGGCGCTGCCCGAGCGCGCCGCGACGCCCGAAGCGGTCTACCTGAACCGCCGCGCGCTGCTGGCGGGCCTCGGCGCCGGCGGCCTCGCCGCCGCCCTGCCCCGCCCGGCCGCCGCCGCCAACCGCGATCCGGCGAGCGCCTGGACCCCGCCCCCGGACACCGCCGAGGCCTATGCCGACGCCGGGCGCGCGATCACGCCGGAGCGCATCAACACCAACTACAACAACTTCTTCGAATTCGGCTCGCACAAGGGCATCGCCCCGGCGGCCGAGGCGCTGCCCACCGACCCCTGGACGATCTCGGTCGACGGCCTCGTCGCGAGGCCCTTCGAGATCGGCGTGGAGGATCTCCTCGCCAGGATGCCGATCGAGGAGCGCGTCTACCGCCACCGCTGCGTCGAGGCGTGGTCGATGGTCGTGCCCTGGATCGGCTTTCCCCTGGCCGAGCTGGTGCGCCTCGCCGAGCCGACCTCCGACGCGAAATACGTGCGCATGGAGACCCTCGCCGACGAGGCGACGATGCCGGGCCTGCGCCAGCACTGGTATCCCTGGCCCTACACCGAGGGCGTGACCCTCGCCGAGGCGACCAACCCGCTCGCCTTCATGGTCGTCGGCGCCTACGGCAAGGTGCTGCACAAGCCGTTCGGCGCGCCGATCCGCCTGCACCTGCCCTGGAAGTACGGCTTCAAGTCGCTGAAGTCGGTGGTGCGGATCAGCTTCACGGCGGAGCGTCCGGTCGGCTTCTGGGAGGAGCTTCAGGCCTCCGAATACGGCTTCTGGGCCAACGTCAACCCGGAGGTGCCGCATCCGCGCTGGAGCCAGGCCGACGAGCGGGTGCTGGGCGAGGACGAGCGCATCCCCACCCGGCTCTTCAACGGCTACGCCGAGGAGGTCGCCGGCCTCTACGCCGACATGGACCGCTCGGGCCGCACGCTCTGGTTCTGAGGCAATAACGAAAAAAGAGCCGGACGCGATCGCGTCCGGCCAAGTCCAACAGGGAGGTTGCAGCCGTCACGAAAACGCAACAGGTGTTGCATCGCTCCGGCTACAAGACAGGATCTAGGCCCCGTCCTCGACCTTAGCAAGCGCAACAAAGGTCTGAATCGCGGATGCATGGCGGCCATGCAGCATCGGCATGGCTCGCCCCCGCTCAACCGGAGAGCAGGCCGTCCCGCTCCAGCTCCTCGAGCACGAAGTCCCGGAACACCGCCACGCGCTTGGAGCGTCTGAGTTCGGTCGGATAGACGAAGAACACCGAGGTCGGCTCGGAATGCAGGGCCTTGGCGACGTTGACGAGGCCGTCGCCGCGGCGCGTCAGGTAGTCGGGCAGCGCGCAGACGCCGAGGCCGCTGGTCGCCGCGGTGTAGAGCCCGAAATAGTTGTTCACCGTCATCCGCGCCCGGTGCGCGCCCGCGTAGAACCGCGCCAGCCAGCTCTCGCCGGCCGAGACCTGCGGGGCGCCCGGCGAATGCCCGATCAGCCGGTGATGGGCCAGGTCCTCCGCCGTCTCGGGCGCGCCGTGCCGCTCGATGTATTCGCGGCTGGCGTAGAAGCGGATCGTCACCTGGAACAGGCGCCGGCGGATCAGGTCGGCCTGGCTCGGCTCCTTCATGCGGATCGCGACGTCGGCCTCGCGCATCGGCAGGTCGAGCACCGCCTCGGTCAGGTTCAGGTCGATCGAGAGGTCGGGATACTGCGCGAACAGCCGCTCCAGCCGCGGCGTCAGCCACATCGTGCCGAAGCCGATGGTGGAGGTGACGCGGAGATCGCCGTAGACGTCGTCCTTGGCGTCCTTGATCCGCGCCGCCGCGGTGTCGAGCTGGCGGCTCATCTCCCGCGTCGCGGAGAACAGGAGCTCCCCCTGCTCGGTCAGCAGAAGACCCCGGGCGTGACGGTGGAACAGGGTGGCCCCCACCTCCTCCTCCAGCGCCCGGATCTGGCGCGAGACGGCGGACTGGCTCAGATGCAGCGCCTCGCCGGCATGGGTCAGGCTGCCCGCGTCGGCGACGGCGTGAAACACCCTCAGCTTGTCCCAGTCCACGCCGCGTCTCCCCGGGCCTCCCCCGCCTGCCGCTCTCGCGGGTCGGGCGCAACAAGTGTATGATCCCGGCCGAGGAAGCAACCCGCCCGGAAGGAAGCCCGCGATGGCCGCCCGCGCCCAGACCTCCGACCGCACGACCCGGCGCCGCTGGCCCGGCCCGCCCCGGCGCCGCCTCGCGGCGCTGCGGACCGCCGCCGCGCTGACGCTCGCGGCGGTGCTGCTGGCGGTCGCGACGCCCCGCGAGGCCCGCGCGCAGGAGCCCGTGCCGGCGCTCGAGGGCGCCTATTTCGGCATCGGATCCGCCCGCGGCATGAGCCTCTCGCTCGAGGCGGAGGAGGAGCCCTCCGGCGTCTTCGTCGACTCGAACGGCATCGAGGCCGAGATCGGCGGCGGCTGGCGCGACGGCGGGCTGGAGGCGCTGCTCAACTTCCCCGGCCGGCCGGTCTGGGCCCGCTTCGACCCGGCGCCCGTCGGCGTGGCGATGACGGTCCTTCCGCTGGATCCCGAGGGGCGTCCGATCGAGGCGCAGGCCCGCGTCCTCGCCTTCCTGCGCGAAGGCACCCCGACGCCCGATCAGTCCGGTCTCTACATGGACCCCCCGAAGCGCGCCGACGGCGAGAGCGACCCGGACGTGTTCCTCGCCAGCTACCAGTTCTGGCCGCCGGAGGGGGTCTACAACGGCTTCGCGCAGATCGGCGCGCGCTACCGCACCATGATCCGCTTCTTCCCGCAGGTGCACGCCGACGTGCTCTGGAAGCTCTGCGAGGCCGAGGGACGCGACGCGCAGGCGCTGCTGGCGGAGTCGCTGCGCGGCCAGGGCGCCGACTGCGCCGCGATCCGCGCGACCGTCACGCGGCTGCAGGAGCAGGGGCGTTTCGACGAATGGAAGCGCGCCGTCTCGGACGCCATCGACGCGATGATGCCCGCCGTTCAGTGCGCCCGCGGCTACATCGTCAAGGAGGAGGTCTGCGCGCCGGCCTCGAAGCGCATCGCCGAGGCGGCGGTCTCGCTCGAGACGGTCGGCACCCTCCTCGCGCGCTGGCGCTGAAGCGGGGCGCGGGTCAGACCGGCCCGCCCTCGCGCCGCGGCTCGGACGCGCCCCATTCGTCGCCCCACTCGCGCATGCCGTTCAGCGTCTCGCGCAGCGCATGGCCCTTCTCGGTCAGCGCGTACTGCATGCGCCGCGCGCCCTCGCGCACCGGGCGCTTCTGCAGGATGCCGAGGTCGACCAGCCGGCGCAGCCGGTTGGATAGGATGTTGCGCGCGACGCTGAGCTCGCGCTGGAAGTCGTCGAAGCGGCTGGTGCCGCCGAAGGCCGCGCCGATGATCAGGATCATCCAGCGGTCGCCGATCTGCTCCACGGCGCTCGAGAGCGGGTCTCCGAGATGGTCGGAGCCGGGCGGGCGACTTGGCGTGAGGTCGGTCATGGGGGTTTGCCTCGCATTCGGGTCACCCTTCTGTCCTACATGACTGACACGGCGGTTGTCGCTAGTTCTTTACACCTAGCCCTGCTCCTCCGCCGTGGAGGCGGCCAGCGCCTCCACCGCGTCGGACACCGCCTTCGGGCGCGCATGATGCAGCATGTGTCCCACCCCCTCGAAGAGCGAGAGTTCGGCCCGCGGCAGCATCTCGGCCAGCCGGACGGCGTGGACGGCCGGCGGCGTGGTCTCGTCGGCGCGGCCGTGCAGGATGCGCACCGGCACGTCGAGCGTCGGATAGGCCTTCGCCTGCTCGGTCAGCGCGCCGTTCAGCTTCTGGATGTCCTCGGTGTTGGCCCGGAAGCTCTCGGTCCGCAGGATCAGTTCGGCCTGCAGATGATCGAGATAGCCCTCCGGCGGCGACTGCGGGCGGAAGATGCGCTCCGCCGCGCCGCGTCCTCCGTCGCGCAGCGTGAAGGCCTGCAGCAGCGCCGATCCGAGGGCCGCCGCCGGCCGGCTCGTGACGATCGGCGTGAAGGTCGTGTCGCCCCCCTCCCGCCACGGCATCGTGGCGCCGGAGATCACCACGGCGCCCGCCGTCGCCTCCGGCGCCGCCGCCGCCCAGGCCAAGGCCACCGCGGCGCCCCAGCTGTGGCCCGCGACCACCGGCCGCTCCAAGCCCAGCCGCTCCGCCGCGGCGCGCAGGATCCGGGCCTGCACGGCGGGCTTCCAGCCCTCCGACGCGGGCCGCTCGGTGTAGCCGAGGCCCGGTCGGTCGAAGGCGATCACCCGCATCCCGCGCTCCGCCAGCCGCGGCGCGAGGTCGAAGGTCATGTCGTTGAGGTTGCCCGTGGCGCCGTGGATCAGCACGGCGCCCGGCCCGTCCTCCGGCCCCATCGCGACGTAGTGGACCCGAAGTCCCTCGACCTGCACGAACTTCCCCCTCGGCGGGTTCTCCCGCTCGATCTCGACCACGGGCGGCGTCGCCGCGGCGCAGGCCGCGAGGAGCGCGCCCGTCGTCGCGAGCAGCGCCGCCGCCCACGCGGTCCGTATGCGTCGGGCACTCATGAAGGGCAGATAGGCGCCCCGGGCGCGAAGTCCCGCCCCCCGCGCCTCATGCGGCGGTGAGGCGCGGCGTCACGGATAGGCCGCCCTCAGCGCCGCCAGCCAGATCGAGGCGGTGACCACCGCCGCCAGCGTCGCGATCAGCACCGTCGCCGCGGCCACGTCCTCGCCCCGACGGTACATCGCGGCGAACAGATAGGCGTTGATCCCCGGCGGCATCGCCGCCGTCACCACCGCCGCGCGCAGGAACTCCGGCGCGAGACCGAACACCGGGCCCGCCAGCAGCCATGCGATGCCGGGATGCACCACCAGCGCCAGCGCGGTCACCGTCCCCGAGAGGCCCAGCCCCGCCCGCGCCGAATACCGCGTCAGCGTGCCGCCGAGCGCGAACAGCGCCGCCGGCAGCCCGGCCCGGCCGAGGAGGCCCGCCGCCTCCATCACCGGCGCCGGCGGCGCCAGGCCCGTGAGGTTGACCGCCAGCCCCAGCCCCAGCCCGATGGTCAGCGCGTTGCGGCTCATCTCCGAGACGACGGCCCTCGCCGTCGCCGCGGCGCCGCGCCCGTCGGCCCGCGCCGCCTCCATCGCCGTGATCCCGATCAGGTAGCAGATCGGGGCGTGGATCGCGATGATCGCGAAGCTCGGGCCGAGCGCGTCGGCCCCGTAGGCCCGCTCCATCACCGGCAGACCCATCAGGATCGAGTTCGAGAACAGCGCCCCGAAGCCGATCGCCACGCTCTCGCCCGGCCGCCGACGGAACAGGTACCGCGCCGCCAGCCAGCCGAGCGCGAAGGCGATCACCGCCCCGGCGTAGAAGCTGAGCAGGAAGCGCCCGTCGAAGGTCTCGCCCAGATCCAGCCGCGCCACCGCCGCGAACAGCAGCGTCGGGATCGCGATCCGCGTGCAGAAGCGCAGGATCACGCCCATCTCCGCGGCCTCGAACAGGCCCGCCCGCACCGCCCCGTAACCCGCGCCCACCAGCAGGAACACCGGCAGAACGGTCTCCAGGACGCCGATCATGCCTCCGGAAAGCGCAGCGTCATGCCGTCATGGGCGGGGATGACGTGCTCCGGCGTCTCCGCCGCGAGGGTGGCGTAGTCGAGATCCACATGCATGTTGGTCAGCACGCCCCGGCGCACGCCCGACCGCTCGATCCAGCCGAGCGTGCGTTCCAGATGGCTGTGCGTCGGATGCGGCTTGTAGCGCAGCGCGTCGACGATCCAGGTGTCCGCCCCGTCGACCGCTCGCCAGCCCGCCTCGCTCATCTCCGAGACGTCGGGCAGATAGACCAGCGGGCCGATGCGGAAGCCCAGCGCCTCGATGCCGCCGTGCTCGACCTCGAAGGGCTCGAACCGGATCGCGCCGCCGGCGCCGTCCACCTCCAGCGGCCCGCGGATCGTGCGCAGATCCAGGATCGGCGGATAGGGCGAGCCCTCGGGCTGCACGAAGGCGTAGGCGAAACGCCCCAGCAGCGCCGTCTGCGTCTCGGGAGAGGCCCAGACCGGCAGGCGCTCGCGCCGGTTGAAGACGATCATGCGCAGATCGTCGATGCCGTGCACGTGGTCCGCATGCTCGTGCGTGTAGATCACCGCGTCGAGCAGCCCGACCCCCGCGTCCAGAAGCTGCGAGCGCAGGTCGGGCGAGGTGTCGATCAGCACCCGCGTCACGCCGCCCTCGTCCTCGCGCTCGACCAGCATAGAGCAGCGCCGCCGATGGTTGCGCGGCTCCTCCGGATCGCAGGCCCCCCAGTTGCCGCCGAGCCGCGGCACCCCGCCCGAGGAGCCGCAGCCGAGGATGGTGAAGCTCAGCCCGCTCACGCCCCCGCCTCCGCCTTGGCGAAGAGCCGGTCGAAGTTGGCGGTGGTCGCCGCCGCGAACTCGTCCAGGGTCACGCCGAACACCTCCGCCCCCGTCGCCGCCGTCATCGCCGTGTAGGCGGGCTCGTTGCGCTTGCCGCGCTTCGGCTGAGGCGCGAGATAGGGCGAATCCGTCTCCACGAGGATGCGGTCCAGCGGCGCGTCGGCGAAGATCGCGCGCAGTTCGTCCGACTTCCGGAAGGTGGCGATCCCCGACATCGAGAGATAGAAGCCCAGCGCCAGCGCCCGCTCGGCCAGCGCCCGCCCGCTCGAGAAGCAGTGCATCACGCAGCCGAAGGCGCCGGCGCGGTGCTCCGCCTCGAGGATGCGCGCCACGTCCTCGTCGGCGTCGCGCGCATGGACGATCAGCGGCAGCCCGGTGCGCCGCGCCGCCTCGCACTGCACGCGCAGCCCCGCCTCCTGCTTCGCCGCGAGGTCCTTGCGGTAATGGTAGTCGAGGCCCGCCTCGCCGATGCCGACCATCTTCGGGTGCGCCGCCAGCGCCTCCAGGGCCTCGGGCTCGGGCGCGGCCTCCTCGTCGGCGTGCAGCGGATGCAGGCCCGCCGCCCAGAACACCCCGTCATGCGCCTCGGCGATGGCGCGCGCCCGGTCCGCGGCGCCGAGCGTGGTGGCGATCGTCACCATGCGCCGCACCCCGGCCGCCTTCGCGCGCGCCACCACGTCCGGCAGCTCCTCGGCGAAGTCCGGAAAGTCGAGATGGCAATGGCTGTCCACGAGCTCCGGCGGCACGTCGCCTCCTCGGTCGGGCTGGGAAGGTCCTCAGGCCGCGGCGGCGCGGCGCGCCACGGCGTCGAGCGCGGCGAAGGTATCGAGGACTATCCGGTCCGGGTCAAGATTGACCGCCCGGTCCGCCGCCGCCCGCGCCGGGAAGGTCGTCGCCGCCTCGGCCCAGAGCCGCGCCGCGGCGGGCGAGGGGGCGAGCCGCGCCGCCAGCGCCGCCTCGCCCGGCGCCGCCTCGGGCGCCGGCGCCCGGCCCGAGGCGCCGGCCCGCG
>JAWLFJ010000145.1:0-8469 GCA_041685625.1 Paracoccaceae bacterium | reverse complement strand
CGCGGCCCGTGCTCGGCCCGGGCGCGCGGACGGCGGCACAGGCGCCGGTCGCCGGCGCCTGTCCCGCCGGGATCGACACGCGCCGTGTGCGCCGGGCTTGAGCCCGGCGACCGCGTGAGCGGAGGGCCGCGTCGCGGACCTGACCCGCGGCGCTGCCGAACGCCCGGAGCCGTCAGTTCCGCCTGGGGCGGAGGATCGGAGGCCGTCGATCGCCGCGGCCCACGCGACGCCGTCCGTGCTCGCGAAAGGCGACGGACGCGACGGACGCGACGAAGGCCGGTCTCTCGCCGGCGACGACCGCAGCCGCATCCCTCGCTCGAGCGCCGTTAGGACGTTCCGCTGCGAACCGCCGAACCGAGGCCTGAGGCGAAACGCGCGCCTTCCCGCCGCACGGCGGCGATCCGCGATCCCCCCGCATGCGGTCCGACGGGCCGCGAAGAGGCGTCGAACGGCGCTCACGGGCTCCACCCGCCGAGTCCGAGGTTGATCCGATCTCCACGATGACGTATCGGAATTCTGAATTCAGAGTTCCATGAACGAGAGCGAGCCTTGAAGGTCATCTCCCCGCAGCCGAGCCTGACGCAGCAGGTCTACGACGCCATACTCGACGAGATCTGCGCCGGGACCCTTCCCGCCGGCGCGCATCTGGTCCAGGAGCAGCTCGCCGCGCGGCTCGGCGTCTCGCGCCAGCCGGTGCAGCAGGCCATGGCGCTGCTCCGGGCCGACGGCATGGTGGAGGCGATCGGGCGCCGCGGCCTTCAGGTGACGCCCCTCGACGTCGAGCTGATGCGCCACCACTACGACATCCGCGCGGCGCTGGACGGCCTCGCCGCGCGCATGGCGGCGGAACGGGCGCGCGGCGTTCCCGGCGCCGCCGCGGAGATCGCCCGCCTCGGCCGCGAGATCCTGCGGCAGGGCGAGGCGTCGGTCGCCGCCGGCGACGTGGCCGGTCAGGTCCGTCACGACGCCGACCTGCACGCCCTGCTCTACGAGAGCTCCGGCAACCCGCTGCTCGCCCGCACGGCCGAGCCGCACTGGCGTTTTCTGCGCCGCGCCATGGGCGAGGTCCTGCGCCACGCCGAGCTGCCGCGCGAGATCTGGCGCCAGCACGCGGAGATCCTCGAGACCGTCGCCGCCGGCGACCCGGACCGGGCCGAGCGGCTCGCGGTGGAGCACGATCTCCACGCCGCCGAGACCCTGCGCGCCGCGCTGGAAGCGCGGCCTGCGAACGCCGCCGGCGGCTGAGACGACATCCGGGAGGAGACCGCCCCATGAGCATGCCCCCGCTCACGATCGGAGAGATGCTGAGCGCCCAGGCCCGGATTCAGCCACACCGGCTCGGCGCCCGCGACCTCGAACGCGAGATGACCTTCGCCGAGTGGAACGCCCGCGCCCGCCGGCTGGCCAACGGCCTGACCGGCCTCGGGCTCGCCCAGGGCGACCGCGTCGCGGTGCTTGCCTACAACCGCGTCGAGTGGGCCGAGATCTACGTCGCCGTCGCCAAGGCCGGTCTGATCGCCGTGCCGGTGAACTTCCGCCTCGTGGCGCCGGAGGTCCGCTTCATCCTCGAGGACTGCGGCGTCGCCGCCGTGCTGGCCGAGGACGCGCTGATCGGCGCGGTCGATGAGATCCGCGGCGACCTGGCCCTTCCCGACGACCGCTACGTCCACTTCGGCGCCGACCGCGCCCCGGCCGGCTGGCGGAGCTACGAGACCCTGATCGCCACCGCTGCCGACGTGGAGCCGGACGCGACGGTCTCTCCCGACGACCCCTGGTGCCTGATGTACACCTCCGGCACCACCGGCAACCCCAAGGGCGCGATCCGCGGCCATCGCGGCATGGCCATGCTGGCTCTGATGACGCAGGTGGAGCTGGGCCTGAAGCGGCGCGACGACGCGCTTCTGGTCATGCCCATGTGCCACGCCAACTCGCTGAACTTCTTCACCTCCTTTCTCTCGATCGGGGCCATGGTGACGATCTTCTCGCGCCCCGCCTTCGACGCCGCCCTCTGCCTGCGCGCCATCGGAGAGAAAGGCGTCACCTTCTCCTCCCTCGTGCCCACGCACTTCACGATGATGCGCGACGTGCCCGAGGCCGAGCGCGGCGCCGCCGGCTTCGAGCGGGTGGAGAAGCTGATGATCTCCTCCGCCCCCGCGCGCGCCGAGACCAAGCGCGCGGTGATGGAGATGTTCCCCAATTCCGGCCTGTTCGAGCTCTACGGCTCCACCGAGGCCGGCTGGGTGACGATGCTGCACCCCGACGAGCAGTTCGACCATCTCGGCACGGTCGGCCGCGAGGTCGTGGGATCCGCCCCGATCCGCCTGCTGGACGAGGCCGGGAACGAGGTGCCGGACGGCGAGATCGGAGAGCTCTTCTCCTGCGGTCCCTACGCCTTCGACGGATACTGGAACCTGCCGGAGAAGACGGCGGAGGCGTTCCGCGGCGCCCATCTCAGCGTCGGCGACATGGCGCTGCGCGACGCGGACGGCTTCATCCGGCTGATCGACCGAAAGAAGAACATGATCATCTCGGGGGGCGAGAACGTCTATCCCTCGGAAGTCGAGGCCGCGCTCGCCGCGCATCCGGACGTCAGGGACGTCGCCGTGATCGGCATGCCCGATCCGAAATGGGGCGAGCGGGTTCAGGCCGCGGTGGTGCTGCGCGACGGCGCGGGCCTGACCGCGGACGACCTGATCGCGTGGTCGAAGACCCGCCTCGCCGGCTACAAGCGCCCGCGGGGCGTAGCCTTTCTCGCGCCCGACGAGATGCCCCGCAACGCCACCGGCAAGATCCTGCACCGCGTGCTGAGGGACATGCTGGCCGAGCGCGCCTCCTGACGCGCCACGGCCCGCCGACGAGACCGATAACGAGGAGACGCCCGATGACCGATAGCCAGGACCTGAACCGAGACGAGGACAGCGTCGCCGCCTGGATCGCCCATGCGCTCGAGGCCCGAGGCGTGGATCGCGTGTTCGGCCTTCAGGGCGGGCACATCCAGCCGATCTGGGACCATTGCGCGCGCCGCGGCATCGAGATCGTCGACGTGCGCGACGAAGGCGCCGCCGTGCACATGGCCCACGCCCATGCGGAGCTGACCGGACGCCTGGGCGTGGCGATGGCCACCGCCGGGCCCGGCGTGACCAACTGCGTCACCGGCGTCGCCAACGCCCACCTCTCCCGCGCGCCGGTGCTGCTGATCGGCGGCTGCACCTCGCGCCCGCAGGCCAACATGGGCCCGCTGCAGGACATCCCGCACGTGGAGATCATGCGCCCCGTGACCCGCTACGCCCGTACGGCGCGCGTGCCGGAGCAGGCGCTGCGCGAGCTCGACGAGGCCATCGCCCGCGCCTCGGGAGACATGGGCGAGCCGGGGCCGTCCTACATCGAGGTCCCGACCGACGTGCTGCGCGCCCGCGTCCCCGCCGCCCTGATCCCCGACGACTGGCTGACGCCGAAGCCGCCCCGCCGCCCGGCCCCGGATCCCGAACGGCTGGCCGAGGCCGTGGCGGCCATCCGCGCCGCGAAGCGCCCGCTGGTGGTCAGCGGCCGCGGAGCGCGCGGCGCCGGGGAGGCGCTGGTCCGCTTCCTCGACGCGACCGACGCGCTCTATCTCGACACCCAGGAGAGCCGGGGCCTCGTCCCCCCGGACCACCCGTCGGTCGTCGGCGCCGTGCGCGCCGCGGCGATGGGGCAGGCCGATCTCGTGGTCACGCTCGGCCGCAAGCTCGACTACCAGCTCGCCTTCGGGTCCCCGGCGGTGTTCCCGGAGGCGCGCTTCCTGCGCATCTCGGACACCGCAGGCGAGCTGACGGACAACCGTCGCGGCACGCCGGAGATCCTCGCGGCGGTGGACCTGACCCTCGACGCGCTGACCGAGGCGCTCGGCGCCGACGCCGGCGCGCGGGAAGCGGGCTGGCTGGAGGGGCTGCGCGCCAGGCACCGCGAGCGCATCGCCAAGGGCGACGACGCGCCCGCCCCGCAGCGCGGCGCCGACGGCAAGATCCATCCCATGGCCATCTTCGAGGCGCTGAACGGCGTCGCCGATCCCGACCACGTCGCCGTGGCGGACGGCGGCGACCTGCTCAGCTTCGCCCGCGTCGGGTCGACCGCGCGCACCTATCTCGACGCCGGCGCCTTCGGCTGCCTCGGCGTGGGCGCGCCCTTCGCCATCGCCGCGGCGCTGGCCTTCCCGGGCCGGCAGGTGTTCTGCGTCACCGGCGACGGGGCCTACGGCATCAACGCGATGGAGATCGACACCGCCGTGCGCCACGGGGCCAAGGCGGTGTTCATCGTCTCAAACAACGCCGCCTGGAACATCGAGCGCTACGATCAGGAGGCGAACTACGGCGGCCGCGTCGTCGGCACCATGCTGCGCCACTCCGACTACGCCGCGATGGCCCGCTCCCTCGGCGCGCACGGCGAGCGGGTCGAGGATCCGGCCGACCTCGCCGCCGCGATCCGTCGCGGGCTGGAGAACGCCCCGGCGGTGATCGACGTCGTGACCTCGCAGGACGCGGTGTCCTCCGACGCGAAGAAGGGGCTGGGTTTCGTCCCAGACTATCAGGCGCTGACCGCTTGGGACGACGCGGAGCGCGAAAGGATGCAGCAGGCGAGACGGAACTAGCAGGCTGACGAAACGTCACTGCGAGAGGCGCGACACCCGCCGGCGTTTGAGTTTTTTCTCGGTCTAGGCGGCCCGGGTCGCCGTCGCGCCCCTCCCGCTCTCGGTCTGCGAGGACCGGAGCGTGATGGACCCGGGCCTACACGCCCTCGCGCCGCCAGCGCCGGAAATGGTGGCGGACGGTCCGCCACGGCGGGAAGTCATGCGGCGGCGGCCGCAAGGCGCAACCGGATCGCGGCACGTAGAGGATCGCCTCGTCGATCTCGCGCTTGGCGGCCTTGCGCGGTCTTCCGCCGGGCGTCGCGTCCGGCATCATCGCCGCGATCGCGGCCCGCGGGAGATCGGTCAGGTCAATCGGATACGGGCGTCGGCGCGAACGGCGGGCCATGGGTGTCGTCCACGGTCGAAGCGGGGCGACACCCCATGACTCAGACCGCATGCGCGGGGGGGGGAATCCCCCCCTTCTCAGACGCGCTCTCAGTGATTGCATGGCTCTCTCGGCAGGCGGGAGGGGTGGGATTCGCGGATCGGAGCGGCGGAGCGGCGCGCTTCTTTCCCAAGTCGACCTTGAGGCGCGGGCCCCGGCTTCGCATCCGCTCGGCGCCATCCGCGCCATTCGCGAGATCGCCGAGGTGGCGCCGAGGTCGACGTCGGACGCTTTCGAGGCGCTTTACGCGTTGATCGGCCGGCCCTCGATCCGGCCGGAGAGGCTGCCGCACGCCCTCTTGTTGCAGGCGTTCCACGGCATCCGGTCGGAGCGGCCGTTGATGGATCGGCTCGACGTCGACCGGCTCTTCAGAGGCTCCGAACGGCCTCGGTGTAGAAGCGTTCCTCGGCCTCGGCGGGCAGGATGTCACCGATCGGCTCGAGCAGGCGGCGATCGTTGAACCGGTCCACCCATTCGAGCGTGGCGTGCTCCACGGCCTCGACGCCGCGCCACGGACCACGACGACGAATGACCTCGGTCTTGCAGGGGCCCTCGATCCTTTCCGCGAGCGCGTCGTCACAGCTGCCGCCGACGTTGCCGACGGAAGGCTCGATCCCCGCATCTGCGAGGCGCTCGGCGTAGTTGATCGAGACGTACTGGGCGGTCTCAACCGATCGTCGCCACACATTGATGGAGGAGGTTGCGATGACGACGGGAAAGCGGCGATCGAGCCGATCGACATGGAAGGCTCTGCGCGCGCCAGGCCGCCCACCCGTGGCGGGGCGCGAGCACCGGCGGGTGGTTTCGGTCCGCGATCGCGGCGGGGCGCTCGAGCGAGGACGCCGCGGCCGACGCCGGGGTGTCCCCTCCCGTGGGACCCGGGTGGTTCCAGAAGGCCCGCGGCATGGCGCCATCACATCTTGCGCCTTCGGCGAAAGCGCTGTCGTGGCGATACCTTTCTCTTCGCCGAGCGTGAGAAAGTCGCGCTCTTTCGCGCTGGAGGCCGCGACGTGCGGGAGATCGCTCGCCAGCTCGGACGAGCCCACTCCACCGTCTCACGGGAACTGCGCGGCAACGCGGCGACGCGCAGCGGGGTCTGGAGTGCCGCGCGACCACCGCGCAGTGGCATGCGGACCGGTCCGCCCGCCGCCCCAAGCCCGCGAAGCTGGCGGTGAACGCGAAGCTGCGCGACCATGTGCGGGACAGGCTCGCCGGCCGGATAGCCGCCCCGGAGGGCGAGGAGGCGCGCGGGTCGAGCGTGGCGTGGAAGGGACGCCGCGCCGGGCGCCGGCAGGATCGACGATGGGCGAAGGCGTGGAACGCCGAGCGGATCGGCGGCCGGCTTCGGCGCGACGTCCCCGAGGACGGGACCATGCGCGTCAGCCCTGAGGCGATCTACCCGTCGCTCCACGTGCAGGGGCGCGGCGCGTTGAAGCGCGAGTTGACCGCCTGTCTGCGCACGGGCCGGGCGCTGCGCCTTCCGCGATCGCGCCTTCGCGGCCGCGCCCAGTCCTTCGTCACGCCGGAGGTGACGATCAGCGAGCGCCCGGCCGAGGCGGCGGACCGGGCGGTTCCCGGCCCTTGGGAGGGGGGCCTCATCCTAGGGCTCGGAAGCTCCGCGATCGGCACGCTGGTCGAGCGCGCGACTCGGTTCACGATTCTGCTCCACCTCCCCCGTCTGCCGGGCCACGGCGACGGCGAGCGGGTCAAGAACGGCCCTGCGCCCACCGGTCATGGCGCGGAGGCGGTGCGCGACGCCATCGCACGCAAGATCGCCGCGCCGCCCACCCAGTTGCGGCGGTCGCCGACCGGGGATCAGGGAGCGGAGATGGCGAGGCATGCCGGGCTGCGCATCGAGACCGGGCTCGGCATCTTCTTCTGCGACCCTCACAGCCCTCGGCAGCGCGCGTCCAACGGGAACCCGAACGGGCTCCTGCGCCAGTACTTCCCCAAGGGCACGGACCTCGCCGCGCATGACGCCGCCGACCTCGACGCCGTCGCCCATGCCCCTCAACACCCGGCCGCGAAAAACCCTCGGGTGGAAAACTCCGGCCGAAGCTCTGGACGCCGTTCTCCGCGAAGCCCGAAAATCAGGTGTTGCGACGACCGGTCGAGACCGGCCTGCACGCCGCGGCCGCTGTGATGGATCAGCCGGCTCTCCGCGGGCCGGCGGGCATGCAGCACCTGATCGAGGCCATCGAGCACGGATCCCGTCTCGGCGCTGCGGGAGACACGCCACCCGACGACGCGACGTGAGGGCACGTCGATGACGAAGGCGACACAGGTGAAGCCGATCCACGTGGCGACGTAGTAGACCTCTGAGACCAGGAGCCGGTTGGGGGCCGGCGCCCGGAACTCCCGGTTCACCTTGTCGCGCGGGCTTGGCGCGGCCTCGTCGCTGAGCGTGATGCGCACGGGCCTCCCGCGCACGCCACCGAGCAGGCCCACGAACATCGGAACATCGTCGATCGGCTCGTCGGGCCGCACGAAGCGGTCTCCGCAACCGCTGGGATCTGGCATCGGCGCCTCGCACACGACCTGCCGCGCCGCTTCCCCGAGGTCGGGCGGGTCCGCGGCAACGCCCGCGGCGACCGGTTCCTCGCCTTCCTCGAGCGGTTGCCTATCCGTGCGACGATCACCGCGCACGAGAGGGACGCCGTCGTCGCGACCGCCGGGGGGTGGCTGACCGCGCGGCCGAACTCCGCCGCCTTTCGGACGTTCACGAGACGGCGCACGCGTCGTCGGGCCTGCCGGTCGATACCTCCTCCGACGCCGTCGCGACGCTCCGGATGGCGCTTGCCGAGCGGTCGTCATTGACGCGCCGTTGACGAGATGGATGGCTCCGGCTTCCGGCCTCGCGATGTGCCGCGGCGGGGGGCACGCCGAAGGCGTGCCTCCGGCACGACGCCGTCGCGACGCCCGATGTCGCGGCGTTCCGCTCGGCGCGGGACCGTTCCGCCTGGCCGGGTCTTGCGCCCCGGCCTCGTTCGGGCGGCGGCGAGGAGCGGCCGGGGCGGATCTCGAAGGCGGGAGACGGGTACCTGCGACGCCTTCTCCAGCCGGGGACGACGGCGCGGATCGCGGCGCGGCGCCGTGGGCGGCCGGGACCGGGCCGGCTGTGGAGGATGCCGGAGAGAAAGCCTGCGAAGGTGGTTGCCGTAGCGCCGGCCGATCGCATGGCCCGGGTCGTGCCGGCGCCGACCAGGACCGGGGGCCGCCGCCGGAGCGCGATGCCGCCGCGGCGTTCCCGAGCCCGACGCACGGCTCCACCGCAGGGGCCCCGGCGTCGGCGCCGCGCTCCGCGTCATGGGGCGCGCGCTCATGGAGAACCGCAACGGGCCGGTCCTAGACGCCGAGCCGACCTGCGCCGTCGGCACGGCCGAGCGGGCCGCCGCTGCTCGAGGGCGCCGACCGCGACGGC
>JAWLFJ010000144.1:0-8476 GCA_041685625.1 Paracoccaceae bacterium | reverse complement strand
GCCGACACGTCGCGCTTCGCCACGAGGTCGACCGCACAACGGAAGGGTAGCACAATAGGGCACAAAGGTCTTGTCGATGTCATCCGTGGTCCGGATCGCCCGGCGGTGGGTCACGGGCATCCGCAGGTGGGCGATGCAGGCCTCGAAGTCGTCCTCGAAGCAGGCGACGGCGGAGGGCAGGTCCCGGCCGAAGTCCTCGACGACGCCCTTCGCGAGGTCCCGTGCGATGGCCCGGCTCGGGGCCTGGTAGACGGCCTGCACGCGCGCCTTCACCTCCGGCCAGAGGTCCTCGGGGACCTTGGCGGCGAGGTTGCGCATGCGGTGCGCGAGGCAGCGCTGGCGCGCCGAGCGGGGGAAGCAGGTCTCGATCGCCTTGATCACGCCGGGCGCGCCGTCCGAGACCACCAGGGCCGGGTCTCCCAGCCCGCGGGCGCGCATGTCCTGGAAGAAGGCGGACACCGTCTCGGCGTCCTCCTTGGAGCCCGCCGTCAGGTGCAGCAGGACCCGCGCCCCGGTCGCCGTGAAGCCCCGGGCGGCCATCACCGGCTCGCGGCGCCGGCCGGGGCGGACCCGCTCGGCGATGCCGTCGACGAACAGGTAGACGATCTCGTGCTCGCTCAGGTCGCGCGCGGCGAAGGCCTGATAGTCCCGCCAGAGCTGCTCGCCGAGCTCGGACACCGCCGTGCGCGACAGCAGCAGCCGCCCGTCGTCGCCGCGGAAGGCGTCCTCGATGTCCTGCACCGACAGCCCCCGCGCCAGCATCTCGACGGCCAGCTCCTCCAGCGCCTCCGTCCGGCCCCTGGCGTGCTCGCGGATCTCCGAGCGGAAGGGCACATCCCGCCCGGCGACCTGCGGCGCCGAGAACTCGATCGCCCCTCCGCCGTCCTCAGCCGTCCGGTGCGGCAGCCCCGGCCTTCCTCGGCGCCGCGCTCGTAGCAGCCCCGCCCCAGCGCGTCCCGGGTCTCGGCCTCCAGCGCCTCCTCCAGGATCAGGCGCGTGGCGAGCCGCACCAGCTCCGAGCGCCCGTCGGGCGACGACAGCCGCCCCTCGACCAGCGACGACAGGGTCTCGCCGGTGCGCATCGACGGCGGGTACTCTCTTGCTCATGGGGTGCTCCCGGGCTGGAGCCGGCGGCAACCGGCGAAGGGGGTTCCGTCACCTCCCAGCAAGGCTGCACCCCAGCCGAATTTCCAGCAAGTTTAGGACTTCACCTGCGCAAACCGTGGAGGTCGGGGCGGACTCATTGCCCGCCGAGGGAACGGTCCAGGGCCATGAGCGCCGGATCAGCCGGGGCGGACTCCATCGCCTCGTCCAGCACGAGACGGGCGGCGCCCGCACCGCGCAGCGCGGCCGCGATGCGCACCAGCATCACCCAGGCTTCGCTGCGCTGCGGATCGAGGCGGACCACCTCGCGGAACGCGGCCTCGGCCTGGGGCGAGGCGCGCATCGTCAGCGCGATGCCGGCCAGTTGCAGATGCGTCTCGGGGAAGTCGAGGCGGCTGGCGAGCGCAGCGCGCCACTCGGTCATCGCGGCGTCGAGATCGGCCTGAGCGGGATCCGGCAAACGGGCGATCGGCACGTCAAGCAGCGCCTTCGCCGCCTCGATGCGTACCGTGCGGACAGGGTCGGCCAGAAGCGGCAGGAGCCGCAGCACCCGGTCCTGCGGCTCCGCCATGCGCTGCGCGCCGACCGCGGCGGCGCGGATGAGGGGGTCGGGATCGGACAGGAGCGGTGCGACGCGTTCTGCGGAAACGGAGCTGTTGGCGGTCTCAAGCAGCCACAGCGCCGTGGCGCGGACGATGGCGGGCTGACCCGAATCGGCGGCCAGCGCGGCAAGATCGCCCGCGGCGGCTACGGCTTTCTTGCGGCCGCCAGCCAGCGTCTGGCCGTAATGCGGGCCGCGATTGTCAGTCTCTGGGAAGTGGGCGGCGGTCTGCGACGCCGCCCAGCCCGCGTCGCGGTCCGTGTGGCAGGTCGTGCAGGCGTCCGGCGCGCCGGTTTCGGCGGCGAGGTCGGGGCGCGGGATGCGGAAGGAGTGGTCGGCGCGCCAGTCGTTGCCCATGTAGACCCGCTCGGGCGCGTGGCAGGACTTGCACTGCGCGCCCTCGGTGCCCGGCGCGTGGAAATGGTGCTCGGGCGCGTCGTACTCGGCCAAGGTCAGCGTCGGGAAATCCGGATTGCCGGCGGGCGAATGGCATTGCGTGCAGACGGCGTTGCCCTCGGCGACCGGCTCGGCGCTGTGGGCGTCGTGGCAGTTCAGGCAGCCGACGCCGGCCGCATACATCCTCGACTGCAGGAACGAGCCATAGACGTAGACTTCGTCCAGGATCTGCCCGTCGGCGTGGTAGGCGCCGGGGCGCAGCAGCGCGAGGCCGTAGGCGTCGTGATAGGGCGTGCCGGGGAGAGGCGAGGCGTCGTCATGCGCCTCGCGCCGCGAATGGCAGGTGGCGCATTGCTGGATCGTGGCTTCGGTCGTGGCGAAGGGCTGGGAGAGGCCGTAGCCCGCGGGCGGCTCCCGTGTCGTGTCCCGCGCCCAGTCGAGATGGGCCTGGCCGGGGCCGTGGCAGGCCTCGCAGCCGACGCCGATCTCGGCCTGGGTGGAGGCGTCGCTGCGCGTCGTGGCGTCGTAGGCCTTCTTGTAGCCGGTGGCGTGGCACTCCGCGCAGCGAGCGTTCCAGGTCTTGTAGGGGCCGGTCCAGTGCAGTCCGTCATCGGGCGGCAGTTCCTGACCGGGGTAGAGGTGGAACCAGCCGCCCTTTTCGTTGTCCCAGACCACGTCGAAGCTCTGCAGGCGCCCCGGCTCGGCCTGCAGCAGGTATTGCTGCAAGGGCTCGATGCCCGCCACCGAATGCACGCGGTAGTCGGTGGTCACGCCGTCGGACTCGGTCACCGCGACATGATAAGCGTCGCCCTCGACCCGAAAGCGCGCGGTCATGCCGCCGCGCTCGAACACCGTTCCGTCGAAATCCGCCACGACCGTCTCGGGCGAGGGCGGCGTCCAGGCCAGCGCGTGGTGCGAGCCCGTCCAGGCGGCGGCGGCGTCCTCGTGGCAGGCGATGCAGGCCTCGGAGCCCACATAGGCGGGCGCGTCCTCGCCGGGCGACCCGCCGGCCGAAAGCGCGAGCAGCAGTGCTGGCAGCGCAAGGCGGCGGCCTGCGCGTCGAAGCGACGAGATCCCGAGCGATCCTGCGGGCAACAGCCCCCTCGCCGTCGGTGCTCTCACCCGCCCGCCCATACCCGCCGCCAGTCCTCGGCCATGTCGACGATCAGCCAGCCGCGGCCCGGACCCTCGGCGAGGCCGCGGGAAAGCCGGCCCACATGGCTGCCGCGGTCATAGGCGAACTCGCGGGCTCCGTCGGTGTGGTGGATCAGGATGCCGAGGCGGGGTCCCGGGCCCGAGGTCGTCCATTCGAGCATCTCGAAGTCGCCGTCCGGGTTCCCGACGGCCCGGATCAGGCGCCTTACGATCCGCGCCTCGATCGCGAGCGGCTTGCCCGCCTGTCGTCGATGAAGAGGAGGCCGGCGTCCTCGAGGATGACCGGCCCGCCATGCGTCACGACGTAGCTTGCCGTGCCGGTCGTGCCGACGACCTGCTGGGGCGGGATGTTGTAGGCTTCCTCGGCGAAGGCGCGGATGAAGTGCAGGCCGCCGCCCGAGACGATCCAGGTCGGAGAACCCCTCGTCGCGCAGATAGCGCAGCAACTCCGGCATCGGCTGGTACGCCATGGCGTCGTAGGCCATGGCCGTCACGGGATGGCGGGCGGTCGCCATCCAGTCCCGCAGCTCCGTGACGAAGGCGTCGACCGTGAGCGCGGCGTGGGTGGTGGCGAGGACCTCCGGAAGCCCCGCCTCGCCCGCTGCGGCGACCGTGGCCATGTCGGCCTGCACGGCGGCGCGCAGGGCATCGGAGGTCAGGATTCTCCCGTCCTGCGCCGCCATCTCGCGCAGCCGGTCGATGGCAAAGAGACCCTGGAAATGGACAGGCTGCTCGGACCAGAGCGTGCCGTCGTTGTCGAAGGTGGCGATCCGGTCGGCCGGCGTGACGTAGTCGGGCGAGCCCGGGTATGTCACGCGCGTCACGAAGTCGATGATCGTGCGCCTCGCCTCGGTATCGGCCAACGAGGGCGGAGGATCGGCGGCGAGGGGCGGACCGGCGAGAACGACAGCGACGGTCGCGAGGGCGAGCATCGATCGCATCATCGGGCTCCGAAGATGACCTCGGTCCCTGCGGGCACGCCGGCCCGCCGCGGAGGCGGGGGCTCGATGAGATCGGCAGCGGCCACGCGGCGCCCGGCGAACCGACTGTTCCGGAGCATGCCCCTGACGCCGATCCCGCTTCCCGACCGAGGCTTCACGGCTGGTTCGTGCCACGCATCATCATGTCCATGATGCTGTCCACGTCGACGTCGAAGCTTGCCTGACGGGGCGGGAAATCGTCGAAGGAGCCAAAGAATCGCTCTACCAATGCGATCGACGGCGCGATCGTCCAGGATCGGTTCTCCTGCCACTCGTCGAAGCCTCGCGCCTCGTGGAAGCGCTCGAACGGATCGAGCTTGAGGTTGGTGATCAGCGGCGTGACGAAGTCGTTCTGCACCCCGTTGAACCACTTGTCCTGGTCCTTGAACAGGAACTTCCAGTCGCCGAAGCGCAGCCCGTGGAAGGTGGTCTCGGTGAAGTAGAAATACTCCATCCGCTCGGAGGGGCCGGCGCCGGTGATGAGCGCGCTCTGGTCGTAGCCGTCGAGATGCACCCGATAGTCGCGGCCCATGTCGGAGGCGCCGTCGAGCAGCTCCTGCTTGAGCTCCGGGCGGCCCAGCTGCGCCATGATCGTGGGGAGCCAATCCTCCATGATCATGAACTCGCCCGTGGTCGTGTCCGCCGGCACGACGCCCGGCCAGCGGACGGCCATCGGCACGCGGAAGCCGCCCTCGTAGCCGCCGACGCCCTTCTCGCCCCGGAAGGGCTGGTTGCCGCCGTCGGGCCAGCTGTTCGACGCCGCCCCGTTGTCTGTCGAGAACATCACCAGCGTGTCGTCGGCCACCCCCAACTCGTCGAGCAGGTCGAGCAGGGCGCCCACGTCGTCGTCGAGTTCCTTCATCCCGTCGGCATAAAGCCCGTAGCCCGTCACGCCCTCGTATTCGGGTGACAGGTTCGTGCGGTAATGCATCCGGGTGGTGTTGTGCCAGACGAAGAAGGGCCGCTCCTCGTCGACGGCGTCGCGGATGAAGCGGATGCTCTCCTGAAGCACCTCCTCGTCGAGCGTGCGCTGACGCTCCTGCCCGAAGGGTCCGAGATCCTCGATCTCCTGCCCTCCCTCCGGCGTCGCCCGGGAGTGCGTCACGCCGCGCTGGGCGAAGAGCCGGGCGATTTCCGGGTCCTTCGGAAAGTCGTACTGCTCGACGTATTCGCCGGCGTTCAGGTGGTAGAGGATGCCGAAGAACTCGTCGAAGCCGTGGTTCGTGGGCAGGTGGCCGTCCCGGTCTCCGAGATGGTTCTTGCCGAACTGCCCGGTGGCGTAGCCGAGCTCCTTGAGAAACACCGCGAGCGTCGGATCCTCCGTCTGCAGGCCGATGGACGAGCCCGGAAGGCCGACCGTCGAAAGGCCGACACGGATCGGATACTGGCCCGTGATGAAGGCGGCGCGGCCGGCGGTGCAGCTGGCATGGGCGTAGTGATCCATGAACAGCATGCCTTCGTCCGCGATCCGGTCGATGTTCGGCGTCCCGCCGCCCATCATGCCGCGGTGATACGCCGAAATGTTCCACATCCCGACATCGTCGCCCCAGATGATCAGGATGTTCGGCCGGTCGTCCTGCGCGGCCGCGGCGGCGGCGGTCAGGAATGTCACGGCGGCGATCGGAACGAAGCGTGCAAACATGATCTGCGTCTCTCTGTCGGTCGGTTTTTGAAGCATGACGACGAGATCGGCGCCTTCACTGTCCGTTCGTGAACACTGTACGTCAAAATCCTCGGATACCCGACCGGCTCCGGCCGCGACGTACGGAAGGTTTCCCGACGAACCGCGCCGTCACGACGTCCCGCGTTCCCGAAGCAGGCGATCCGGGTCAAGGATTTCGACGCTGGCGCGCCGAATATGCACAAGACCCTCCTGCTCCATCTCGAGCAGGAGCCTCGAGACCACGCCCCGCGACAGGTTGGCGATAGCGCCGATCTCGCCCTGCGTGGCGTCGACCGCCGCCGGAATCGGTCGATGGTCGTCACGCAGTCCGCCGAGGCGGGCCAGCAGGGCGGCAAGTCGCTGCCTGCTGCCGCGGAGCATGAGATCCTGGGCGAGCCCCATCCCGCGGGTCATGTTCTGGAGCGCAAGCAGGACGAGATGCCGCCAGAGGTCCGGCTCGCGGGCGGCGACGCGCCTGAAGCCGGCGATCTCGATCGACAAGACCTTGCTGGGCCGTGTCGCCCAGGCGCCGGTGATGCGCGCTTCGAGCCCGGCCACGGGGCCTTCGCCGATCCATGTTCCGGGGTGAATGAGATAGCTCTTCTGGGGCGGACTGTCCGATTGCGCCGCTTCGAGGGCAAGGCATCCCTCTTCCAGACCATACAACCCGCCTGGCGGATCGCCGAGACCGTAGACCCAGTCGCCTGCGCGATAGCGCTTAAGCCGGGAAATCTCCAGAAGCCCCGACCGCAGCGGCAACGGAAGTTCCGAGAGCCATCCTGTCTCTTCCAGGAAGAAAGACGACCGGGCCGAGTTCGAGGCATTGCGCAACATACATGCCTTCTGTTCACATTCGAACAGAAGTCATCGCCGAGATCCGTAAGAAGTCAAGTCGGGAGAAGTTGCGTTCCCGCCTCGGCCGCCCGGCCCTGTTGACCGTCGTCCGTCGCCTCCCGGCATGGCGCGGGCGCGTCGGGTCGCGCCATGCCGGCATTTCGGGGACGCGCATCGGTGAAAGGATGAAAGAATTCCGATGATCAGGAAACTCGCTGCCGAAGCTCTCGGCACCTTCTGGCTCGTCTTCGGCGGTTGCGGCAGCGCCGTCCTTGCGGCGGGCTTTCCGGAACTCGGCATCGGGTTCGTCGGCGTCTCGCTTGCGTTCGGCCTGACGGTGCTGACCATGGCCTATGCCGTGGGCCATGTCTCCGGAGGCCACTTCAACCCGGCGGTGTCCCTCGGCCTCGCCATCGCCGGCAGATTCGCGTGGTCGGAGATGCCCGCCTACTGGCTCGCGCAGGTCGTCGGCGGCGTGCTTGCCGCGCTCCTGCTGTTCGCCATCGCCTCCGGAGCCGCGGGGTGGACGCCCGGCGGATTCGCATCGAACGGCTATGGCGAGTTGTCGCCGGGTGGATACGGGCTCATCGCGGCTCTGCTGATCGAGGTGGTCCTGACCGCCGGGTTCCTGATCGTGATTCTCGGCGCGACCTCGTCGAAGGCGCCGGCAGGCTTCGCGCCGACCGCGATCGGCCTCGGCCTGACGCTGATCCACCTCATCTCGATTCCGGTCACCAACACCTCGGTCAATCCCGCGCGGTCGACCGCGGTGGCCCTGTTCGCCGAGACCGGCGCGCTCGGCCAGCTGTGGCTGTTCTGGGTGGCGCCGCTCGTCGGCGCAGCGATCGGCGGCCTCATCTGGACCGGGCTGCTCAACGCGCCGGACCCGGCCGATACGCCATCCGGCGTTGCAAAGGCCACATGAACGCGCGTTGCGCGAGCCGCCGCGAAACCGTGCCGGACGGCTCGGACCGACGCCGCCAAGGCGCGTGCGCATACTCAGGCCGTCGTCGCCCGGACCCCGGCCATGGAAACCACGCCCGGCCTTGGTCGTCCGCCGGCGCCACGGACGACAATGCGCGCGGGCAACGCTGATGGATCGACGATGTGTGCCCCCGAACGTCCACGATACGTCGCATCGGCAGAAGATCTCTCCGAGGCGGCACGGCGATGTCAGGATGCGCGGATACGCGGGGCGGTGCTCGCCGTCGCCTCGCTCCATGAAGGCATGGCGCTGATGGATGCCGCCCGGATCTGGTGCGTCGACCTCGCGATCCTGCGGGACGTGATCCGACGTCTCGACGAGGGCGGTCTCGACGGCCTCGCGGATCTTGTCGCCGCCCCGAACGCTGATTCAGTCGGTCCCGGTCTCCCATCGTCACGTGCGACGCGGCGGACATGACAAGGAAGCGTCGACCACGCCTGCGCCGAGCGCGCGCCTGACGTCCTTCATGCAGCGCCGGACCGCCGGCAGGAACGACGCGCTGGCGTTCTCCATCGGATGCCGGCGGTCGGCGACCTGGACCGCTTCGGGGCGCCCCTGTCTCGCGCCGGTCGCGCAGCCGCCGCCTCTGTCGCGGGCGATGATCTCGACGCTCGGTCTCGCCGCCGACCAGGGCGCGACCGTTCCCGGCTCGCGATCGCGCGGCAGGTCGATCACCTCGCGCCGTTCGGGATCGCAGATCAGCGTGCCGTGGCGGCGCCCTTTCCGCCACGCCCAGTCGTCGATCCCGATCACCCTCG
>JAWLFJ010000143.1:0-8672 GCA_041685625.1 Paracoccaceae bacterium | reverse complement strand
GGCGAGTGCCGACATAACCGCCGAGACCCCGCGGGCGGCTGCACCTCGGCTGTCGCGGCGGGGCGAGGGCCGGGGCGCGGGATGCGACCCCGGCTCTTGCGCGCTAGGGATCATCGTGATACTTCTTTTAAGAGATCACGAGGAGACCTTCGGTGGCGCCATATACGGATGAGCTTCTGGACGTTCCGCGCTTCACGCGCGCGGAGGTGATGCGCGTCGCCGGCCTGACCTCGGCGCAGCTAAAGAACACCCTCGACCGCGACCTCGTGCGGCTGCACGGAGGCAACAACCCCGGCACCGGCAGGCGCCGGCTGTTCACCGGCGGCGACGTTCTCAAGCTGACGGCGGCGCACACCCTCAGCGGGATCGGCTTCCCGCTGCGCTGGTTCTATCTGGTCGCGGACGAAATCCATCGGCGCGCGCAGCGTCGGAGCATCGAGGCTCGCCTCGGCGTGCGCGACATCACCGGCTTCGGGGTGGTGATGTATCCGCTTCCCGATGGCGATTGGATGCGCGTTCCGTTCCATGACGACGAGGAGCCGCCTTCGGACCTCCCGCCTGCGGTGCAGGTTCTCCGGGTGGACGCCTTGATAGACCGCGTGCGCGCCAAGCTTGAAGACTTGGCGGCGGGCGAGGAGCCGCCTTCGTTCCCCGACGAAAAGGCTCCCGAGCCGCCCGTTCCCTATGGGCCGGAAAACGATTTCTTCCGGGCGTGGACGAAGGACGCCGCCGGAAATGACGTGCTCGTCGGGCTCAACTTCGAGGAGACGCGCGAATACGAGGCGCACGTCAACTCCCGCTTCGGCAATGACAGCCGCCCGCGGGATGAGGTGGAGACGGACCGCGACCGCTACTTGGAGCTTCACGGGCGCCACGAAGCCGCACGGCACGCTCGGCTGACGAGTGAATTCCGGGCGCGGTTCGGAACGCCGGAGGGCGACGGATGAGCGCGCTTCCCAAGCTGATGACGCTGGAGGACGCCGCGGCCGAGCTTCCCGAGGGCTTCACCGTCAAGACCCTTCGGGGACTGATCGAGCGTGGCGTCCTTCCCCGCCGGAAGTATGGCCGGCGCCTCTGGCTCACCCCTGACGACCTTTGGAGGCTCGCCGAATGCCCCGGAAGCGACTCCCCGCGCGCCTCTACTGGCGCGCCGACGAAAGCCAATGGGTCATCCGAGACGGCAACGTCCAGCGGCGGACGGGCTGCGGCGCTGGCGAGCGCGAACGCGCTGAGGACGCTCTGCAAGACTACCTCGCGAGCCGCGCCCCCGCCGGGCGAGGTGGTCCCGCTCACCCGCAGGAGCTGACGGTGGGCGAGGTGCTGGCGCTCTATGCGCGGGACCGCGATCACCTGGGCGATCATGCGGGGCCTGAGCGTGGAGGCGGCGGCGGAATTCTTCGACACGTCGCCCGCCACGATCCGCAATCACTACTGGCACCACAGCCCCCACCATCAGGCGGAGGGGGCGGCAGCAATGGAAAGGCTGACTCGATGAAGATGAAAGAGTGCGCGAAGCTGTGCGGAGCTACCGCACAGCCTCGGCTAAGTCATGGAGCGGGCGATGAGATTCGAACTCACGACCCCAACCTTGGCAAGGTTGTGCTCTACCCCTGAGCTACGCCCGCATCCTTGGGTGGGCCGGTCGATAGCCCGACTCGCGGGCCGGCGCAAGAGGCGCCGCCGACCATTCCCGCAGCGTCAGCAGCCGGTCCCGCGCAGCACCACGCGCACCGTCTTGAGGATCGTGCGCAGATCGGTGCGGAAGCTCATCTCCCGCGCATAGCGCGCGTCGTCCACGGCGCGCTGCGCGAAGCTCGCGCCGTTGCGCTCGCCCACCTGCCAGTAGCCGGTCAGCCCCGGGCGCAGACGATAGTAGCTGCGCCCATGGTAGAGTTCGCTCTGATCCGGCGTGAAGGGCCGGGGGCCGACGACGCTCATCTCACCCTTCAGGATGTTCCAGAGCTGCGGCAGCTCGTCGAGCGAACTCGCCCGCAGGAACCGGCCGAACCGAGTCACCCGCGGATCGTTCCGGAGCTTCTGCGTCGCCTCCCACTCGGCCCGCGCCCGCGGATCGGCCGCCAGATGCAGCTCGAGCCGCTCGTCGGCGTCGCAGACCATGGTGCGAAGCTTCCAGCAGATGAAGGCCCGTCCGCCCCGGCCGAGACGGCGCTGGCCGTAGAAGGCCGGACCGCCGTCGAGGCATACCGCCACGCTCAGCACCCCCACCAAGGGCGCGACGAACGGCGCGGCCGCAAGGCACAGCACGACGTCGAACACCCGCTTGCCGTGACGCGCATAGACGCCGGACATCCCCACCCTCGATTCGGCCGCGCCGAACTCGTCGCCACCGAAATCCGTCACGCCCGACGTGCGCTTCGTCGCATGTTGCAGCACGAGGCCACTCCCCAAACCCTTGTCCCGTCCATCCATCCGAACCCGGCGCGGTGACGCTGCGGCGGGCTTCCCACTCGGTGCGATCAGACGCTTACCCCCTGTAGATATGCACTTACGCTTTCACGAAAATCGATTCAGATCAACGCGCATATGGTTCCGCCTCGGGACGGACGGGCTCCGCCTGGTGCGGCGCCGCAGACACGACCTCGCGGTTCCTGCCTGGGCGCTGGACGACGGGCGACGATTCTGATGGATATTCGGGAAGCGCTTTGGCAATTGCCTGCTGAGACGTGATCGAAAGAGAGAGAGGCGCCCCCTTGTCCAGGTTGGCTTTTCCCTTCGCAGTGGCTGCCCTCGCGCTGGCCGTCGCCTTCTCCGCATCGGCGCAGGAGCGCTCACCGCTGAGCGTGCCGACGATGGAACCGGTGGACTCGATCGGCGACACGCCGGCCGATCCCGTCGCGCAGGAGGAGGAAGTCGACCTGCCGGAAGGCGAGGCCTCCGAGGACGACTTCTACGAGATCCGCGTCGGAGACACGCTGACCGTCTCGGTGCTCGAGGATCCCAACCTCACCCGCACCGTGTTCGTGCGTCCCGACGGGCGCATCTCGCTGCCCATCGCCGGCTCGGTGAGGGTGGCGGGCGTCTCGCCCGAGGAGCTGGAGACCATCCTGGCGGAGCGCTACTCCCGCGGCTTCCAGATCACGCCGACCGTGACCGTCTCGATCCGCGGCATCGCGCCGCTTCAGGGCGGTCAGGCGCAGGGGCCGGCGCCGACGACGTTCTACATGCTCGGCAGCGTCGGACAGCGCGGCCCGATCGCCGTGCCCGGCGGTGTCACGGTGCTCGAGGCGCTGGCGATCGCCGGCGGCCCGACGCCCTTCGCCGCGACCGACCGCATCCAGATCCGTCGGTTCGACGAAGACGGCGTCGAGGAGATCCTGCTCTTCGACTATGAGCGGGTCGAGGACGGGCTGCCGGTGGAGAACAACTTCGAGATCGTCGAAGGCGACGTGATCTACGTGCCCGAGCGCGGGCTCTTCGACTGATCCCGCCCCGATGCGCCGCCGAGACGCCCCCGACGCCGCCCCGCGCGGCCCCGCCATCGCGCCCGGCCGACGCCCCGCGCAGGCCGGGCGGACTCGGGACTTGCGGCGAGGTCCGGGCGCGCTGCTCGCCGGCCTCGCCGTCGCGGGCCTCGTCGCCGCGCCCGGCGTCGCGGGCGACCGGTCGATCACCGGCACGATCTCGGAGCAGGTGATCGCCGACAGCAACGTGCAGCTCGAATCCGGCGGCGATCCGAGCATCGGTTCGATCACGACGCTCTCGCTCGCCTATGTCGACCGGATGCCGAGCTCGACCCTCAGCCTCGGCACCGGCTTCAACTTCGCCGTGTTCAGCGAGGAACAGAACGACAACATCAGCGGCCTGTTTCCGCGCCTGAACGGCGCCTACAGCGTGAGGCGGCCGACGCAGAGCCTCTCGATCAACTTCAACGGCTCGGTCACGCCCGTCGACTTCCTGCAGAACACCGGAATCATCCTGCCCGGCGCCCCCGATGCGCCGGAAGCCCCCACGGTCGACGACGACGACCCGGATGCTCCGGACGACGCACCGGACGTCGACCCCGTCGAGACCGTCAACGACCGCATCGCCGAGCGCGACGCCCTGCGCGTCAGCCTCGGCGCCGGCGCCAGCTGGTCCCAGACGATAAATTCGGCGGAGTCGGTCAACCTCGGCGCCAACTTCGGGCTCACCGAGTTCATCGACGGCGGCCCGTCCCTGGTGCCGAACACCCGGTTCGGCGTCGACGCGGGCTGGAGCCGGCGCGTCGCCGCCGACGCCACGGCCGGCGTCTCGACCGGCGCCTCGCTGTTCCTCTCGGGCGGCGACGAGAACCGGCGCACCTTCACCGTCCGTCTCGGCCCGACCGCCAGCTGGGACCGCACCGCGCGCGAGCGGCTCTCGATCAGCATCGGGCCCTCCTTCAACCACTCCACGTTCGACCGTCAGCTCGCCGGCGGCGGCACGATCAGCGAAACCGAGACCGACGTCAGCCTGTCCGGCAACGCCGCCTTCTCGTTCGCCGGCGACGTGGACAGCCTGAACGTCAACCTCAGTCAGAGCGTGCTGCCCGACGACGACGGCGCCATCGTCAACACCACCTCGCTCACGGTCGGCTGGGGCCGGCGCCTCAGTCAGGCCGCCCGTCTGAACTGGACAGGCGGCGCCGTCTTCCGCACCGACGCCTTCGGCGGCGGCGGGGGCGGCGGCTTCGAGGACCGGCTCGACTACCGCACCCGGCTCGGCTGGAGCTACCGGGTGAACCCGCGCCACTCCGGCAACCTCTCCCTCCTCGCCAGCCGCGACGACGACGGCGCGGGCGCCGAGGAGATCGTCGTCGGCGCCGGCGCCGGCTGGTCCTACGCCCTCGCCCCGCGCACCAACGCCAATCTCGGCTACGACGTCCGCTACGAGACCGAGGACGAGCTCGTCTCGCACCGCGTGGGCTTGACTTTGAGCCACGGCTTCACCCTCCTGCCCTGACCTCCGGAGGGGGATGGGGGGAGACGACGACATGCGCATCGACCGGCTCGGCCCGCCGGGGCTCGCCCTTCTCACGCCGACGCGCCACGGCGACGCCCGCGGCTGGTTCATGGAGACGTGGAACGCCCGCCGCCTCCGGGAGGCCGGCCTCGACCACGCCTTCGTGCAGGACAACCACTCGATGAGCGCCGCGCCCGGCACGCTGCGCGGCCTGCACTACCAGGCCCCGCCCTTCGCGCAGGCCAAGCTCGTGCGCTGCACCCGCGGCGCGGTCTGGGACGTCGCCGTCGACATCCGCCGCGCCTCGCCCACCTATCGCCAGTGGCGCGGCGCCAGGCTCGACGCCGAGACGGGCGTGCAGCTCCTCGTCCCGCGCGGCTTCCTGCACGGCTTCCTCACCCTCACGCCGGAGGCCGAGGTGCAGTACAAGGTCGACGGCTACTACAGCCGCGAGCATGACGGCGCCGTCGCCTGGGACGACCCCGACCTCGCCGTGGACTGGCCGCTGGCCGAGGCCGGCGTCGACGCCCCGCTCCTGTCGGAGAAGGACGCCGCCGCCCCCCGCCTCGCCGACATCGACAACCCCTTCGACTACTGAGGCGCAGCCCATGAAGATCCTGGTCACCGGCGGCGCGGGCTTCATCGGCTCGGCCGTGATCCGCCACCTGATCCGCGACCGCGGCGCCGCCGTCGTCAACGTCGACAAGCTCACCTACGCCGCGACGCCCGAGGCGCTGGAGGACGCCGCCGACAGCCCCGCCTACGCCTTCGTGCAGGCCGACATCGCCGACCCGCAGGCGATGTCGGCGGTGTTCGCGGACCATGACCCCGACGCCGTGATGCACCTCGCCGCCGAGAGCCACGTCGACCGCTCCATCGACGGGCCGGCCGATTTCATCCGCACCAACCTCGTCGGCACCTTCACCCTGCTGGAGGCCGCGCGCGCGCATTGGAACCGCCTGCCCGGCGCGCGCAAATCCGCCTTCCGCTTCCACCACGTCTCCACGGACGAGGTCTACGGCACCCTGACCGACGCCGATCCGGCCTTCTCAGAGACGACGCCCTACGCCCCGAACTCGCCCTACTCGGCGTCGAAGGCCGGCTCCGATCATCTCGTCCGCGCCTGGGGAGAGACCTACGGGCTGCCCGTCGTCACCACCAACTGCTCGAACAACTACGGCCTCTGGCAGTTCCCGGAGAAGCTTATCCCCGTCATGGCCATCGCCGCGGTGGAGGGTCGCCCTCTCCCCGTCTACGGCCGCGGCGAGAACGTGCGCGACTGGCTGCATGTCGAGGATCACGCCCGCGCCCTCGCCCTTGTGCTGGAGAAGGGCCGCCTAGGCGAGACCTACAACATCGGCGGGAACGCCGAGAAGAAGAACATCGACGTCGTCCGCGCCATCTGCGCCTTCATGGACGAGGCCCGCCCCGAGAGCAGCCCCCATGACCGCCTGATCGAATTCGTCACCGACCGCCCTGGCCACGACCTCCGCTACGCCATCGACTCCGCCAAGATCGCGCGCGAGCTCGGCTGGAGCCCGGCGGAGAGCTTCGAGAGCGGCCTCGACAAGACCCTCGCCTGGTATCTCGACCACGCCGACTGGTGGCGCGGCATCCGCGCCCGCGCCTACGACGGCCGCCGGCTGGGAACGGGCTGATGGCGGAGATCGTCGTCGTCGGCGCCGGCGGCCAGCTCTCGACCTCGCTGGCCGAGGCCGCCCCCGAAATCCCCTGCTGGGGCCTCGACGTCATCGACCTGACCCGGCCCGGGGAGGCCGAGGCGACGGTCGCCGACTCGGGCGCGAAGCTGGTGATCAACGCCGCCGCCTACACCGCCGTCGACAAGGCCGAGAGCGAGGAGGAGCTCGCCCACGCCGTCAACGCCGAGGGCCCCGCCGCCCTCGCCCGCGGCTGCGCCCGCATCGGCGCCGCGCTCGTCCACGTCTCAACCGACTACGTCTTCGACGGAACCAAGACCGGCGAATGGACCGAGGACGACCCGGTCTCGCCCCTCGGCGCCTACGGCCGCAGCAAGCTCGCCGGAGAGATCGCGGTGGCCGAGGCCCTGCCGCGCCGTTGCATCCTCCGCACCGCCTGGGTCTACAGCCCCTTCGGCCACAACTTCGTCAAGACCATGCTGCGCCTCGCGGACCGCGAGCGCCTCACCGTCGTCGCCGACCAGCGCGGCAAGCCGACCAGCGCCGAGGATCTCGCCCACGCCATCCTCGCCATCGCGCCGCGCCTGACCGAAGCCGCCGCCGGCGACCCCGCCTTCGGCACGTTCCACTACGCCGGCGCCGGGACCACCACCTGGGCGCATTTCGCCGAGGCGATCTTCGAGGGCGCGCTGCCGCGCGGCCTGATCGCCCACGCGCCCGAGGTCGCCCACATCACCACCGCCGACTACCCGACGCCGGCGAAGCGCCCCGCCAACTCCGCGCTCGACTGCACGAAGTTCGAACGGACCTTCGGCCTCCCCTGCATCGCGTGGGAGGAGGCGCTCGCCCGGACGCTCGACCGCCTCGCCGCCGACCAGGGAGCCTGACCGTGAAGGGAATCATCCTCGCCGGGGGCTCCGGCACGCGCCTGCACCCGGTCACGCTCGGCGTCTCGAAGCAGCTCCTGCCGGTCTACGACAAGCCGATGATCTACCACCCGCTCTCGGTGCTGATGCTCGCCGGGATCCGGGAGATCCTGATCATCACCACCCCGCACGACGCCGAGCCCTTCCGCCGGCTGCTCGGCGACGGCTCGCACTGGGGCCTCGCGCTGAGCTGGGCCGTGCAGCCGGAACCCGAGGGGCTGGCGCAGGCCTTCCTCATCGGGCGCGACTTCGTCGGGACCGACCGCGTGGCGCTCGTGCTGGGCGACAACATCTTCTACGGCCACGGCCTCGTCGACCTGCTGGACGCCGCCGCGGCGCGGGAGACCGGCGCGACGGTGTTCGGCTACCACGTCCACGACCCGGAGCGTTACGGCGTGGTCGACTTCGACGCCGAGGGCCGCGCCCGCGACATAGAGGAGAAGCCGAAGGCCCCCAAGAGCAACTACGCCGTCACCGGCCTCTACTTCTACGACAACGACGTGCTCGACATCGCCGCCGCGGTGGAGCCCTCGCCGCGCGGCGAACTCGAGATCACCGACGTCAACAAGGCGTATCTGAAGCGCGGCGACCTCTTCGTCGAGATGATGGGCCGCGGCTACGCCTGGCTCGACACCGGCACCCACGCCTCGCTGCTGCAGGCCGCCCAGTTCGTGCAGACCATCGAGGAGCGGCAGGGCATGAAGATCGCCTGCCCCGAGGAGATCGCCTGGCGCGCCGGCTGGATCGACGACGCCGCGCTCGAGACGTTGGCCGCGCCCCTGGTGAAGAGCGGCTACGGCGACTACCTCATGGGCCTTCTGGCCCGCCGCGGCCGCTGAACCCGCCCGCGCCGCGCCCTGCCGCCGCAGCGCCCCTTGGCCGGCGGAGCGCCGCGCCGGGGGATCGACCCCGTGCCGCGGCGCGTCGGCGCGTTCCGCGCCGACAGGGCGCCCGGCACGGCGGGGCCCTGTCCTCGCATCAACCGGATCTCATACCAGCGCCCATTCATCGAACCTCATGAGCCGATGCTCTTCGGCCAAGGGTCGTGATGCGCGAGGGCTGATCCGCGCGCCGGTTGCAGGCTTCGCGGCAGGGGTCGACGATGTCGTCGCAGGATCGGATGATCCGGTTCGACAGCCGGTCGTCG
>JAWLFJ010000142.1:0-8673 GCA_041685625.1 Paracoccaceae bacterium | reverse complement strand
TCATCGGGCTCTTTCCTCGGTCCAGGTTGGCTCAGCAATCCGACCCTACCGAGGACCTCGATGACCGCCCCGAGCTACACCACCTCCGGGGACACGACCGAAAATCTTCCTCGAGGCCATTGGAAAGGGCCGTGACCGGGTCTTGCCCCGTCCCTTGTTCAGGTCGATCAACATGAAATCTCCGCGTTTCGACTTGAAAGAGGAGATGCTGCCAGTCCTCGGCCCTGAGGATCATGCCAACCCCGGGCCAACTGACTTGAGGGCATTCAATCGTTTACAGGCCTACATCGGCATTATGGGCGGCCCAGCCGGTGGCGGCGACGCCCTCCTCGAAGGCCGCGCCGACCCCGTCGCCCGGCGCATGGCGAGGGTCGTCCTCTCCGACGACGTTCCCGACTGCGATGCCTGACCCGGACCCGCGGCGCGGACCGCGGCCTTCGAGAGGACGTGGACGGGCGCCGGGGGCCGTGGTCAAGGGTGGCCTCGATCGACTACACGAAACGGCCGGGAGATGTTCCCTTGGAAAGAGCCGAACTCCCGGTCGACGGGCGCCGGGTGGAGAGGCTCTTGGCTGCGCGCAGCCCGCGCCCGGCAGAGCGGGATCTCGCCGATCCTGGCTCCGTCGGCGTGGTCCGTCCGTGACCGTCCCGCGGTCGACCTCGATGCGCGCGACGCGCGCGCCGGGGCCCCGGCCACCACGCGGCCTTTGGCGGGTTGGAAGGCTCCGCGCCAGAGCGCCCCGCGCTTGCGCGGGACCGCACGGCCGACCAGCGCGTCGCCCCCGGCGACGCAGGAGAACCGGCGCTCGCGGCCGTCCGCCTCGCGGAGGCGGACCGGAGCGCTGCCGACGCCGAGGGCGTGCGCGTCGAAGGCGAAGCGCTGGTCGTCGCCAAGCCGCGGCCGGTGGGCGTGGCGGTAGCGCCGGGCGTCCGGCCGGCGGAGTGGTCTTGCCCCCGTTTCAGCGGACACTCAGGCGAAGCGGCTCAAGGCGCTGGAGCCGGAGAACGCGCTGCCGAGGCGGGCGGTCCCCGACATGACGCTGGACAAGCTGATCCTTCAGGAGGGCCTGCAGGGAAAACCGCCAGCCCCGGCCGCCGCCGCGAGACGGTCCGGGAGGTGTGCTCGGCGCTCGGCGTCTCGGAGCGCCGAGCCTGCCGGGTCCTGCGCCAGCCGACCCTCATCTGGGCCACGGCGAAGGCGCGCACGGCGTGGACGGAAGACGACGGACCTGAAAGGGGCGGCGCCGAGGCGGAGGGGCGGCGATGATCGCCAGATGCCTGTTCTGGGGGGCGGAGCCGCTTCCACGGCATGGTCGAACTTCCTCCCCCCATGTTGAGCAAGGCCGTCACGGCTCCGTGAACCCCTCTGATGCGGACGTCCGCGCGTTTCGAAGCCGACCACCGATCCTCCCCCAGCCTGATCGGCTCGTCCGCTCGTCGCATGCCGGCGTCGCGCGGCACCATAGATACGCGTGACGCGATCCGGCGCAGCGGGACGATACAGCGGGGGGACGCCTTTCGGCGAAGCTCCCGGCCGCCTCCGTCACGCACGCTCACTGCCTTGGGAGGCGTCGAGGCCAAGACCGTCGAGGATCGCGGCGTAGGCCACATCCACGTCTTCCGCCGTCATGGCGAAGGAGCCGGCCTGGAAGCGGATGGCCGTCCGCTCCCCCACCCGCGTCTGGGTCAGGTAGATCCGGCCGTCGTCGTTGATCCGGCTCAGGTGGCGGAGGGTCTCCGGGTCGTCGGCGCCGGCGCGGCGAAACGTGAAGAGCGACAGCATCGGCTCGGTCACGATCTCCACCCCTTCGGTGGCGCGAAGACGTTCGCAGAGGTTGCGCGACCAGCGGACGTGATCGCGGATCATAGCGCGCAGCCCCTCGAGGCCGTGGAAGCGCAGCAGGAACCAGAGCTTCAGCGCCCGGAAGCGCCGACCGAGCGGGATCGACCATTCCGAGTAGTCGATCATGCCGTCGCGGCCATGGGTCTCGAGGTATTCCGGCCGGATCGCGAGCGTGCGCACCAGCGCCTCCGGGTCACGCACGAGATGGGCGGAACAGTCGAACGACGCGCCGAGCCACTTGTGCGGGTTGAAGACGATGGAGTCGGCCCCGTCCGCACCGTCCCAGAGGGCGCGGAACTCCGGGCAGATCATGGCGGCTCCGGCCCATGCGGCGTCGACATGGACGTAGAGGTCGTGCGCGCGCGCCACGGCGACCACGGCCCGGACGTCGTCGCTGGCCCCGACGCTGGTGCCGCCGACGCAGGCGACGACGCCGGCGGGACGTAGGCCGGCGTCGCGATCGGCGCGGATCGCGGCGGCGAGCCGCTCCGGCCGGAGCGCGCCGGTCGCCGGATCGGCGGGGATCTTGACGAGGTTGTCCTGGCCGACGCCCGAGATCCAGGCGGCGCGGTCGATCGAGCTGTGCACCTGATCGGAGCAGTAGACCCGCACCCTCGGCCCGCCGGCCAGCCCGCGCCGGTTCCCCTCCCATCCCAGCGCCTGCTCGCGCATGACGAGCATGGCGGCGAGCGTGGCGGAGGAGGCGCTGTCCTGGATCACGCCTGAGAACGCCGCGGGCAGGCCGAGCGCGTCGCGCAGCCACTCCATCATCCGCGTCTCGAGCTCCGTCGCCGCGGGCGAGGTCTGCCAGAGCATGCATTGCGCGGCCATGGCCGCGACAAGCTGTTCGGCGACCACCGCGACGGGGGCGGCGTTCGCCGGGAAGTAGGCGAAGAATCGCGGATGCTGCCAATGGGTCATCCCCGGTACGATGATCCGCTCGAAATCCGCGAAGATCGCCTCCATGGCCTCGCCGGTTTCCGGCGGACGGGGCGGGATCGCCTCGTAGATCCGGCCCGGCCGGGTGCGGGCTCGGACCGGCCGGGCGCCGAGCGACCGGCGGTAGCGGGCGCCCCACTCCGCCGCGCGGCCGGACCAGCGTTCGAAGTCCTGCGGATCCATCGGCGTCCTCCTTGCAGATCGTCTCGCCTGCGCTTCGGGGGCGCGCGCCGGCCATGCCATCGACGGCATTCGGCGGACGGATTCAAGCGCGCCTTCGCATGGACGAGGCGCGGAAAGTCGACCACGACGTCGATCTTCGCCGCCGACGTCGGACCGCCCGCCAAGATGCGATGACGCAAGGCCCCGCCACCCTCTTTCGGCTCCGGCAAGACGCGCGTCCGTCACCATCATACATCGACGAGGACGCCGACACGATGCGTGCGCCGCGCGAGGACCGTGCGAAGCGCCGGACCCCTTCGATGCGGACGGCGCATTGTTCCGACCCGGGCAGGCCCTAGTCTCGTGGCCGGGTGGGACGGATCCGGGACCGTCCAGCACGGATCGACGCAATGACGATGGGAGGATGACAGATGTCGAGAAGCCTTTTCGACTCCGCTGCGCTGCCGTTGGCCGCGTTCGTCGCCCCAGCGATCGCGATCGCCGTTCCCGCGGAGGCGCAGACCAACCGGAACACCACCAGCCTGGAACACAGCGTCGTCGTGCCCGACATCGCGGTCCCTTGGGACATGGCGTTTCTGGCCGACGGCACGATGTTCTTCACCGACCTCTGCGACGGCCTGTCCGTCCGCCTGCCGGACGGCACGGTCAACGGCCTGCTCGGAATGCCCGGTTCCGAACGAGACTACGCGAGCACGGAAGAGGATCTGTTCTGCGAAGGGCAGGCCGGCATGAACGGCGTCGCGGTGGACCCCGACTTCGAAGGGAACCGACGGATCTACGTCTACTCCGCCTCCGGGAAGTCCGAGCCGCAGACCAACCGCGTCATGCGTCTGACCGTCGACGAGAGCTTCACCGAAGTTTCGGACCGGACCGACATCGTCGAGGACATCCCCTACAAGGTCGAGGAGACCGACCACCCGTTCGGCCGGCCCGGCGCGCACAACGGGGGCCGCATCCGCTTCGGTCCTGACGGGTTCCTGTACGTGACCACCGGCGACAACCACCACCCCGAGATCCCCCAGAGCCCGACGATGATGGGCGGCAAGGTGCTGCGCATCGCTTCCGACGGGAGCGCGGCGCCGGACAACAGTCCGCCCGAAGGCTTCGATCCGCGGGTCTACACCTACGGTCACCGCAACGTGCAGGCGATCACCTTCCACCCGCGCACCGGCGCGCCGATCATCTCCGAGCACGGCCCTTGGCATTCGGACGAGACCACGGTGCTTCGGAACGGCGGCAACGGCGGCTGGGATCCACGCGAGAACATGGCCGGGCGCGGCGAGTGCCCGGACGATTACTGCGGCTACTTGCCGAAGCAGAAGGAGGGGATGAACCGCTACGAGCGTGCGGCGTTCATGCCTATGACCGATTTCGATACCTATCCCGACGCGATGCCGCCGATCTGGCAGAACAACGGCTGGTCGCAGGGCACCTCGGCCAACGCGTTCCTCACAGGCGAGCAGTGGGGCGAGTGGGACGGCGCGCTGGTCGTCGGCCTGATGGGCATCGGCTTCGGCCGCACGCCGGTCGGACAGCGGATCGACGTCGTCGAACTGGTCGAAGACGACATGTCGGTGGCCGACGTGACCGAGATGATCCTGCCGATGGATCCCGGCCGCTTCCGCGCGCTGGAGCAGGGACCCGACGGCAGCCTCTACGTCGCGATGGACGGGCGCGGCATCCTCGAGCTCACGCCCTGACGCGCGACCTTCCGGCCCGGATCGAGGTCTCTTCCGTCGGCTACGCTTGGGATGCGGCCCATTGGTGTCGTGAAACACCGCCCCCGTGCTTCGTTCGTCCGTCATGGCTCCTCCTCACGGGAGCCGCATAGGCCCAGATCAGTGTCTCAAGAAACCGTACACCGGGGGAGCGCCGCACAAGCCCGTTCCCGGTTCCGCGAACCGCGCGCCATCCAGCGGCCCGGAACCGTCAAGCACGCCGAGCCATGACGCCACGCGGCGGATCTGCAAGCCGCTCGTCCTCGCCCCCTCGACAGCCTGACGTCTGAACGACCGAGAAAAATGCCGGCGCCTCTTGCTCGCCAGCGGATGATGCGATGGCGCTCAGCGGTCCGTGCGGAGCGCCGCGCCCTCGTGCAGAGGCGCGACCAGCCCTTCCGTCGCCGTTGCGGGGAGGGCCGATCTCGTCAGTTGGGGGACCGTCGAGGAGAGGTCTTCCCGCACCTCCTGCAGCGCCTTCACGACGCCTTCGACCACGTTCGGATCGACGTCCGCCCGCGTCACCAGCGTCGCATGGACGGCGAGTGTCGAGACGGGCGCCGCCTGGCCCTCATAGACCTGCGGAATGACCACCGTCGAATAGTCCGGATGCTGGCGTGCGAGGCGCGTCACGTTCGGACCGACGAAAGGCAGCAGCGTCGCGCCGCACCCGTCGACGGCCTCGGCGACGAGCGCGTTCGGATGCCCGACGACGAAGATCGCCGCGTCGATCCTGCCGGTACAGAGCTCGGCGATCGCGCGGCGCGGATCGTGGGTCGTCACCACTCCGAAGTAGGACGTGTCGAGCTCCATCCGCGCCAGCATCGCCCGCACCGTCGGGTTGCGTCCGGAGGCGTACTGTCCGATGTCCACCCGCCGGCCGGCGAGGTCCGCCGTGCTGCGGAAGCCCGCGTCGCCGCGCGCCACCACCGTGATCGGCTCGGAGTAGAGCGAGGCCACGCTCCGCAGCCATGGCGCCGGGCCGTCCGTCGCGAACGGGCCGTGTCCCTCGTGGGCGGCGCGCTGCCAGTCGGACTGCGTCAACGCGAAGTCGAGCTCGCGCTCGCGCAGCATGACGAGATTGTAGACCGACCCGTTGGTCGGCTCCGGACTGCAGCGCAGATCGCTTCGACCGCGCGCGTTGAAGGCGCGGCAGACCGCGCGGGCGACGGAGAAGTAGACGCCCGAAAGGTCGCCCGATCCGACGCTGAACAGGTCCAACTGCTGCGCCGGCGCCGCAGCCGGCGTCGCAGCGGCCAGAAACAGCGCCGCGAGCATCTTGACGGTTCTCATACGGACGATCTCCTGACATGGTCCGCCTCACGGGCACGTGATCCCGAACGGACCTTATCCGGAGACGACCGGTCCCGGCCAGCGCTGCGCGAGGGGACGCGAGCATGCCTGAATTCGTCTATGACGTGCCGACCGAGGCGTTGGCGATCTGGTTCTCCGCGGCCGCGATCGCCGCGGTCCTGCTGGGGATATTCGTCGTCAAGCCGGTGCTTCGCCTCCTGCTCGGCACCGGGCCGGACTTCAACGCCTCGATCAATTACGCCACCTCCGGCTTCAGCCTGTTCTACGGCCTCCTGCTGGGCCTCCTGACGGTCGCGGCCTACCAGAACGCCGAGCGCGTGCGCGTGAGCATGATGGCCGAGGCGACGACCTTCGGCTCGATCTACTCGCAGATGGACACCTATCCCGAACCCCTCAGCGGCGACGTGAAGGAGATGATGCGGGACTACGTGCTCTACACGATCCACGAGGAGTGGCCGGCGCACCGGGCCGGGCGGATCCTGAACGGCGGCTACAACCGCGCCGCCGCGATTCGACGGAGCCTCGGCAGGTTCGAGCCCGAGACGGAGGGCCAGCGAATCGTCCACGGCGAGGTCGTCGCGGCCTATCAGGACTTCTCGGCGGCGCGTCAGCAGCGGCTCGCCGGCGTGCTGATCGAGATCCCGGACATCCTATGGTACGCGGTTCTGGTGGGGGCGGCCATAAGCATCCTGCTGCTCACCCTGTTGCGCATCCCGGTCCTTCAGCACGTCGTCCTGGGCAGCTTCACCGGGTTCTTCCTCGGCGTGATCCTGTTCGTCATCACGACGCTGGATCGTCCCCTTCGCGGGGAGGCGGGTCTGGAGCCCGAGCCGATGGTCCTTCTCTGGGAGCGTGCGATGGTCTGGGACGATCCGCTCGGCGGGAGCCGCTGAGGATGGCGGAGTTCAGCATCCGCGAGGTCGAGGGGATGCGCCAGGTGCGCGTCGACCTCCGCGACGAGACCATCCGCATCGCGCACGGCGCCCTCTCGAACTTCGCCGGCAAGATCCGGTTCAAGCCGCGCCTGCCCGGCGCCGGAGACCTGTTCCGGAGCATGTTCACGCAGGAATCCCGAATCCGTCCCTATCTGAGCGGGACCGGCCGCATTCATCTGCAGCCCTCGCTCAGCGGATACCACGTTCTGGAGGTGCAGAACGACGAGCGCTGGATCCTCGAGCCCGGCGCCTACTGGGCGAGCGAGGCCTCGGTCCGGCTCGGCCTTCGTCGCGACTCGCTCTGGGCGAGCCTCTGGGCGGGAGACGGTCTCCTCGCCTGGAAGACCACCCTGTCCGGCGCCGGCCGCGCCGCGATCAACGCCCCGGGCCCGGTCGAGGTCGTCGACGTCGAGGACGGCGAGCTCCGCGCTCAGGGCCGCCTCGTGCTCGGGCGCACGGACGGGCTGCGCTTCCGGTCCTACAAGGCCGCGCCGTTTCCCCGGAGCCTCATCTCGGGCCAGTCGCGGCTCCGGGTCTTCGAGGGAACCGGCAAGGTCCTCGTGTGCTGGACACCCTACTGGAACGAGCACCTTTACGTCCGGATGACCGGCGAGAGCATCGCGGGCTCGCTCTTCGAATGACCGGCCCGGACGGCGGCGGGCGGTTCAAGCGCCAGCGCGTTCGCCGGGCCGGACATCCGGTAGGATCGGCGTCCCACGAAGAACGTCAGCGCCACGCCGCGCTTCGCCCGGATCCGCCGTGCGAGCTCCTCGGGTTCGGCGTGTTCCATCCGCGCCCGCTGATCCGGACTCACGGGAGGAATTCCCAGCCCGGCGCGATGCCGCTTCGACAGGAAGATCCAAGGGAGGATCGCCATCGGGGCGGCGATTGTCGTTCGGGCGGATTTCGCGGCGGATGATCGGCGGGCGCCGGCGTAGACGAGCCGGGATGCGCGGGCGCCCCGTTGGCGTCGGCCTCGATCCGCGACGGCGGCGCCCCGAAGCGAGGCGGCGAAGATCGGCGGCTTCGGGGCGCCGCGGCTCGCGGAGACGCAGCGCGCGGCGCTGTCGCGGGCCGTGCAGGCCGGCCGAAGCCGTATCCGGACGGGCGGGGCGCGCCGGCGCGTGGTGGATCTCGCGCGGCGGGGTCCGGGAGGCGTTCGGCATCTCCTGCGGTCGCCGGACGCTGCGGGGAGACCCGCGCGCCATGGGCTACCGGAGGTCGTCGGCGCGGCCGCGCCATCATGGCCAGGCCCTGACGCCCCGACGGAGTTCGAGAAGCCTCCCGACCGGCGGAGATCCGCGCCGGTCGCCCGGCCGGAACCGACCTGTGGCGGCAGGACGAGGCTCGGCCAGGTCGGTCGACCCCGATCGCCCGCCGATGGGCGCGGCGCGGAACCCGGCCGCGGGCGGCGCCGGATTGGCGCACGAAGCGGGCCTGCATCTTCGGCGCGGTCCGTCCGGCGAGGGGCGAGGCGGCCGGACCGCTCATGCCCTTCGCCGACGCCGAGGCCATGCAGACCCGCCTCGCCGAGATCGGCCGCGCCGTCGCCCGCGGTGCCCATGCCGCGCCGATGGCGGATCGGGCGGGCTGGCGCAGGTCCGCCCGGCGGTCGCGCCTGACGACATCACGCCGCCGCCCTCGCGCTCGCAAGAGCCGAACGCGGTGGAGAACGTCTCGCGGCTCATGCGCGACGACCGGCTGTCGAACCGGATCATCCGATCCTGCGACGACATCGTCGA
>JAWLFJ010000031.1:0-33422 GCA_041685625.1 Paracoccaceae bacterium | reverse complement strand
CGGGCGCCCCGCGCGGAGCCGCCCCTGGCGGATGGGCGGCGGCGCGCGGGGGGTCGACCCCCCCGCGCGCCGCGCCCCCGCCGGGGCGGGGCGCGGCGACGGGGCGGGGCGCGGACGGGTCATGGCGGGCGGAGCCTCCGGAAGCGCTCTCAGAAATGGTAGGCGCGGCTGATCTCCGAGGAGAGCCGGCCGGTGACGCGGATCGCCTCGCCGATGAACTCGTGCAGACCGTCCCGGAACAGCTCGCCCATCCCGGCGTCCTCCAGCCGCGCGATCATCACGTTGGCGGTGGTGTGGCAGTCGTGCCGCTTGCCGTAGCGCCGGGCGATGCGGTCCAGATGCATCCCCGTCTCCCTGTAGCAGTGCAGGAGCGAGCGGGGGAAGGCCCGGTTGAGGATCAGGAAGTCGGCGATCTTCCAGGGCGCGTAGTCGCCTCGGTAGACGTGGTGGTAGGCGCGGGCGGCCGAGGTCGCGTAGAGCACCGAGGTCCACTGGTGATGGTCGCGGCCGCCGCCGACCACCTCGGTCTCGGGCAGCAGCACGTAGTACTTCACGTCGAGCAGGCGCAGCACCATGTCCGCCCGCTCCACGAAGCCGCCGATTCGCAGGAAGTCCCAGCCGTCGTTGCGCAGCATCGAGGCCTCCGCGGCGCCGCGGAACAGCGTGGCGCGGGCGCGGGTCCAGTCGAGGATGTCCGGCAGCTCCCGCCGCAGGGCGGCGGTGTCGTCCTCGCTCACGGTCTCGAGCCGCCGCCAGCCGTCGTTCAGCGCCTCCCACATGTCCCGCGTCAGGGCGGTGCGCACGGCCTTGCCGTTGGCGCGGGCCTTGGTGAGGCAGCTGCGGATCGAGGAGGAGTTCCCGGGATCGAGCAGGAGGGCGCGGACGGCCGCGGCCTCGGTGATCCGCTCCTCCCGGTCGAAGAGGTCGGCGGCGCCGGCGGCCATCACCACCGAGCGCCACTCGTCCCGCGCGCCCGCGCCCGGCAGCATCGCCATGCGCTGGCCCATCTCGATCAGGCGGGCGCTGGTCTCGGCGCGCTCGATGTAGCGGGCCATCCAGTAGAGGTGCTCGGCGGTGCGGCTCAGCATCGGCTCACTCCGAGAGGACCCAGGTGTCCTTGACCCCGCCGCCCTGGCTGGAGTTCACCACCAGCGACCCTTCGCGCAGCGCCACCCGCGTCAGCCCGCCCGGCACGAGGCGCATCGACCGGCCGACGAGGCAGAAGGGCCTGAAATCCACGTGCCGCGGGCCGAGATCGCCGCCCCCGAGCGTCGGGCAGGCCGAGAGCTCGAGCGTCGGCTGCGCGATGAAGGCGTCGGGATCGGCCTCGACCCGCCTGGCGTAGGCGGCGCGCTCCTCGGCGGTGGAGCGGGGGCCGATCAGCATCCCGTAGCCGCCGGAGCCGTGCACCTCCTTGACCACCAGCTCCTCCAGCCGATCCAGCACGTAGGCGCGGGACTCGCGCTCGGCGCAGCGCCAGGTGGGCACGTTCTCGAGGATCGGCGTCTCGCCGAGATAGAAGCGGATCATGTCCGGCACGAAGCAGTAGACGGCCTTGTCGTCCGCCACCCCCGCGCCGGGCGCCGAGCAGAGCGTGACGCCCCCCGCCCGGTAGGCGTCGAACAGCCCCGGCACGCCGAGCATCGAGTCGGGCCGGAACGCCAGCGGGTCGATGAAGTCGTCGTCGATGCGCCGGTAGATCACGTCCACCCGCGTCGGCCCGCGGGTGGTGCGCATCCAGACCCGTCCCTCGTCGACGAACAGGTCCTGCGGCTCCACCAGCTCCACGCCCATCAGGTCGGCGAGGAAGGAGTGCTCGTAATAGGCCGAGTTCAGCGCGCCCGGCGTCAGCACCACGCAGGTCGGATCGCCCTTGCAGGCCGGCGGCGCGACCTCCTCCAGCGTCTTGCGCAGGCTGTCGGGATAGTCGTCCACCGGCATCACCCGGCCGCCGTCGAACAGCTCGGGGAACATGCGCATCATGATCTCCCGGTTCTCCAGCATGTAGGAGACGCCGGAGGGCGTGCGGCAGTTGTCCTCCAGCACCTGGAAGTCGCCGGGGCCGGTGCGCACGATGTCGATGCCGAGGATGTGCGAATACACCCGCCCCGGCGGCTCCACGCCCACCATCTCCGGCAGGAACGCGGCGTTGCGATAGACGAGGTCCTCCGGCACCAGCCCGGCGCGCAGGATCTCTCCGCGGTGGTAGACGTCGTGCAGGAAGGCGTTCAGCGCCCGCGCCCGCTGGCGGATGCCGCGGTCGAGCCGACGCCACTCGGCGGCCGAGAACACCCGCGGCACCAGGTCGAAGGGGATCAGCCGCTCCGGATCGCCGCCCTCGCCGTAGACCGCGAAGGTGATGCCGATGCGCCGGAAGATCGCCTCGGCCTCCTCCGACCGGCGCTGCAGCAGTTCGACGCCGGTCTCCTCCAGCCACTTCGCGACGCCGGCGTATGGCTCGCGCAGCGTGCCGTCCCGGCCGGTCATCTCGTTGAACATGGGCCCTCCGCCTGCCGCACTCTCGATTGGAGACGCTATGTTGCGGCGCGTCAACCTTCCGCCGGGGCGCCGGCTGCGCGCCGCCGCGGGCTGCGCTAGGATCCGCCGCATGGACGGTCCCGACGCCGCGAGCCTGCTGCCCCCCCGTTTCCGCGACTGGTTCGCCCGCCGCGGCTGGTCGCCGCATCCGCACCAGCTCGACCTGCTGCGCCGGGCCGGAACCGGCGGCGCCGACCTCCTCGTCGCGCCCACCGGCGGCGGCAAGACGCTGGCGGGCTTCCTGCCCACCCTGGTCGCCCTCGAGACGGACCCGCCGCCGGGCCTGCACACCCTCTACGTCTCGCCCCTGAAGGCGCTGGCGGCCGACATCCGCCGCAACCTCGCGCGGCCGATCGAGGAGATGGCGCTGCCGATCCGCGTCGAGGACCGCACCGGGGACACCCCGCAGTCGGCCCGCAGGCGCCAGCGCGCCGACCCGCCGCACATCCTGCTGACGACGCCGGAGAGCCTCGCGCTCCTGCTCAGCTACGAGGACGCGCCGCGGATCTTCGCCGGTCTCCGCCGGGTGATCGTGGACGAGGCGCACGCCCTCGCCGAATCGAAGCGCGGCGACCAGCTGACGCTCGGCCTCGCGCGGCTCGAGACGCTGGCGCCGGGGCTGGAGGCGGTCGGCCTCTCGGCCACGGTGGAGGACCCGGCGGCGCTGGCGCGCTGGCTGCGTCCCGAAGGCTGCCGCCTGCTGGAAGCCGACCCCGGCCCGCCGCCCGACATCGCCATGCTGGAGGCCGACGTGCCGCCGCCCTGGGCCGGGCAGGGCGGGCGCCACGCCGCCTGCGCGGTGATGGAGGAGATCCGCAAGGCCGGCACCACCCTCGTCTTCCACAACACCCGCGCCCAGTGCGAGCTGTTCTTCCAGGCCCTCTGGGCCGAGAACGCCGAGGGGCTGCCCATCGGCATCCACCACGGCTCCCTCGACCGGGAGGCGCGCCGCCGCGTCGAGGGCGCGATGGCGGCGGGGGAGCTGCGCGCCGTGGTCTGCACCGGCTCCCTCGACCTCGGCATCGACTGGGGCGACGTGGACCTCGTGATCCAGGTCGGCGCGCCGAAGAACGTCAAGCGTCTGGTGCAGCGCATCGGGCGCGCCAACCACCGCTACGACGCCCCGTCGCGCGCCCTCGTCGTCCCCGCCAACCGCTTCGAGGTGCTGGAATGCCGCGCCGCGCTCGACGCGGTGCTCGCCAAGGATCTCGACGGACCCGGCCCCTCCGTCGCGCCGCTCGACGTGCTCTGCCAGCACATCCTCTGCATCGCCTGCGCCGGGCCGTTCCGGGCCGACAGGCTCTTCGAGGAGGTCACGAGAGCGGGGCCTTACGCGGCGCTCGCGCGTCAGGAGTTCGACGACTGCCTCGATTTCTGCGCCACCGGCGGCTACGCCCTCCGCGCCTACGACAAGTGGAAGCGCCTGATCGAGGAGCCGGCCGGAACCTTCCGCCTGCGCGATCCGCGGAGCGCGCGGACGATCCGCATGAACCTCGGCACCATCGTCGCGGCCGAGACCCTCGGCGTGCGCCTCGCCGGTCGCCGCGGCGGCGGCCCCAAGCTCGGCGAGGTGGAGGAGGACTTCGCCGCGACCCTCGTCCCCGGCGACACCTTCCTGATCGGGGGCGAGGTGGTGAGATACGAGGGCCTGCGCGAGATGACGCTGGAGGTCTCCCGCCGCCCGGACCGGGAGCCGAAGATCGCCGTCTTCGGCGGCTGGCGCCTCGCGACCTCCACCGTCCTCTCCCGCCGGGTGCTCGAACTCCTGAACGACCGCGAGGCGTGGCGGGGCCTGCCGGGTCACGTCCGCGACTGGCTCCATCTTCAGGACCGCCGCTCGGCCCTCCCCGGCCCCGAGGGGCTGCTGGTCGAGAGCTTCCCCCGCGCCGGGCGCCGGAACCTCGTCGTCTACGGCTTCGCGGGCCGGAACGCGCATTACTCGCTCGGCCTCCTCCTGACCAAGCGGATGGAGGCGGCGGGGCTGGAGCCGATCGGCTTCGTCGGCAACGACTACGCGCTTCTGATCCAGGGGCTGCGCGAGGTCGAGGAGCCGGCCCCCCTCTTCGACGTCAGGGGCCTGCGCGACGGGCTCGAGCGTTGGCTGGGCGAGAACGCGGTTATGAAGCGGACCTTCCGCGCCTCCGCCGTGATCGCCGGGCTGATCGAGCGCAACCAGCCGGGGCGGCGCAAGACCGGCCGGCAGGCGACCTTCTCCTCCGACATCCTCTACGACACGCTCCGCAAATACGACCCGGACCACCTGATGCTCCGCATCACCCGGTCCGAGGCGATGCGCGGGCTCGTCGACTTCGACCGCATCGAGGAGATGTGCGCCCGCGCCGAGGGGCGCATCCGCCACGTCCGCGCCCGCTCCGTGACGCCCCTCGCGGCGCCCCTCCTGCTCGAGGTCGGCCGCGTCCCCATCCGCGGCGCGGGCGAGGAACGGCTGCTGGAGGAGGAGGCCGCGAGCCTGATGTCGGAGGTCGGGCTCGGCCCGCGGACGGGCTGAGCGCGGCGGCGCCGCCGCGCCGCGCCGCGATCCTGCGGCGCCGGATCGAATTCGGCGCCGCGCCCCTGTCGCGGGGCGCGCGCCGCGCCTATCTGCGCCGCCACGCCGCAGGCTGCGGCGCGCGCGCCCCGTGCCGGAGTTCCCATGAGCCCTCTCGTCGCCCTCGCCGTCGGCCTCGTGCTGCTGATCCTCGGCGGCGATCTTCTGGTGCGCGGCGCGCTCGCGCTGGCGCTCAGGCTCGGGCTGCCGGCGGCGGTGATCGGCGCCACGGTGATGGGCTTCGGCACCTCCGCGCCCGAACTGGCGGCGAGCCTCGAGGCGGCGCTGGCCGGGCTGCCGGGCATCGCGCTCGGCAACGTGGTCGGCTCGAACGTCGCCAACATCGGCCTGATCCTCGGCGTCTCCGTGCTGCTGGCGCCGGCGGTCGCGGACCGCGCGGCGCTGAAGCGGGACGGCGCGGCGATGCTGCTCGCCGCCCTCGCCTGCGCCGCGCTGGCGCTGGCGCCGGGCGGGATCGGCCGGCTCGCCGGGCTCGGGCTGCTGGCGGGGCTGGCGGCCTATCTCCTCGTCGCGCTGCGCGGCGGCGCGGCGGAGGCGCTGCCGGCCGGCGCCGTCGGCCCGCTCTGGCGCGGGCTCGCCGTCGCGGGCGGCGGCCTCGCCGCGGTCGTCGTCGGCGCCGGCTGGCTGGTGGAGGGCGCCTCCGTCCTCGCCGCGGAGGCGGGCGTCTCGGAGGCGGTGATCGGCCTGACGGTGGTGGCGGTCGGCACCTCGCTGCCGGAGCTCGCCGCCTCGGTCGCCGCGGCGGCGCGGGGCCGGGGGGACCTGGCGCTCGGCAACGTGCTGGGGAGCAACGTGTTCAACGTGCTCGGCATCCTCGGCGTGACGGCGCTGGTCGCGCCGCTGCCGGGCGGGGTGCTGACGGCGCTCGACCTCGGCGCGATGGTCGCGGCGACGCTGCTGGCGCTGGCGCTCGCCTGGGCCGGGGCGCTCGGGCGGATCGCGGGGGTCGGGCTCTTGGGCCTCTACGCCCTCTATCTCGGCGCCCTCGCCTTCGGCGCGGCTTGACCGGCGGGCCGGGGCGGGGGACAAACCACGCCATGCTCTATGTCGACGCCGACGCCTGCCCCGTGCGCGCCGAGGCCGTGCGGGTCGGCGTCCGCCACGGCGTGCGGGTGCTGATGGTCGCCAACGGCGGCATCCGCCCCTCGGAGGATCCGCGGGTCGAGGTGGTGATCGTCCCCGAGGGCGCCGACGCCGCCGACCGCTGGATCGCCGAGCGCATCGGGCCGGGCGACGTCTGCGTCACCTCCGACATCCCCCTCGCCGCCCGCTGCATCGAGGCCGGGGCGCGCGCGCTGAAGCCGGACGGCGAGGCCTTCACCCCGGCCAACATCGGCTCGCGGCTGGCGATGCGCGACCTCGCCGCCGACCTCCGCGCCGCGAATCCGCTGGCGGCGGGCGGCGGCGGCCGGCCCTTCGCCAAGGCCGACCGGGCGCGCTTCCTCGACGCGCTGGAGCGGGAGATGCGCGCCGCCGCGAAGGACCGCCGCTGAGGGGCGCGGCCCGGCGCGGGCGTCCGGCTTCGTGCCGGCCCGAGGCGCCGCGACCGGGCGGCGCCGGGTCACGGCGCGAGGCCGCGAAAGCCGTTGCCGGGGGCGAGAACATTCCGCTAACTTCGCCGCCATGAACGCCCCGTCCCCCTCCCCCTGCCACCGCTTCGCCCTCGCCGGAGAGACCCTGGAGGCCCGACCCTCCGGCGCGCTTTTCTGGCCGGCGCCGGGCTGGCTCGTGGTCTCGGACCTGCATCTCGGCAAGTCGGAGCGGCTGGCCCGGCGCGGCGGCGCGCTGCTGCCCCCCTACGAGACGGAGGAGACCGTCGCGCGCCTCGCCGCGGAGGTGGAGGCGGTGCGGCCGGCCGCGGTGATCTGCCTCGGCGATTCCTTCGACGATCTCGAGGCCGGCGCGGCCCTGCCGGAGCGCGCGGCCTCGCGGCTCTCGGCCCTCGCGGCCGGGCGGCGCTGGATCTGGATCGCCGGGAACCACGATCCGGGGCCGCCGGAGCTGGCGGGCGAGCATCGGGCGGACCTGAGGGAAGGGCCGCTGACGTTCCGCCACGAGGCGGGGGCGGCGGAGGCGGGAAGCGGCGAGATCTCGGGCCACTGGCACCCGAAGGCGCGGCTCGCCGCACGCGGGCGGCGCATCTCCCGCCCCTGCTTCGTGGTGAGCGGGGCGCGGGTGATCCTGCCGGCCTTCGGCGCCTATACCGGCGGCCTCGACGTGCGAGCGGCGCCGCTGGCGCGGCTGGCGCCGGAGGGGACGGCGCTGCTGACGGGGCGGCGGGTGGTGGCCGCGCCGCTGGCGGCGCTCGGATGACGGGGGCGCGCGATCCGGACTGGGAGGCGCGGGTGCGCGACGGCTTCGCGGCGCAGGGTCTGATGCGGACCTTCGGCGCGGAGATCGTCGCGCTGGAACCGGGCCTCGCGGTGCTGGCCGCGCCGATCACCCCGGCGGTGAGCCAGCATCACGGCTTCGCGCATGCCGCCCTCGCCTTCGCCTTGGGCGACAACGCGGGGGGCTTCGCGGCGACGAGCCTGCTCGGGCCGGGCGAGAGCGTGGTGACGGTGGAACAGAAAGTGAACTTCCTCGCCCCGGCAAGAGGCCAGCGTGTGGTCGCCGAGGGGCGGGTGGAGCGCGGCGGCCGCAGGCTCTCGGTCGTGCGGGCGGAGGTGTTCGCGGAGGGGCCGGAGGGGCGCGTCGCGGTGGCGCTTCTGCTCGGCACGATGGCGATGATGGCGGCGCGGTGACGCGGCCGCGACGCCTCAGGGCGTGAGGTCGGGCGGCTCGAGCGCGTGGATGCGGCTCGCGGCGGTCAGGGTGTTGGCGAGCAGGCAGGCGATGGTCATCGGGCCGACGCCGCCGGGAACGGGGGTGATGGCGCCGGCGACGGCCGCGGCGCTTTCGAAACGCACGTCGCCGACGAGGCGGTGCTTGCCCTCGCCCTTCTCCGGCGCCGGGACGCGGTTGATGCCGACGTCGATGACGGTGGCGCCCGGCTTGATCCAGTCGCCGGGGATCATCTCCGGCCGGCCGACGGCGGCGACGAGGATGTCGGCGCGGCGGCAGGTCCCCGCCAAGTCGCGAGTGCGGGAATGGGCGACGGTGACGGTGCAGCTCTCCCGCAGGAGGAGCTGGGCCATCGGCTTGCCGACGATGTTGGAGCGGCCGACGACCACCGCCTCGGCGCCCGAGAGATCGCCGAGGCGGTGCTTGAGCAGCATCAGGCAGCCGAGCGGGGTGCAGGGCGTCAGCGCCGGGAGGCCGGTGGCGAGGCGGCCGACGTTGACGACGTGGAAGCCGTCCACGTCCTTCGCCGGGTCGATGGCGTCGAGCACCTTGGCGGCGTCGACATTGGCCGGCAGCGGCAGCTGCACGAGGATGCCGTGCACCGCGGGATCGGCGTTGAGGCGCGCGACGAGGTCGAGCAGCTCCGCCTCCGGCGTCTCGACCGGCAGGCGATGCTCGAAGCTCTCCATCCCGGCCTCGAGCGTCTGGCGGTGCTTGTTGCGGACGTAGACCTGGCTCGCCGGGTCTTCGCCCACCAGAACCACCGCCAGGCCGGGCGTGACGCCCTTCTCCTTCATCCGCGCGACGTGGCCGGCGACGCGCTCGCGGAGCGTGGCGGCGAGGGCCTTGCCGTCGATGATCTCGGCGCGGTGGGCGGTGTCTGCGGGCATGGGAGCTCCTCGGCCGCTCAGCCGCGGCCGCGATAGGGGGCGACGCCGGGATCGGGGAGCCAGAGGCCCTCCGGCGGCGGGCCGGACTGCCAGAACACGTCGATGGGGATGCCGCCGCGCGGATACCAGTAGCCGGCGATGCGGATCCAGTGCGGCCGCGTCGCGTCGCGGATGCGGGTCGCGACCTCGAGTGTGCAGTCCTCGTGGAAGGCGCCGTGGTTGCGGAAGCTGGTCAGGAACAGCTTGAGCGACTTCGATTCCACCAGAGACGCGTCGGGCGCGTAGTCGATCACCAGATGCGCGAAGTCGGGCTGGCCGGTGACAGGGCAGATCGAGGTGAACTCCGGGCAGGTGAAGCGCGCGAGATAGAGCTCCCCCTGCCGCGGGTTCGGCACGGGGTCGAGCCGCGCCTCGGACGGCGAGGCGGGGATCGGCGCCTCGCGGCCGAGGGTCGTGATCTCGGAGAGGCCGGTCATTCGAAGGCGATCCTGTGCGCCCAGTCCATGCCGTCGGAGACCACGAGGCTCTCGAAGCCGAGGAGCTGGAGCATGTCGAAGAAGGTGGCATCGACGGCGAGCCCCTGCTCCTGGAAGAAGGTGGTGGAGCGCAGGTTGTAGGTGAGCTGGGCGAGGACCGCGCGGGCGCGGTGCAGGGTTCGGAACTCGTCGTCCGAAAGCGCGATCATGTAGAGCCGGTCGGACTCGGTTCCCTTGGCGAAGAGCGAGAAGGTCGGGTTCGCCGGCGCGTCGAGCTGGGCGCGCGTGACGAGGGTGACGAAGCCCTCCCGGTCCTGCTTCCGCGCCGGCGGTCCGGCGATCAGGTTCCGGGTGAAGGTCTCCTCCGATGTGATCGGCGGGTGGTAGTAGGGCGCCTCGTCCTCCGCGGCGGCCGGAACGGCGGCGAGAACGGCGAGGACGGCGAGGGCGGAGCCGGTACGGCGCAGACGCTGGATCATGGCGCGCAGCATCCCGGAGCGCGCGCCCGAGGTCCAGCCTCCGGGCGCGCGCGGGCGGACACGATCAGAACAGCCCCTCGATCCGCCCCTCGGCGTCGAGGCCGATGGACTCGGCGGCGGGGGTCCGGGGCAGGCCGGGCATGGTCATGATCTCTCCGCAGATCGCCACGACGAAGCCGGCGCCCGCGGAGAGGCGAACCTCCCGCACCGGGATCGCGTGGCCCTCCGGCGCGCCGCGGAGGCTCGGATCGGTGGAGAACGAGTACTGCGTCTTGGCCATGCAGACCGGCAGGCTCCCGAAACCGGCCGCCTCCCACGCGGCGAGCTGGTCGCGCACCTTGCGGTCGGCGACCACCTCGCCCGCGCGGTAGATGCGCTTGGCCACGGTCTCGATCTTCTCCATCAGCGGCATGTCGTCGGGATAGAGGGGGGCGAACTGCGCCGTCCCGCCCTCGGCCAGCGCGACGACCCTCTCGGCCAGCTCGGTCGTGCCCCGGGAGCCCTCGGCCCAGTGGCGGCAGAGGATCGCTTCGGTTCCGCGGGCGGCGACGAAGTCCTTCACCGCGGCGATCTCCGCCTCCGCGTCGCCGGCGAAGTGGTTGATCGCGACGACGACGGGGACGCCGAACTGGGCGAGGTTCTCCAGATGCCGGCCGAGATTGGCGCAGCCCTGGCTCACGGCGGCGACGTTCTCGGCGCCGAGATCGGGCTTGGCGACGCCGCCGTCCATCTTCAGCGCGCGGATTGTGGCCACCAGCACCACCGCGTCGGGGTGGAGGCCGGCCTTGCGGCACTTGATGTCGAAGAACTTCTCCGCGCCGAGATCGGCGCCGAAGCCGGCCTCCGTCACCACGTAGTCGGCGAGCTTGAGCGCCGCGCGCGTGGCGACGACCGAGTTGCAGCCATGCGCGATGTTGGCGAAGGGCCCGCCGTGGATGAAGGCGGGGTTGTTCTCCAGCGTCTGCACGAGGTTGGGCTGCATCGCCTGCTGGAGAAGCACGGTCATGGCGCCGTCGGCCTGCAGGTCCCTCGCGTGGATCGGCACCCGGTCGCGGGTGTAGGCGACGACGATGTCCCCGAGCCGGGCGCGCAGGTCGTCGAGGTCGCGCGCGAGGCAGAGGATCGCCATGATCTCCGACGCGACGGTGATGTCGAAGCCGCCCTCCGCCGGGAAGCCGTTGGCGACGCCGCCGAGCGAGGTCGTGATCTGGCGCAGCGCCCGGTCGTTCATGTCGAGCACGCGCCGCCAGACGATGCGGCGCGTGTCGATGCCGAGGGCGTTGCCCCAGTAGACGTGGTTGTCGATCAGCGCCGAGAGCAGGTTGTGGGCCGAGGTGATGGCGTGGAAGTCGCCGGTGAAGTGGAGGTTGATGTCCTCCATCGGCACGACCTGGGCGTAGCCGCCGCCGGCCGCGCCCCCCTTCATGCCGAAGCAGGGGCCGAGGCTGGGTTCGCGCAGGCAGATCGCGGCGCGCTTGCCGATGGCGTTGAGCCCGTCGCCGAGGCCGACGGTGGTGGTCGTCTTGCCCTCGCCCGCCGGGGTGGGGTTCACGGCGGTGACGAGGATCAGCCTGCCGTCGGGCCGGTCCTCCAGCCCCTTGATGAAGTCGGCGGAGAGCTTGGCCTTGTCGTGCCCGACGGGCAGCAGCGCCTCGGGCGGCACGTCGAGCCGGGCGCCGATCTGCTGGATCGGGCGCTTGCGGGCCTCGCGGGCGATTTCGATGTCCGATCCCTGGGTCATGCGCCGGCCCCTCTCCTCTCGTTTCCGTTCATGCCGCGGGGTCGCCCCGCGCGCCCCTGCCTACGACGGCGGGGCGCGGGCTTGAAGCCGGTTCGCGACTTCGCCCGCCTCGCTTGCGACGGGCCGTCCCGCGGGAACGGCGGCCGGCGCCGCACGTTGTCGGCGGGACCTGCGACCACGGATGGAGGATCGTCGATGGCCGAAGAGGACGACATGGTGGCGGACCGCATGGCGGAGAAGCTGCGCGCGTGGGAGACGGACATCCGCAATCTCAAGGCCCGTGCCGAGGAGGCCGGCGGCGAGGCGAGAAAGGGGTTGGAGAAGGAGATCGAGGAGCTCGAGACCCAGCGCGACAAGGCCAAGAGGATCCTGGCCAGGGCGCGCGAGAGTTCCGGCGAAGCGAGCGAGGAGCTGAAGGCGGGCTTCGAGGAGGCCCGGGAAGCCATCTCGCAGGCCTGGGACCGGGCCAAGGCGAGGTTCTGAGGCGACACGGCGCGCCCGTCGCGGCATGATCGCCCCGTCCCCGCGTGACGGGGGCCGGTACGGCGGCGCGACCGGGAGGCCGACATGGAGGACGATCCGCACGACCTGGCCCGCTTCGAGGTCGCGCAGGCTGGCGTGATCGAAGACGCCTTCGCCGAGTTGAAGGCCGGCCGCAAGCGCACGCACTGGATGTGGTTCGTGTTCCCGCAGCTCGCAGGGCTCGGCCGCAGCGAGACGGCGCGGCGCTACGCGATCTCCGGCGCGCCGGAGGCGCGGGCCTATCTCGCGCATCCGACGCTCGGTCCGCGCCTCCTCGCGGGGATCGAGGCGGCGGCGGCCTCCGGCGAGACCGACATGACGCGCCTGTTCGGCGCCGTCGACGCGGCGAAGTTCCGCTCCTGCCTGACGCTGTTCCGGGAGGCAGCGGCCGAGGGGGGCGAGCGTGCGCCCTTCGCCCGGGCGCTGGAGTTCTGGTACGATGGCGAGCCCTGCGCGGCGACCCTGGAGCGGCTCTAGCGTCGCAAGCCCTTCGCGGCGGCTTGCGGGAAGGGGCGGCGGTCTCGAGCGGCGGGGCCGTGCAGGCGCCGAGCCAGGCCCCCCGAAGACGATCCGGCGGTCTGAAACCGGGACCGGGCCGTGCGGTCTCGGCAAGGCCTTTCAGCCACCGGCGCGCGACGCGAGGGTGGCCGTGACGATGCGACGGGCGCATGAGATGCCAAGTTCGCACCGGGTCATGGGCGGAACTCAGGGGCCAACGGATTCGGCTCTCCGGAAAGCACGGCCGCGACGGCGTCGCCGATCGAGGGCGCGAGGGCGAGGCCGATCTTGAAGCCGCCGGTGGCGACGAGAAGACCGGGCGCGACCTCTCCTGCGAGCGGTCCGCGCGACGCGAAGCGCGGGCGCAGACCGGCCCAGCGCTCCAGCACCGGCGCTTCCGCCAAGGCGGGAAGCAGGGCGCGGGCCTTGGCGATCAGGGCGTCCAGGCCGGCGTCTGTGACGAGATCCTCGCGGCCCCGCTCGGAGGTGGAGCCGACCGCGACCTGGTCCGGCTGCGGCACGATCCAGAGCCCGGGGCCTTGGATCAGCGGCGTGCCGGAGGGAAGGACGGCGCCGAGGCGGGCGGCCTGCCCGTGCTCCGGTTCCAGCGCCGGCATCGGAAGGAGCTCGCGGATCGCGACGCCCGCGGCGAGCACCGTGGCGCCGGCGGGCCGCGGTCCGGAGGCGAGCACCGGGCGGCGCGGGTCGGAGGCGTCGAGCAACGGGTCGCCGTCCCGGATCGCCTGCGGCGGCAGCGCGGTCCGCAGGGCCTGCGCCGTCGGACGCGGGGCGAGGCGGGCGGTCAGATCGTCGCGCAGGACGCCGTGCGGCGCGACGAGGCCGGGGGGCGCGTCCTCGATCCATTGCCGGAAGCCGGGCCAGCGGAGGGCGGCCTCCGGCAGGCGCGCCTCGGCGCGGAGGCGCGCTTCGGCCGAGACGAAAGGCGCCGCGCGGCCGACGCGCGCGGCGCCTGTGGCGCAGCCGGTCTCCGCCTCGAGCGCGGCGAGGCGCTTCGGCAGATCGCGGATCGCTTCGAACTGAAGCGCCTTCAGTGCCGTCCAGGGCGATGGCCGATGCGGGGCGAGGGCGCCGACCGGCCCGCCGGAGGCGCCCTGCGCGTCGCCGACCCGCCCGGCGTCGCAGATCTCGATGCGAAGACCGCGGGTGCGGCAGGCGCGGGCGGTCCAGAGTCCGAACGCCCCCGCGCCGACGATCAGGACGTCCGGTGCGGGATCGACGTGGATCGCGGGCGCTGCGGCGAGGGGCGGCATGGGAGGAAGGTGTGGCGCGCGACGTCGTCTCCGGCAAGCTGCGCGACGTCGCCGCCGGCGACGCCGGGCCGATCGCCTTCTCGACGGTGGCGGTCCGAGGCGGGACCTGACGGCCGCGCGGCGCGAGCGGCCCGATCATCCCCGAGCTCCGGGCGGACCTTGCGCCGCGAGGCATGATCCGGAGCCGGGTCGCCGTTCCTTGCAGATCTTGCGACGATCCGCCGCCCGGCGGCCGGAGGCGCGACCCGAGAGGCTCGACGCCGCGGGCGACGGTCGCCACATATCCATGAAGAAGCGGCGCGGTTCAGCGCTGCGCAGGCGCCTCGACGCGAGGCGCGAGCGGCATTCGGAGATGCGGGACAGGTGAGGCCGGAGGCGCTGGAACGGGAGATCGCGGGCTGCACGGCCTGCGCGGACGCCTTCGCGCGGACGGCGACGGCGCACGCGCCGCGGCCGGTGACGCGGATCGGCGAAACGGCGCGCGTGCTGATCGCCGGGCAGGCGCCGGGCGCGCGGGTTCACGCTTCGGGCCTGCCGTTCGACGACCCGTCCGGCGACCGGTTGCGGCGCTGGATGGGCGTGGATCGGGGGATGTTCTACGATCGTTCCCGCATCGCCATCCTGCCGATGGCGTTCTGCTTCCCGGGCTACGACGCCAAGGGATCGGACCTGCCGCCGCCGAAGCGCTGTGCGGCGCTGTGGCGGGCGCAGGCCCTGGCGGCGATGCCGCGCGTGGAGCTGACCCTGCTGGTCGGCGGCTACGCGCAGGCCTGGGCGTTGGGGCGCGGCGCCGGCGTGACCGAGCGGGTGCGGGACTGGCGCGCGGCGCCGCCGGGGTTGCTGCCGCTGCCGCATCCGAGCTGGCGCAACACCGGCTGGCTGAAGCGCAATCCGTGGTTCGAGGCGGAGGTCGTGCCTTGGCTGCGGGGCCGCGTGGCGGACCTCGTGGCATGAGGCGGGCGCTCGCGGCGCTCGGCACGCTGGTCCTCGTCGCCTGCGGGGGCGTGGGCGAGCCCGTCGGCCCGCCCTTGGAGTTCCCGCGTCCGGCCGCGACGGTGGCCGGCGCGGAGGGGCCGCTCGCCGTTTCGCGCTGGGCGGCGGTTGGCGAGCCGCAGGCGCTGGTGCTCGCGCTGCACGGCTACGGTGACTACGCGGAGACGATCTGGCCCGACGCGGCGGCGGCGTGGACGGCGCGGGGCCTCGAGGTCTGGGCCTACGACCAGCGCGGCTTCGGTCGGAACCCCTCGAACCGGGACTGGCCGGGGCATGAGGCGCTGGTCGCCGACCTCGAGGCGGTGGCCGCCGCGGTGCGCGCGGAGAGGCCGGGCTTGCCGCTGGCGGTGGTCGGGCACTCGATGGGCGGCGGCGTGGCGCTGGCCGCGGCGGGAGAGGGACGCCTCGACGCCGAGGCGCTGGTCCTCATGGCGCCGGCGGTCTGGGGGGGCGAGCAGCTGTCGCCGGTCTATCGGGCGGGCGCGTGGCTCGGCGCGCGGCTGTTCCCGGATCTTCGCTTCTCCCGCGCCGCCTCGCCGGTGCCGATCCGGCCGACCGACAACCTCGCCCGGCTGGAGGCGATCTCGGAGGATCCGCTGCGTTTCGCGAATCCCTCCCCGCGGGAGTTCCTGGGCCTGATCCGGCTTATGGACCGCGCCGTCGAGGCGGCGCCGAAGGCGGCCTCGGTTCCGGTGCTGACGGTGATGGGGGCGAGGGACGAGGTCATCCCCGAAGAGAGCGTGCGCGCCGCCCATGCCGCGTTGCCGGGCCCGAAGACCTTCGACTACGTCGAGGACGGCTGGCACATGCTGCCGATCGATCTCGGCGCGCCGGAGGTGCTGGCGCGGGTGGCGGACTGGATCCTGGAGACGACCGAGTGAGCGACGCGACGGACGAGACCGGCGAGGAGACGGCGCTGGACCGGGCGATGCGGCTTTCGGGCGGCGACGCGACGGACGGCCGGGCGGTGGACGCGCTGCTCAACGCGGAGCTGTTCCTGCTGCTGGAGGCGCCGGCGGAGGACGGCCCGCCGCGGCCGCGGGTGCTGCCGCTGGAGGCCGGACCCACGGCGCTCGCCTTCGACCGCGAGGAACGGCTGGCCGCGTTCGGGGACGGGGCGCACTACCTCGCGGCCCCCGGCCGGGACCTTGCGGCGCTGCTGGCGGAGCGCGGCCTGAACCTCGCGGTCAACGCGGGCGTCGCGCCGTCGGAGCTGTTCCACGACGCCGCGGCGCTGGCCTGGATGGCGACGGCCGTGCGGGCCGAGGCGGCGGAGGCGCGGCTCTCGGCGCTCGGCCGGCCGGACGGGGCGTCGGAGGCGCTGATCGCGGCGCTCGATTCGAAGCTGGCGGCGCTGGGCGCGGCGCTGCGCGAGGCCTGGCTGGTCTCGGCGGTCGCGGACGACGAGCGGCGCCTGGCGCTGCTGCTGGTGGAGCGCGGCGTCTGGGGCGCCGGCGACGCCGCCGAGGCCCATCGCGGCGCGCTGGCGCGGGCGGTGGGGGAGACCGCGCGGCTGGCGGGCGCGACGCTCGAGGTCGGCTTCGCGGCGGAGGGGCCGCTTCTGGAGGCGGCGCGCCGGGTCGGCCTCGGGTTCGAGCCGCCGGCGCCGCAGACGGCGGCGCCGCGCCGGCGCGAGGGGCCGCCGCGGCTGCGCTAGGCGATGTGCCGCGCCGTCCGCGCGGCTCAGTGCCGTGGGCGCGAGAGGCGGATCGGCCCGCAGGCCGAGAGCGCGTCGACCGGCCTGCCGCCTTGGGTGACCGTCAGAAGGCCGTCGCGCTGCAGACGCGCCGCGACGCGGCGCAGCTTCGGCATCAGAGGGCGCCAGTCGGCCGGCGCGAGGGCTCTTGCGGCCTCCGACGGGCAGAAGCTGGCGCCTTCGCTGCGCGCCTTGGCGAGCGAGAGGAGGGCGTGGGCCAGCGCTGCGTCGGAGGAAGGGCCGGCGGCTCCGTCTCCAGCGGAACAGGGCCGGCGCGCGGGGGCGGCGGGCTGTGTCATGTTGATTCGTTCCTCCCAGAGTTGAGGAAACCTAGCACGCCGCGGATGACTGACGACTGCATCCGGAGGGCGTCGCGCGGGTTCGGCGGCCGCCGCCGAGGGCCTCTGCGGGGGCCGAAGCGTCGCAACGGCATGGACAACACCGCTCGTGCGGCTAGGCTCCGAACCAAGCGCGCCCCGCATGGGCGCGGCCTTGGACGTTCAGCCCGAGACATGGGGACGACAGCATGAAGTTCGGCACATCCCAGCCCGTCCTGCGCAAGGAGGACTCGCGTTTCCTCACCGGCGCAGGCCGCTACGTCGACGACATCGTGCCCGAGGGCGCCGCCCACGGCATCTTCCTCCGCTCGCCCCACGCGCATGCGGAGATCCTTTCGATCGACGTCTCGGATGCGAAGGCGGCGCCCGGCGTGCTGGACGTGATCACGGGCGCGGATCTCTCCGAGGAGATCAAGAACGCCATGAACTTCGCGACGGTGCAGAACCGCGACGGCACGCCCGGCGCGTCCCCCGTCCGCCCTTCGATCGCCGTGGACCGGGTGCGCTTCGGGGGCGAGGCGGTGGCGCTGATCGTCGCCGAGAGCGCCGCAGCGGCGCGCGACGCCGCCGACATGATCGCCGTCGACTACAAGGAGCTGCCCGCCGCCACCACAACCGCCGAGGCCGAGGGCCAGCCGGAGGTCCACCCCGACCTCGCGCCGAACAACGTCGCCTACGACTGGGCCTTCGGCGACGAGTCGGCGGTGCGCGAGGCCTTCGAGAGCGCGGCGCACGTCGTCGAGCTTCCGCTGGTCAACAACCGGGTCATCGCCGTCTCGATGGAGCCGCGGGGCATCACCGCGCATTGGGACGGCGAGCGGCTGCACGTCGCCTCCAACGGCCAGGGCGTCTGGGGCCTGAAGGGCGAACTCGCCGACAAGCTCGACCTGAAGCCCGAGCAGGTGCACGTCACCAACCCGGACACCGGCGGCGGTTTCGGCATGAAGGCGTTCAACTACCCCGAGCATCTGGCGCTGGCGCAGGCCTCGCGCCGCGTCGGGCGGCCGGTGCACTGGATGTCCGACCGTTCCGAGGCGATGCTGACCGACAACATGGGGCGCGACCACGTCACCGTCGCCCGCGCCGCCTTCGATGCGGATCACAAGCTGAAGGCGGTGCATTTCTCGGTGAAGGCGGGGCTCGGCGCCTACAACTCGAACTTCGGTCAGTTCATCCCGTCCGAGGTCGCGAAATACGTGCTGCCGGGCGTCTATGACGTGCAGGTCGCGCTCTACGAGGTGAAGGGGATCTACTCCAACACCACGCCGGTCGACGCCTATCGCGGCGCCGGGCGGCCGGAGGCGATCTACCAGATGGACCGGCTGATGGACTGGTCGGCGCGCCAGCTCGGCGTCGATCCGGTGGAGCTGCGGCGGAAGAACTTCATCCAGCCGGCGAGCTTCCCCTACAAGACCGTCGTCGGCGAGATCTACGACGTCGGCGACTTCTCCCGCGTGCTCGACCGCGGGCTGAAGGAGGCCGACTGGGACGGCTTCGCGCAGCGCAAGGCGGAGAGCGAGGCGCGCGGCATGCTGCGGGGCCGGGGCCTCTGCTACTACATCGAGTCCATCCTCGGCGCGCAGAACGAGACGGCGAAGATCGAGTTCGCGGACGACGGCTTCGTGAACCTCTACGTCGGCACGCAGTCCAACGGGCAGGGGCACGAGACGGTGTTCTCGCAGTTCCTGACGGAGCGGGCGGGCGTTCCGTTCGACAAGGTGCGCGTGGTGCAGGGCGATTCGGACCTGATCGCGACCGGCGGCGGCACGGGCGGCTCGCGCTCGGTCACGATGCAGGGGTCCGCCATCAACGCCGCGGCCGACGAGATGGTGGAGCGCTTCCGTCCGCTGGCGGAGGAGGAGCTCGAGGCCTCGGCCGCCGACATCGTGTTCGAGGAGGGCGCGTTCCGCGTCGCGGGCACCGACAAGTCGGTCGACCTGATGACGCTGTCGGAGACCGCGCGGAAGAAGGGCCAGGTGGAGCTCCTGGTCACCGAGCTCGAGAACACGGTGCCGGGCCGCTCGTTCCCCAACGGCTGCCATGTCGCGGAGGTGGAGGTCGACCCCGAGACCGGCGTGACCCAGGTGGTGAAGTACACCGTGGTCGACGATTTCGGGCGGCTGATGAATCCGATGCTGGCCGAGGGCCAGGTGCACGGCGGCGTCGTGCAGGGCATCGGTCAGGCGATCACCGAGGAGGTGGTCTACGACGATCAGGGTCAGCTTCTGAGCGCGACCTTCATGGATTACGCCATCCCGCGCGCCTACGACGCGCCGATGATTCCGTTCCACCATGAGGGCGTGCCCTCCACCGCCAACCCGATCGGCATGAAGGGCTGCGGAGAGGCCGGGACGGTGGGCGCGCTGGCCGCGGTCACCAACGCCGGGCTGGACGCGCTGCAGCCGGCCGGCGTGACCCATGTGGACATGCCGATGACGCCGAAGCGGGTCTGGTCCTGGCTGAACGCGGCGAAACAGGCGGCGGAGTGAGCCGAACCGGCCGCGCGGAAGACGTCGGGGTGCCATGATCGGGCCGCTCCGGCGCCTGTTCGGCCGGTCCGGCGGAGCCGAGGAGCCGCGCGCGCGGAAGGGTCCGCGCGGCTTCGACGTTCCCTTGGCGATCGATCGTCCGACCTATGCGATCGGCGACGTTCACGGACGGTTCGACCAGCTCGAACGGCTGCTGGCGCGGATCGGCGAGGACATGCGGATGCGTGGGATCGACGGCCCCCGTCTGGTGCTGATGGGCGACTACGTCGACCGGGGCGAGCAGTCCGCCGAGGTGCTGGCGCGGGTGCGGGGACTGCTGAAGGCGCCGGAACGGGCCGGCTTCGGCGAGGTGATCGCGCTTCGTGGCAACCACGAGGCGATGATGCTGGAGTTTTTGGACGAACCGGCGCGGGGCGGTCCGCGATGGCTTCGCAACGGCGGTCTGCAGACCATGCTGAGCTTCGGCGTCGGCGGCATACAGCTCTCCAGCGAGGGCGAGGACCTCGAGGCCGCGGCGGCGCGGTTGGCCGCGGCCGCCGGGGGCTCGGTCGAGATGCTGCGGGAGCTTCCCAGCTGGACGCGTCACGGAAACGTCCTTTTCGCCCATGCCGGCGGAGATCCGGGGACCCCTCCGGAGCTTCAGAGCGAGTCGACGCTCATCTGGGGCACCTCCCGCTTCTTCCAGCACGCCCGGAGCGACGGTCTCTGGTGCGTGCACGGGCATTACGTCGTGGACGAGGCCTCCGCCGCGCAGGGACGGATCTCCATCGACACCGGCGCTTATGCGACCGGCGTCCTCTCGGCCGTGCGGCTGGAGGACGATCGCGCGGACTTCCTCACAAGCGTCGACTGAGCGACGGGCCGGCGCGCCACGGCGGACGCGCCGGCCTCGCCGTCAGCCGCCGGCGATGTTGGCGGCGGCGGCGGCGCTGTTGAAGAGCCCCGGCACCATCTGCGTGACGACGCGGCCCCAGGCGGTGATGGGCTGTTCGGCCACGAAGACGACGTCGTTGGGGCGCAGTTCGAGATGGGTGGCGTTGGCGATATTCACGGCGTTGCCGGCGTTCAGGTGATAGGCGGTGATGCCGCCCAGCATCTCGGCACCCGGCGCGCGCCGCAGCACGTAGATCTCCGAGTAGTCGGCGAAATTGATGTTCACGCCCTCGTTGTCGAACAGGACGTCCGCGAGGTTGACGCGGGTCTCGAACGGCAGGGGCAGACGGTTCGGCCGGCGCACCTCCCCGGCGACGTAGACGTAGTCCCGCGTCACGGCGCCGAGCTCCACCCGCTCCCTAAACACGCTGCGCTGGTCGGCGGCGGCGGCGCGGGCGTCGTTGTTGCGCGCGATCTCGTACTGGGCGACGGCGATCCGCATGTCGTTGAGCTGCTGGCGGAGCTGCGCCTTCTGAAGCTCGAACTGCGCGAGGGTCACGCCGAACCGCACCTCCTCGATCTCGGCCTGGCGCTCGCGGAAGGCGAATTCGCGTTCGCGCAATTCCGCCTCGCGCAGGCGCAGCCGCTCCTCGAAGAAGGCGCGGGCCTGGGAGAGGTCATAGTTCGCGTCCACGAACACCGCGTCCCCGTCGCGCAGCAGGACGTCGTCCAGGCCCTCGTCGGCGTAGAGCTCGCGCAGCGGGGCCTGATAGACCTCGCCGTCCCGGAACAGGCGCACCACGGCGTAGTCGGCATCCTCGGTCGCGAGGCCGCCGGCGATCTGCAGCGCCTCGGTCAGGAACAGCGGACGCAGGCTGATGGGCTGCACCGAAGGCTGGCGCACCGCGCCGCCGATCGAGACGCGCTGGGAGTTGAACTCCGCGATCTCCAGGCTGAAGGACGGGTCGAGGCGCTGGGCGACGAGCGCCTCGAAGATCTCGCCCTCCGCCTCCTCCAGGGTCAGGCCCGCGACGCGGACGCGCCCGACGTCAGGCACCGCGATGGCGCCGTCGTCCTGCACGATGTAGCCCTGCCGCGCGGCCTGGGCGTTGAGCAGGGAGGGCACGTCCTCGAGCGTCGCGCCGGCGGTGTTGGCCGAGAGCAGCAGCACGTCCGAGACGCCGATGCGATAGGGCCGCGGCTCCGCCGGCGGGGGCAGCGCGGTGACGGTGTCCGCGGCGCGCTCGGCCTCGGTCGCCGGCTCCGGCAACGGACCGGCGGCGCTCGCGGCCGCGACCTCGGCGATCTCCGGGCTCGGTATGTCCGGCATCCGGGTGTCTCCGGCGGAGAGGGGCGCGGGCGAGCGAGTCGGCGCGGGCCGGAAGGCGTCCGGCAGACGCGGCGGGACGTAGGGGGCGAGGTTCGCCTCCATCGCCGTCTCCAGCGTCAGCGGCACCACCGCGACGTCGTAGTCCGTGGCCGCGTTGAAGCCAGCGGCGTCGCCGGGCCCGTAGACCGAGGGGGAGGTGTAGACCACTCCGCAGCCGGTCAGCGCGAAGGCGGCGGCGAGGACGACCAGACGCATGCGGGAACTCTCCTCTGGACTCCGGACGGGTCGGCGCACGGCACGACTCCGCGTCCAGCTATCATCGCAGCCCCCTCGCGGTTAAGCATGAAGGCCGGCTGCGGCATGTGCGGGCGCCGCGGTGTGGCCCCCGCGCCATCGGCGCGACCCGGCCAAAGGTAAATTTTCATTGAAGTCGCTTCGAAGTGTACGATAGTTAACCCCAAGGAAGGAAGCGGTCGCCGGGCGTATGGTGACCGTCGGGCGCGAAAGCGTCCGGAGGGGGCGTACCGCGATGAAAGATATCGGAGCCGGCGAGAGTTTCCTGTCCGCCGGAACGGCGGAGCCGCGTGCCGGTTCGAGCCTCTACGAGTCCCTCGGCAAGCGAACCGTGGATCTCGTGCTCGGCCTTGCGCTCCTGCCCATCGTGGGCCCGCTGGTCGGTCTGCTCGCCCTGCTCGTCTGGATGAAAGACGGCGGCGCGCCGTTCTTCGGACATTGGCGCGCCGGGCGGGACGGGTGCGCCTTCCGCTGCTGGAAGATCCGCACCATGGTTCCGGACGCGGAGACGCGGCTGAGGATCCATCTGGCGGACGATCCCTCCGCGGCGGCCGAGTGGCGGGAGTTCCGCAAGCTGGCCGACGATCCGCGGATAACCCCGATCGGCGACTTCCTGCGCCGCACCAGCCTCGACGAACTGCCGCAACTCTGGAACGTGATGCGCGGAGAGATGAGTTTCGTCGGTCCGCGCCCGGTGACGGAAGAGGAACTGCAGCAGTACTACGGGTCCACCCGCGCCGCGTATAACGCGATGCGCCCAGGGATCACTGGGCTCTGGCAGGTCAGCGGGCGCAACGCCCTCTCCTATGACCAGAGGGTGGCGCTGGACCTCTCCTATCTGCGCCGCTTGAGCTTCGTGCTCGACCTCTGGATCATGCTCAGGACGGCGGGGGTCGTCATGAGGCCGACCGGACGCTGAACCGGTCGCCCGGTCTGCGCCGACGCGATGCCTGCCGCGAGGGAACAGGGGCCGGGATGCGTGTCGCGATCATTCACTATTGGCTGGTGGGCATGCGCGGAGGCGAGCGTGTGCTTGAGCAGCTGTGCCGGATGTTTCCGCAGGCGGATCTCTTCACCCATGTCTGCATTCCGGAAAACCTGAGCCCCCTGCTGCGCGAGCGACGCATCACCGAGAGCTTCGTGGCGCGGCTGCCTTGGGCGCGACGGCATTACCAGAAGTATCTCGGCTTCATGCCGCGGGCGCTGGAGTCGTTCGACCTGTCAGGCTACGACCTGATCCTGTCCAGCGAATCCGGGCCGGCCAAGGGCGTGATCGGACCGGTGGACGCACCGCATGTGTGCTACGTCCACTCGCCGATGCGCTACATCTGGGACCAGTTCCACGCCTATCGCGACGGCTTGGGGCCGGTCGGGCGCTTCGCGTTCAGCCAGGTGGCGACGCGCATGCGGGTCTGGGACGCCGTTTCGGCGAACCGCGTGGATCGCTTCGTGGCGAACTCGGACTTCGTGCGGCGACGGATCAGGCAGGTCTGGCGTCGCGAGGCGTCGGTGGTGCATCCGCCGGTGGACCTGGAGGCCTATCGGCCGGCTCCGGCGCCGGGGCCGGACGCGCCCTATCTCTTCGTATCGGAGCTGGTGCCCTACAAGCGCGCCGACTTGGCGGTCGCCGCGGCGGTGCGGCTGGGCCGGCGGCTGAAGGTGGTCGGCCAAGGGCCCGAACTGGCGCGGCTGCGGCGCGAGGCCCCGGCGGGCGTGGAGTTTCTCGGCCGTGCGCCCGACGCGGCGATGCCGGAGCTTTATCGGGAGGCGCGGGCGCTGCTGTTCCCGGGCATGGAGGATTTCGGGATCGTGCCGTTGGAGGCGATGGCCAGCGGCCGGCCCGTCGTCGCGCTCGGCCGGGGCGGGGCGCTGGACACCGTGCGGGACGGGGAGACCGGGGTGCTGTTCGCGGACCAGAGCGTCGCTTCCCTCGTCGCCGCGATCGAGCGCTTCGAGCGGTCGGTGGAACCTACGCTCGAGGCGGAGCGGATCGCGGCGCACGCGGCGCGCTTCGGGCCGGAAGCCTTCCGGGCCGCGATGTGGGCGGAGATCCGCGCCGCGGCCCCCGCCCTTCCCGCCGCGCCGCCGGGCTGAAGCGCCGGCGGCCGCCGTCAGACGTAGTCGTACTCGTAGTAGGAGTAGGATTCGCTCTTGAGGTCGTACTTGTTGAGGATCACTCCGGCGACCGGCACGAGCTCCGAGAGCTGACGCTCGCAATCGTCGAGATTGCGCGCCGTCGTGGTCCCGGCGGCGGCGATGAGCAGCGCGCAGTCGACATGCTGCATGAACGAGATCGCGTCGTCGCTCGCCAGCATCGGCGGCAGGTCGTAGATGACCACGTCCGGCTTCAGCGTCTCGTGCATCCGCGAGAGTGCGGCGGCCGCGTCCGGGTGCTGCAGAAGCTCGGCCGAATGACGGAAGGACTGCTGCGTCGGGCCGACCGCGAGGTTGTCCCCAATGCGGATGAAGAAGTCCTCCGGTGCGATGCCGCCCATCAGGTAGTCGCCCATCGAGAGCTCGGACTGCAGACCGAGGACCTTGCGCACCTGCGGGCGCTTGAGGTCGACGTCGGCCAGCACGCAGCGCGTCGCGCGCTGCCGGGCGAAGGAGAAGGCGAGGTTGCAGGAGATCATGGTCTTCCCGCAGGACATCGTCGGCGACGTCACGGCGATGGAGGACCAACCGTTCGTCTCCATCAACCGCAGGACCTTGGTCCGCAGGATGTCGAAGGGAACGTGCGCCGGATCGTCCTTGCTGAAGGTGACGATGCGGCTGTCGATCAGTCTGCTTTCGCTGGGATCGATCCTCGGCAGCGCCAGCCAGGTTTCCGGCGGGCGTTCCTTCGCCGCGTCGTATTCCGCCGGCGCCCGAGGGACGGATCCGGGGGCGGCGTCGCCGCGGGCGAGCTTCGCGCGGCTTATGGCGGTCTTGATGCGTTCCATGGCGTGGCGCCTCCGGATGGATCGATCGGGGCCGGCACGGCGAAGGCTCCGCCGCGCCGGCAGGGTCGACTGCGCGTCAGAAGCTGATGCGGGAGCGGATCATCTGCAGCACCGTGTCGAGCTGCGTCATCTCCATGAGCTTCCGCATCAGAAGGTCGAGCGGCATGTAGAAGATGTGCGTCAGCGTCACGACCGCGATGGAGCCGCCGACGATCAGGGTGATCAGAGACCACTTGATCACGGCGCGGCGGCGCAGCTCCGCGTCGGTGTAGATGTAGGGGATCACCGCCAGAGGCTGCGTCTCCAGCGTCGCGACGATGTCGGATGGACGGCGGATGGCCTTGTTGAGGAACTCCAGCAGGGCGATGACGGCGATGCCGGCTCCGGCGCCGCCGCCAGCGCCCATCATCAGGATCATAAGGCGGTCGGGCTTGTCAGGCGTCTCCGGCGTTCCGGCCTGCTCGATCACCTCGAAGCGCTCGGCCTGCTGCTGCAGCTCGAGCTGCTCGCCGGTGGCCGACACGGCGAGCTTTCCGCGTGCGGCGTCGTACTGGCGCTGGAGACTGGAGTAGTTCCGGTTGAGAGCCGTCAGCGCCATCTGCGTGTTGGGCGTTTCGGCGATGGAGCGCTCGAGCTCCGACTCGCGCCGCTCGAGCTGGGCGAGTTCGTCGTCGAGCTGGTCGAGACGGGTGTCGATGACCTCCATCTCCTGCTCGACGCGGCTCATCTGCTCGGAGATCCGGCGGCTGGTGCGCTCCCCGGCCGTCGCCTCGCTCATCTCGGCGTCCTGCTCGATGATGCGCTCGAGCGCGGCGATGCGGGTGTCGATGCCGATGATCTCCGGATGAGTCTCCGAAAGGATCGCGAGGCGCATGCGACGGCGCTGCTGCAACTGGTTCAGCGCGCGCTCCGGCTCGCTGAGCGCTCGTTCCTCTTCGACGAAGCGCTCCGGATCCTCGCGCATCTCCTCGAGCAGCTTGCGCTCCTGCCGGAGGTCCGCGCGCTCCCGGTCGAGGAGTTGCTGGCGCTGCTGCACCCTCTCGAGCTGGTTGGTGCGGAAAGACAGCGTGTCGGGCAGGGTGTCCCGGTTCGCGCGCTTGAATTCGACGATCTCGGATTCGACCGCCGTCAGTTCGCCGCCGAGGCGCTGAGTCTCCTGATCGAAGAAGCCGTAGGTGTTCGCCGCGCGATCCGTGCGGATCCTCACGTTGTCCTCGAGGATGCGGGTGACGTACTCCCCCGCGACCTGCGAGGCCACGCGCGGATCGGCCGCCGAGAAGGAGACGTTGAACAGCAACGCCATGCCGCCCCCGCGTCCGCCGCCGAGCGCGACCTGACGGAAGTCCGTGGAGCTGCGCATCTCCTGCACCATCTCGGTCGGCGAGAGATCCTGACGGTCGGCGAAGACCCGGAACTGGTTGGCGATCTCGAGAAGGTTCTCCCGCGTCATCAGCCGCTGCTGGATCACGCGCAGGCGCTCGGAGGCTCCGCCGCCGACGGTGGATTGCACCATGCTTTGGGGGATGCGCTGCGATTCCACGAGGATCCGCGCCGACGACGTGTATGTCGGCGGCAACAGCACCGCCGCCGCCGCAAAGCCGGCGAAGATGAGGACCGCCGTCAGCAGGAACAGCGGGAACCGGCGCAAAAAGATCGACAGCAGATAGCGCGGATCGAAATCGGTCATCGTGGCGAACCTCGCAGGTCGGTCGCGGCGGGGATCAGGCCTTCTTCTCCCAGACGCCGTAGAAGACGTTGTCCTCCGCCGCGGCGCGCGCGTCTTCGGAGGATGCGGTTGGCGTCGACGCGTCCGGCGCGTCGGGATCGGCGAACACGCCGTACTGGCGCCGGTCGGCGAGCACCTCGCGGATCACGTCCGCGTCGATCTCCGACTTCTCTTCGGCGAAGCCATAGACGAGGGCGTAATCGCAGAGCTGGTTGATCAGCCGCGGAATGCCCCGGCCGGCGCGATGGATCATGTCCGTCGCCTCGGCCAGGAACAACGGCGTCTCGCAGCCGGCGTGGCGCAGGCGGTGGCGGATGTAGGCGTCGGTCTCCTCTGGCTCCAGCGCGCGCAGGTGGAATTCGGCCGCAATGCGCTGCGCGAACTGGGTCAGCGAGCGCCGGCGCACGAGGTCCCTGAGTTCCGGCTGGCCGACGAGGATCAGCTGCAGCAGCTCGTCCTTGTCGGCGTTGATGTTGGAGAACATCCGCAGTTCCTCGAGCGCGTCCGGGGTGAGGTTCTGCGCCTCGTCGAAGATCAGCGCCGTGCGCCGCCCCGCCGCGTATTCGGAGATCAGGAATTCCTGGAACTGCGCGAAGAGCTGGACGTAGCCGTGCTCCGGATCCACGGGCTGGCCGAGGCTCATCAGCACCCAGTGCAGCAGTTCGCCCCGCCCGCCCTGCGCGTTTGAGACGAGGCCGATGGAATAGTCCATCGGAATGTCGTCCAGGAGCTTTCGAACCAGCGTGGTCTTGCCCGAGCCCACCTCGCCCGTGATCATCGTGATGGGGGCATGCGTGGCGATGCCGTATTCCAGCATGGTGTAGGCCTTGCTGTGCGGCGAGGCCCAATAGAGGAAGTCCGGATCGGGCAGCAACGAGAACGGCCTTTCCGAAAGGCCGTAAAACTCGTTGTAAAGCTTCGTCAGATCTCGCATGCCGCCTCGTGGTTCCCGTGGGTCGCGTGTTCCGACCGTCCCTCGCAGCGGGCCGGTCACTGTGTCGTGGCGGCCTCCTCGTCGGCCGGCACGGCCGCGTCCCGGCCGGCGCGGATGTCTTCGATGCGGGCGAGGGCCGCCTCGGCCCGGTCGGCGTCGCGGAACGGAACCTGTTCGCCGAGTTCCAGCGCCCGCTCGAGCAGGTCGCGGGCCTGGGCGAGCTGCCCGTTCGCCAGCAGCACGACGCCGTAGTGATACTGCACTTCCGGATTGGTCGAGAGCTGGCGCGCAGCCGTCTCGAGGATCGGCAGCGCGGATTTCGAGTCGCCGGTCAGATGCAGGAGCCACCCGTAGGTGTCCTGCATCTGCGGCCGAGTGGCGGTGCGGAAGCGCTTCGCGATGTTGTAGGCGCGCTGGATCTGCACCGGATCTTCGGAGCGGAGAGCGGCCAGCAGGCCGGCATAGTTGTTGGCGATGACCATCGAGTTCGGCTGCTCGCGGTAGAGGCCCGAATACAACTCCAGCGCCTCCTCGCGCCGGCCGGAAGTCTCCAGCTGCATGGCCTTGGTCAGGCGCAGGTTGGGATCGTCGGCGCCGAGCGCGAGTCCCCCCTCCAGCGCCGCGTCCGCCTCGTCTCCGCGACCCTGCGAATTGTAGATCCGGGCCAGCGCCGCGTAGGCGGCGGCGTTCGTCGGCTCCAGTTCCAGCGCGTGCAGCAGATCGGCTTCGGCGCCGTCGAGATCGCCGAGGGACGCGCGGATCGACGCGCGCAGCAGCCGCGCAGAGGTGTCGTCGGGCGCCTCGGCGACACGCTCGTCCACGACCTCCCGCGCGCGATCGCCGTCTCCGCCGGCGATCAGCGCGCGCACATAGGATACGAGGTTCGCCGCGTTCTCCGGGTCGTTCCCGGCGAGCGTCGCGAGCAGTTCGGTCCCCTCCTCGCCGCGCCGTCGGCCGAGAAGGGCGGCCGCCTGCATCCGCGTGACGACGGGGTCGTCGGGATCGAGTTCGCGGAGTCGTGCGGTGACCTCCTCCACGTCGCGCCAGCGCTCCTGGCGGATCCTGATCTGGCCCAAAGCGACCAGCAGGTCGCGCGACGGTCCGTTGGCGGCGATCGCCTCGCGCAGCACGCTCTCCGCCACGCCGACCTTGTCGTCCGAGAGGAGAAGCTGAGCGTAGCGCAGAGTGATGCCGACCTCGTAATCCGAGAGCTCGACGGCCTCGGCGAGCCGCTCCTGCGCGAGGCGGGCGTTGCCGTTCCGCTCGTAGGCGGTCGCCATCAGCTGCGCGATCCGGACGTTCTCAGGGTCGACGTCCTGGGCGACCCGCAGATCCTCGATCGCGGCTTCAGGCCGGTCTTCGGCGAGGTGGCGGGCGGCGCGCAGCAGAAGGGCGTCGGCGTTCTTGCCGTCGTTGGCGAGGACCTCGGAGATCAGCGCGTCGGCCGCCTCGAACTCATCGTTGCGGACATGGAGCTTCGCGCGCTCGACCCGGGCTCGGTGCGCGCCGGCGCTGCGCCCGCGGCTCTCGATCAGCGAATCGAGTCGGGCGATCGCGGCCGCCTCGTCACCGTCCTGCAGGTCGAGCGAGACGAGGGTGAGATCGTATTCGACGAGTTCGTCCTCGGCCTCGGCGAGGCGCTCGAGCTCCTCGCGCGCACGCGCCTCGCCATGCACGGCGTTGAGGAAGCGCACCACGTCGAGAGCGCGCCGCTGGTCGTCCGGATCGGCCTCCGCGAGGGCGCGGTACTGGGCCTCCGCCGCGTCGTGCTCGCCGCGCCTGACATGCCAGCGCGCGAGCGCCTCGCGGAACTGGTCGGTCTCGGGGAAGACGTCGACCAGCCGCTGGAGCTGGGCGCCGACGCCCTCGGCGTCCTCCAGCTGCTCGAGCACGCCGAGCTTGACCACGTTCAGACTGAGATCCTCCGGATCCTCGACGAGACCCTGATCGACATGGACGAGCGCCTGTTTCAGGTCGCCCTGCTCCATAGCGTGCGCGGCGAGGACGAGACGCGCGCTCTCGTTGGTCGGATCGTCGTCGATCACCCCCTGCGCAAGCGCGACGGCCTCGTCCGGGGAGGTCTCGCGGGCTCCCGCGAGGCGGAAGTCGATCGCCGCCTTGACGGCGCGGACATCGACGTCCTCCGGCGCGATGCCGTACGCGACCTCGATGTGGCGGCTCGCCTCCTCGACGGCGTTGGCCACGAGCATGATCTCCGCGAGGTCGCGCCGCGCGCGGAGATGGTTCGAGTCGAGCTCCAGCACGCTGCGATACTGACCGACGGCGCCCCGGATCTGGTTCCGGTCGCGCTGATAGCGGGCGATCTGGTAACGCGCCTCGACGTTCTCGGGCTGCAGCTGGATGACGTTGCGGAACTCGACGTTCGCCTTGTCCCGGTCGCCCTGCTCCAGCAGCGCCATGGCGGACTCCAAATGGCCGCCGGCCCGCTCCTCCGCGGAATCGCAGGCGGCCAGGCCGACGGCGAGCAGGCCGATCGCGAGCCAACGCGCAGGTCTCAACATGATCTTTCGCATCCCAAACCGATCCCACGGCCGGAGGCCGCGCACCCAAGAGGACGACAGCCACTCCGGCGTTCCGTCGCGCCGGATCGTGGACCGCCGTCCCAAATCCCCTTCGCGAGCCCGCCCCCCACATGGGCGAGTCCGCCGTTCGACGCATTAGTATCGCGGAACGCTCCGTGAATCCAAGGCCGAGTGAGCCCCGCAGACGCCACATCGCGCCGTCGTAAAGGTTGATTCCGCATTCACCCTGACGTGCCGCCCTCGCTTGGCGGCCCGAAAGTTGCTATTGCGCGTCAAGCACGACGAAAAATTTAGGGGCTTTTGACATGTCGATCGCGTCGGGGGAGGGGACGGCTCGGGACGGCCGCGGAGTGCTCATCATCGTCGAGAACCTGCCCGTGCCCTTCGATCGGAGGGTCTGGCAGGAGGCCTTGGCGCTTCGCGAGGCCGGTTGGCGCGTCTCGGTGATCTGCCCCACCGGCAAGGGGCACGACGCCAAGCGCGAGGACATCGACGGGGTCGCCATCTACCGCCACAGCCTGCCGATCGAGGCGAAGGGCGCGCTGGCCTACGCGGCGGAATATCTCTGGGCGCTCGGCGCGCAGATCCGACTCTCGTTCCGCGTCGCGCGGGAGCGGGGCTTCGACGTGCTGCACGCCTGCAATCCGCCGGACCTGATCTTCATCGTCGCCGCGCTGCACAAGTGGCTTCGGGGCACGCGCTTCGTGTTCGACCATCACGACCTGAGCCCGGAGCTGTTCGAGGCCAAGTTCGGGCCGAACGGGCCGCTGCCGCGGGTGATGCGCTGGCTGGAACGGCAGACCTTCCGCGTCGCCGACGCCTCGATCGCCACCAACGAGACCTTCAAGCGCCTCGCGGTGGAGCGCGGCGGCATGGACCCCGATCGGGTCTGGGTGGTGAAGAGCTATCCGCGCATCGAGCGGTTCCGGCGGACCGCGCCGGATCCGGTCCTGGCGGCGTCCAACCGCTCGTTGGTGGGTTACGTGGGCATCATGGGGTGCCAGGACGGCGTCGAGTACCTGGTGCGCGCCATCGCCGACATCGTCCACGAGCGCGGACGCGACGACGTGGGCTGCGTGCTGGTGGGCGACGGGCCCGAGCTGGAAGGCCTGAAGGCGCTGACGCTCGAACTCGACGTTGCGGATCACGTCACCTTCACCGGGTATCTGACCGGGGACCGGCTGCTGGCGACGCTTTCGGCGCTGGACGTGGGTGTGATCCCCGACCCCAAGGACGACTTCAACGACAAGCTCTCCATGAACAAGGTGTTCGAGTACATGATGCTCGGTCTGCCCTTCGTGATGTTCGACCTGACGCAGGCCCGGTCGGAGGCGCGGGACGCGGCGCTGGTGGCGACGGACTGCTCGCCCGAGGGTCTCGCGGACGCGATCCTCGCGCTGGTCGACGACGAGGGGCGGCGCAAGCGCATGGGCGCCTGGGGGCGGGCCACTGCGGAGCGGGAGTTCCTGTGGGAGAACGAGAGCGCCTCGCTTCGGGCCGCCTACGAGGCGGTCGCCTGAGGGGAGGGCGATACGGGCCGCGGGGCGTGCAGAATTCGTGCGGCTCGAGCGCGGCCGTCGTGCGGCGGATGCCGGCCATTCGTCGGATATCCGCAGGCCCCGCGTGCGGCCTGCGCCGGTCTTGCAAGCGGCGACGGTCAGCCTTTCGTGCCGACGCCGCCGGACGCCTCGACGCGAACGCCGCCTACGGCGGCCACGACGCGAACGCCGCCTCTGGCCGCGACCGGACAGGTCGCGGCGCCTCCGCTTGATACCAGCGCTCGCTGATGCTGGTTCGCGAGAGGGGGTCCCAGCGCGGCACGAGGCGGGTCCGCCTGTGGACGCACATGGACGCCGCCTGATCGCCACGGCTTTGCCGGTTCCGGGTGGAGCGTCACGACTGCCGACGCCTGTCCGGCTTTCCGAAGCGGCCCGATACATCGTCGCCGCAAGCCCCGACGGGTGTCCGCCCGCTTCGTCCCCGACGCCCCGGGACATCGGCGTGCGCCGGGCCGGTCCGCACGCCAGGCTCGCGAAGCGACGGTCCGCGACCCTTTCCCCATCTCCTGCGTTTTCGCCGCGATGTCCGGGGGCGCGCCCCGCCGCATTCCACCTTTTCATCGACGTGATCGGGATGGAGCGGCGATCCGGACGGGTCCGCATGCCTCACCCCGCGACGGGACGGACCGGACGATCCCGGCGTTCTCGTCGGCGGGCGCGACTGCCACGACGTTCGTATGCCGACGCTCGCGCATCCGCCCGATCCATCGGCTGCGCGGGTCCCGCCTGCCGCCAGGCTTCGCGTGAACGGCTCGGCCGTGGATCGTCGCCGTCCGGACGTACCGGTCGCCGCGTTCGGATGTCCCCGGCAGCCTCGTCCTGCCGTCGCTCGATCCCGGCCTCGGGACGAGCCCGGGCCGGGCGGCGAACTCGCGACCGTTCCCGAAGCAGGTCCGGTCTCCCGCCGCCGCGACGGGCGCCGTGACCGTGACCGTGACCGGGCCGAGGCCCTCGATCCTGCCGATGCGCAGGCACATCCCGTCGCTTCGGATGAGGGTCTCGAGCCGCCGCCGGCCGCAGGACGCGCCGCGCCGATCGAGGTCGACGAGCGCCTCGCGCGCCTCGCGGAGGAGTTCGGGGATCGGATCGCCCCGGCCGGCGCGATCGCCGTCGACGGTCTGCGCGAGGGTGGCGCGCCGGCGAGGGGTGCCGCGCGCGGTCGCGCTGCCGTGCTCGGCCGGGAGACCTCGGATCCGGTTCACCGGCCGCGTCCGGTCGGAGACGAGGCGCGGCCGGGCACGGAGCACCGCCTGCAGCGCGAGCCGAGCGCACGACTTCCGCCGCACGAAGCGCATCGACGGCCTCGCGGATCGCCTCGGCGTCGTCGCGATCGCGCCTGTTCGACTTCGCGCCGGGGTCAAGAACTGCGGGGAGATCGGACGCACCTCATGGCCGGGATCGGAGGGCGCCCTCGCCCGGTCGTGGGCGCCGCCGCACGCCTCCATGCCGACGACGCAGTCCGGCGAAGAACGAGGCGACGGCCTCCCGCCGCGATGTCTTGCGGAAAACGACCTGCTCCTCCGCCTCGACGCCGTGACCCCCGAACACGCATTCCGCAAGGTCGAGGCCAATTCGAACGAAGGCTTCTGCCGTTCGTTGCGGCGCTCCGAGATGTCGAGGCTCGTCGCCGCTGCGAGGGTTCCGGGCGCGGTCTCAAGAGGGTTTCGTGCACCGCCATTTGAGCGTGTGACGCCTGAGCGTCCGCTGAAACGGCGGCGAGACCATCGAGCGGCGGGAGGGCGGCACGCCTTTTCGGCTGCGGAGGTCGGGACGATGAGCCGGACCGTCTCCGCCTCCGCGCAGCGCCCCTGCGGTCTCGCTCGGGCGTGCGAGGTGCGGCGCCTGAGCCGGGGGACGGTGAGCCGTCACCGACGGGTCGCCGACCGGCCGTCGGCGCCGCGCTGCAGACCGGGGCCGCCGGGCGCGATGCCGGACGC
>JAWLFJ010000141.1:0-8875 GCA_041685625.1 Paracoccaceae bacterium | reverse complement strand
AAGAAGACTACAAGGCGCCTGCAATAGGCTGAGAAACAGTGCGGCGCGGATAACTTGCGCGCCGCTTGACTTGCGAGGGCATGGACGGTGATGATGATCCGATAGGAAGGACCGTAGCCGGGACACCCCGAAGCAGTTGCCTGGGCGTCATTGCTCGTCAATATGATTGGGACCCGGCCTGCGGACTTCGTCAAGGCCAGCGGTCGAGAGACGCACCACGCCAACAGGCCGAACACATGACCGCAATCCGCAGAGATCACGGTCACCCGAAAATCACCCTTGCAAAACCGGAGCCATCCACACAGGCAACCCTCCGCGATGCGGACCGGACGCCGGGCGAGGGTCCAGACCTTCCAGACCGTGTCGACGTGCCCCATCGCCGTCAGCGGGCGCCCGTGCACGCCCTCGGGCGCGTAGCGCAGCAGGAGCTGGCCGCCCCGCGTGGCGGAGGCGGGGAAGCGTTCGCGCGTGACCTGCAATCCCTCGAAGTCGGCCTCGACGCGGTCGAGCAAGGCGTCGATCAGGTCGGGTCGCTCCGACGGCGTCTCGATCTCGACCCAGCCGCGGATGCCCGCGATCAGGGGCTCGGGGTCGATCGTCTCCGGGCGGCGCAGTGGGTCCGTCATGGCGCGTCTCCGTCTTCGTAGAGCGGGGCGGATGCGGCTGTAACGACGCCGTCCGCGAGGTCGCGGGCGAGGGTGGCGCGGTCGCGCCGGGCGGGGTCGCCCCAGCCGCCGCCGCCGGCGAGGCGGAGCTCGACCACGTCGCCCGCTTCGAGCTCGACGGCGCCGGAGGCGCGCAGGCGGATCGTCCGGTCGCCGCGCAGCACCGTCAGCGAGGCCCGGCCGCCGTCCCGCCCGCCCGCGCGGCCGCGCGGCGGCAGGTCGAAGCGGTCGGAGTAGAGGCTGAGCCGGACGCCGCCTTCCAGCACCCGGTAGCGGCGCAGGAGGCCCATGCCTCCGACGAACTCCCCGGCCCCGAAGCTGTCGGGCAGAAGCGCGGTCGCCTCCACCCGTAGATTCGGGCAGTTGCGTTCGATCGCCTCCACCGGCGTCACGCGACAAGAGGACAGGACATGATCGGTGGCGTGGATCGCATCGTATCCCTTAGACGCGCCCCATCCGCCGCCGAGGATGTCGACGTGCAGATCGAAGCTGCCGTCGGGCAGCCGGCGGGTGAGCGCGAACCCGGTGGTGGTGTTCATCCCCTCCGCCGGGGCGCGGTCCGGCGCGGCGAGGGAGAGCGCGGCATGAACGGCGTCGAGGGCGCGGCAGGCCGCCGTGGCACGAGCGCGCACGGGCAGGCCGGGCCGCGGGTTCAGGAGGCTGCCCTTCGGTAGGATCACCCGGACCGGACGGTTGCAGCCGTCGTTCGCCGGCATGTCGCGGTCCGAGAGGACCGTGCGGAGGGCGGTGACGGCGGCGGCGTAGCTGGATGCGTAGGGGGAGTTGAAGTTCGAGCGCGCCTCGGTGGCCGAGCCGGTGAAGTCGAGTTCCGCCTCCTCGCCGCGGATGCGGACGGTCGCGACGATGGTCGCCGGCCCGCCCTCGGGAACGGAACCGTCGGAGTCCATCCGCGCCTCGCCCCGCCATTCGCCGTCGGGGAGGGCGGCGATGCCTGCGCGCATGCGCCGCTCGGACCAGTCGAGCGCCTCGGCCATCGCCTCGAGCAGGTGGTCGGGGCCGACCCGGTCCGCCATCTCCCGCAGGCGCCGGGCACCGACATGGTTGGCGGCGAACTGCGCGTCGACGTCGCCGCGGCCGATGGTCGGCGTGCGGATGTTGGCGAAGATCAGCCGCTCCATCATGCCGCCGTGCCAGTCGCGGGCGACGTCGATCAGGAGGGGCGGGATCACGAGGCCCTCGCCGATGAGGTCCCGCGCCTCGACGTTCACGCCGGGCTGACCGCCGCCGATGTCGAGATGGTGGGCGGTGCTGCCCGCCCATCCGATGAGGCGGCCGTGGTGGAGGACTGGGGTGAAGAGGATCACGTCGTTGAGGTGCTGGCCGCCGCTGTAGGGGTCGTTGAGGATCACGGCCTCGCCTTCGCGGATCCCGGATAGGTCGAGCTGCGCCGCCGCTGCGCGGAAGGAATGGTCCAAGGCTGCGGTCTGCAGGGGATCATCTCCGCTTGCGCGACGACGCGGCCCTGAGGGTCGAGAAGGGCCGTCGAGCAGTCGCGCGCCTCCCTCACCACGGCGGAAAAGGCGGAGCGGATCAGGTTCGCGCCCATCTCGTTCGCCGCCGCCTGGAGGCCGCGCACGAGGATCGCGAGGCGGAGCGGGATCGAGGCTCATGAGGCGCGGTCCAGCATGAGGTCGCCGGTCGGCAGGCACGATGCGCGCCAGCCTGGCGGGACGACGACGGTGGCGCTGTCCTCCTCGAGCACCGCCGGCCCCTCGATCGAGAAGCCGGGGGCGAGCGCGTCGCGCGGCAGGAACGCGGCCTCGAGACGCCGGCCGCCGAACATCGCGGCATGACGTTCCGCCGGGCCGCCCCGGCCGGAGGGGAGGGGCGGGCGCACAGCGCCCTCGGCGGGGGCGAAGACGGTGACGCGCCGCGCCACGACCTCCACCGGAAGGTCGCGGCGGGCGTAGCCGTAGCGGTCGCTGTGCGCGGCCTCGAACGCGCCCCGGAGGGCCTCTGCCGTTCGGGGCGCCGGCGGGATGCGGACGGTCAGCTCGAACGCCTCGCCCCGATAGCGGAGGTCGATGCCGAGCTCCATCCCGACCGCGGCTGGGTCGAGGCCCGCCTCCCGCGCGACGGCCTCGGCCCGCGCACGCATCGCGTCGACGCGCTCGGCGTCGAGCGAGGCGTCGGAGAGCGGCGCCGGATCGGCCCAGGCGGCCTCGAGGGTGACGTCCGCGACCAGAAGCCCGAAGGCGCTGACAAGGCCCGGAGACCACGGCGCGAGCACGCGGCGCATGCCGAGCTCCTCGGCCACCGCCGCGGCGTGAAGCGGCCCGCCGCCGCCATAGGCGACCAGCGTGAAGTCGCGCGGATCGCGGCCGCGCTTCGTCGCGACGAGCCGAACGAGCCCAGGAAGAAGCCGACGCCGTCGTCGACCTGCCGCTGGATAAGCGTCGATGCCCGGCTCGGGTCGGAGGCGTCGTCGAACAGGCTGAGATCGACCATGAAGGTCTCGCCGCCGATCTCGACGTCGCCCATCTCCTCGTTCACGAACTTCACGGCCGTCTCGTAGCCGCGCAGGACGTTGAGGCCCGTCTCGGCCGCATTGCCCGTCATCGGGACGGAGCCGCCGAAGGTGATCGTCTTCGGTTGTGCGCGGGCCACGAGCGGCGCCGCGAGGAGCGCCCCGGCGGCAGCGCCGGTCTTCAGGAGTGTGCGTCTGTCCATCGGGGGTCTGCCTTTCGTCCGTAGGATGGGATGCCAAGCACGCTGCGGTCAGGCCACGCCGAGATACGCCTCCTTTACGCGCGGATCGTCCAGGAGCGCGCGGCCGGGGCCGTCCTGCGCCACGCGGCCCTTCTCGAGCACATAGGCGTGGTCGGCGATCGCGAGCGCCTGATGCAGGTTCTGCTCAACGATCAGGATCGAGATCCCCTCAGCGTTGAGATCGCCGATAAGCTGGAAGATCGTCGAGACGAGGATCGGGCTGAGGCCAAGCGACGGCTCGTCCAGCATCAGGAGGCGCGGCTTGGTCATTAGGCCCCGTCCGATCGCCAATATCTGCTGTTCGCCGCCCGAGAGCGAGCCGGCGTTCTGGCCGCTACGCTCCTTGAGCCGAGGGAAGAGGCTGTAGACGCGGTCGAGGCTGCGAGTGCGTTCCGAACGGGCCCGCGCCACCCGTCCGGGGAGCAGGAGGTTCTCCTCGACCGACATGTGCTGGAAGACCTTCCGCCCCTCCGGCACCAAGACAAGGCCGCGTTCCACCGTATGGTGCGCGGGGAGGTCCGTGACGTCCTCACCGTCGCACACGACACGCCCGGCGCGAGGTCGCAGGCTTCCTGCGACGCATTGCACCGTGGTCGTCTTGCCCGCCCCGTTTCCCCCGACGAGCGCGACGACGTCGGAAGCCGGAACCTCGAAGGAACAGTCCTGCACCGCATGAACGCCGCCATAGTCGAAGGCGAGGCCGCTCACTTCGAGCAAGGGCCTTCGTTCGGCGGTTCCGCCGTGACGGCCGGTCTGAGGTTCTGCGCTCATCCTATGCTCCTGATCGCGGTGCGATGCAGTCGTATGGAAGAACCCGGTCACCCGCCGCTGGGCCCGGCGCGGGACCCGGCCTCGGGCGGCCCACGACCAGCGCACGAAGTGGGCCTGCATCTTCGGCGCGATCTGCCCCGCCAAGGGCAAGCCCGCCGGGCTCGTGACGCCCTTCGCCGACACCGAGGCCATGCAGGCCCGTCTCGCCGAGATCGGCGGGGCCGTCGATCCCGGCGCCCACGCGGTGCTGACGCTCGACGGGGCCGGGTGGCACATGTCGGCCCGGTTCGTCGTGCCCGACGACATCACCCTGCTGCCGCTGCCGCCGCGCTCGCCCGAACTCACCCGGTCGAGAACGTCCGGCAGTTCATGCGCGACAACTGGCTCTCGAACCGGATCTTCGGGGGCTACGACGACATCGTCGCTCTCTGCTGCGAGGCGTGGAACAGACCAACCCACCAGCCGTGGCGCATCATGACCCTCGGACACCGCGCCTGGGCCCATGGGTCGTGATGAATGAGCCTTGGTATAAACAGCTAGCGCCCGGTGATGCCCGGAAACGTGATCAGTACCGCAAGAGCCAGGACCTGCAGCGCGATGAACGGCAAGAGTGCTCGGAAGATGTCGGCCAGCGAGATGTTCGGCGGCGCAACGCTCTTGAGGTAAAAGGCGGCCGGGCCGAAGGGCGGAGACAGGAACGAGACCTGCATGTTCATGCAGAACAGAACACCGAACCAGATCGGATCGTAGCCGAGTTCGACGATGATCGGCACGAAGATCGGGAGCGTCAGCAACGCGATGCCGACCCAGTCAAGGAACATGCCGAGCACGAACAGGATCAGCATCATGAAGAGCAGCACGTAGAGCGGTTCGTCCGATATGCCGATGATCAGGGACGAGACGAAGTCAATGCCACCCATCAAGTTGAAGACGCCGACGATGGCGCTGGCGCCGATGCCGATCCAGACGATCATGCCCACCGTGGCGAGCGTCTGCATCGCCGCGCCGCGCAAGAGCTCGAAGGAGAACTCGCCCCGTACCACGGTGGCCAAGAGCACGCCGCCGACACCGATGGCCGAAGCCTCGGTGACCGAAGCGATGCCGCCGTAGATCGAGCCGAGGACGAAGACGACGACCATGAGCGGCAGAAAGAGGCCCTTGAGAAGGGCGACCTTCTGAGCCACCGGGATGATTTCGGGATCCGGATCCGGCACCACACCCGTGGTGAAATACGCCCGGAAGAGGACGTAGAGCACATAGAAGCCCGCCAGCATCAGGCCGGGCAGGAAGGATGCGGTGAACAGGTCGCCGATCGAGACGTTCGCCGCAAGGCCGTAGACGATCATGACGATGGAAGGCGGGATCATCGTGCCGAGCGCGCCGCCGGCGCACACGACGCCGATGGCGAGGCTCCGATCGTATCCCAGACGCAGCATTTGCGGCAGCGCCAAGAGGCCCAGAAGCACGATCTCGCCGCCGATGATGCCGCTCATCGCGGCCAGGATGACCGCGACGAAGATGGTCTGGATCGCCACGCCGCCGCGCACGCGATTGGAGATCAGCTTCATCGCGTCGAACAGGTCTCGCGCAATGCCTGATCGATCGAGGATCGCAGCCATCAACACGAACATCGGCACGGAGACGAAGACGAAGGACGAGACGAAGCTGAAGACGCGACTGGTGATCAGCGGCACCGCCATCGGGCCGAACCAACCGAGAGCGAAGATCAACGCCACGAGCAGCGTGACGAAGGCCAGAGGCATTCCGGTGAGGAGCAACCCGAACAGCATCAGAAACATCACCAAGGTGGCGTAGCCGATGCCCATCGCCTTGAAATTGATGCTGATGTCGAGGAGTTCACTCATTTAAGCGCCTCGCCTCGAACCGCGCGCCGCTCTTCGGGCATGGTTGAAGGTCATCACGAGAAACTGGACGGAGAGGATGATCATGACGAAGAACAGAAAGCCCTTCAGAAGGGCAGGAGTCGGAGGGTTCCATGCACTGCCGGTGCCTTCCATATGAAAAGCGCCGCTGGGGTTCCAGAAAGACGTCTTCACCATGAGCCAAGAGGCCCATGCGAAGAACCCCGCCGAGATCGCGCTGATGAAGTAGATGATGACATCGAAGATGACGCGGAGTCGCGGACCGAGAGCGTCGTAGATCAGGACGACCCGGATGTGACTGTCGCGGGCGGCGCAAAACAGGCCACCATAAACGAATGCGATGGAGCACAGGAAGATGCTTGCTTCGTGGACCCAGTTGGTTGGGCTGTCGAGTGCATATCGCATGAATATTTCAAACAGGAGTAAAGCGGCAGAACCAACGATCGCCGCCGCGAAAGCATAGCCGCCCCATTCGATGCCACGACCCAGAACGCCTGCTTCGGGTACGGGAGCTCCGGTGCCTTCGCTGGTCGCCTTGAGCTTCGGGTCGGGCCAGTCCTCGGCAAGGGGATCACGGGTCATGCTCGATTTGTCCTTGTAGAACGCAAAAGGAAGGCGGGCGGGGCGTCGGCCTCGCCCGCCGAACTTCGTCTTGAACTGACTTACTGTGCCTCGAGAAGGCCTTCCTTCTCGAGATAAGTCGTCAGCGTGTCGTACACCTTCTGCGCGCTCTGAGACTGCGCGGCCTGCTCCTCCCACTCGCCGATCGCGATCTTCCGGAACTTGGCACGCTCCTCGTCCGACCAGTCATGGATGGTCGCACCCTGCGCCTTGGCCTCCTCGACTGCGGCGGCGTTCTTCTCGGCCAGCGCCGCATTCTGGCGCTGGGCCAGCTCGACGACGGAATCCTCGAGGGTCTTCTGGGCGTCCTCGGACAGCGAATCCCACGTCCGCTTGTTCATCGAGAACTCGATGAGCGGCATGGAATGGAAGCCCGGGAAGACCGGATGCGGGGCGATCTTGTGGAGGCCCTGAGCTTGGTTGACGTGGAAGACGCTGTAGTCGGCCGCATCGACGACGCCTTTGTCCAGCGCGGTGAAGACTTCCGAGGTCGGCAGGTTCACCGGAGATGCTCCAGCGGCCGCGAAAATGTTCTGGACGAGACCGGCCGGCGCGCGCAGCTTCAAGCCCTCGAGGTCGTCGACGCCGTCGAGCGGAACGGACGAGACGAAAGCCTCCAGGCCCGGCGTGGTGCCGCCAAAGAAATGCGCGCCGTAGGGTTGGATCAGTTCGTTCATCAGATCCTTGCCGCCACCCTCGTTGATGAACCTCAGCAGCTGCTGCGGATCCGACCAAGCGCCCACCGGGTTGGCGATCAGGCCGAAGGCGGCGTCCTTGCCTGCGAAATAGGAGGGATCGGTGACGTGGCCGTCGAGAATGCCCGCGCCGACCGCGTCAAGGGTCTCCTGAAAGTCGACGACGGCGCCGACGGGCAGCAGCTCGATGGAAACCTCGCCGCCCGTAGCCTCGGCGACACCGTCCGCCCATTCCTTGTAGAGTTTGTAGTTCGGGTCGCCAGCGGGATCGCTCGACTGGAAAGTCAGCGAAAGGTCCTGCGCCATCGCACCGGCGGTCAGGGCGCCAAGCGCCGCACTGGCCAGCAAGATCTTCATGGTTGCATTGAACAAGTTGCTTCTCCCTTTGATTTATCCGGGATTCCCCGTTTGTGGTCGTATCGCCAAGTCTGCTTGCGTCGAAAGGTCCGATCAAGCCAAGAAACCCCTTGACCGCGCTTCCGTCGGCCGTGGCCAAGCCTTTGACCACCCCGGACACGGTGATCCGACGGAGCGCGCGACGACGGATCGACGTGGGGCAGTCGCATCTTTCCCGTCGCCATCGCCGTGCCGGCCGCCCTCGGGTGATGCGGAAGCCATTCCTGAAGGCGGCCTGTCCGTCGCCAGATTGTTTGAGGAACAATCCCTCGGTCGCCGAGGATCAGCAGGCTGTGCGGCGGCGTCTCAGCGTCGCGTTGCGTCGGAGAGCCCGCGGCCGCCTCTCCAGGATCTTGTACGCCGGAGCTCCGCCAAGCTTTGCCGAGCTTCACGCCGCGAGCCATGGCGGCCGAGCAGGCGATGATGGGCGTGGCGCCGCACAACCCGAACGGGCCGATCGCCGGCGCCGCGGCGCTGCATTTCGACGTCGCGACGCCGAACTTCGTGATCCAGGAGGAGATGCCGGGCGCGGTCCCCTGGTACGACGACGCCGTGACGACCCCGATGAAGCGCACCGGGTCCTTCTGGGAGGTTCCGGAGGCGCCGGGCCTCGGCGTCGAGATCGACGAGGCCGAAGCGGCGAAGCACCCCTTCGAGCCCGAGGTCATGCACGCGCGCGGCGCGGTGCCGCCCGACGGCACCATCGTGGACTGGTGAGAGCATGACAGCGACGGCACAGGCGGCGATCCGCACGACCCCCATCGCCTTCGAGACGCCGGGCGGCGTCCACAACGCCACGCCGTCCCGGCTGGTCTTCGGCGCGGGCGCGTCGGCGCGCGTGGCCGAGGAGGTCGAGCGCCTCGGCGCGCAGCGGGCGCTCGTCGTCTCGATCCCGGGGCGCGAGCCGCTGGCGCGGGAGATCGCCGCGCGGATCGGCGGGCGCTGCGTCGGCGTGATGCCGAAGGCGGTCTTCCAGGTGTCCCCGGCGCAGTTTTCCGCGCTGTTCGAAGGTCTTGATCGGCGGGCGGTTCGAGCCGAGCGGCGGCGGCGTCCGCGCCTCGCGGGATAGCTGCGGCAGGGTGACTCGGGCGGCCGTTCCTGCAGGCATGGGAGG
>JAWLFJ010000140.1:0-8936 GCA_041685625.1 Paracoccaceae bacterium | reverse complement strand
CGCCGCCGACCGGAGGGGAGCGCGGGCGCGCCACCCTTCACGGCGTGGCGCGACCCGCCGCCGACCGAAGGCGGGCGGCGCTCCAGACCCGGCAGGGCGAAGGTCGACGCCTCCGCCCCCACGCCGATCACCCGGGCGCCCCGGCGCCCGCCCTGTCAGGGAGAGAGACCCCGATGACCGGCGAAACCCCGCTCTGGGAGGTGTTCATCCGCCCCCGCAACGGCCTCAGCCACAAGCATGTCGGCTCGGTCCACGCCGCCGACGCGGAACTCGCGCTCTCGGCCGCGCGGGACGTCTACACCCGCCGCGGCGAGGGCGTCTCGATCTGGGTCGTCCCCTCGGCCGAGATCGCCGCCTCGGACCCCTCCCACAAGGACGAGACCTTCGAGCCCACCGCGTCGAAGATCTACCGCCACCCCACCTTCTACGACATCCCCGACGACGTCGGGCACATGTGAGGCGCCGGCGATGCCCTACTCCCCCGAAGCCGCGCTCGACGGGCCGACCGTCTCCGTGGCCGCGCCCCCGGCCTACGCGCCGGAGGTCCGCGACGCCCTGATGCAATGGTGCGTGCGCATGGGCGACGACGCGCTCGTGCTCGGCCACCGGCTCTCCGAATGGTGCGGCCACGCCCCGATGCTGGAGGAGGATCTCGCCCTCCCCAACATGGCGCTCGACCTGATCGGGCAGGCCCGCACGCTCTACGCCTATGCCGGCGCGCTGGAGGGAAAGGGCCGCGACGAGGACGCCTTCGCCTATCTCCGCGAGGAGCGGGAGTTCCGCAACGCCCGTCTCGTGGAGCGGCCGAACGGCGACTTCGCGCACACCATGCTGCGCCAGTTCCACTTCGCCGCCGTGGCCGAGCCGACATGGAAGGCGGCGGAGGGCTCGGCCGACCCGACGGTCGCCGGCCTCGCCGCCAAGGCGCGCAAGGAGATGGCCTACCACGTCCGCCACTCGGCCGAATGGGTGATCCGCCTCGGCGACGGGACCGAGGAGAGCGCCCGCCGCATGGCCGCCGCCGCCGAGGCGCTGGCACCCTTCGCGGACGAGCTGCTCGAGACCGACGCGGTGACGGACCTGCTGGCCGCCGAAGGGCTGGCGCCCGACCCGGCGTCGCTGCGCGCCCCCCGCGACGCGACGCTGAAGATGGTGTTCGAGGCCGCCAAGCTTCCCTTCACCGAGATACGCTACCCCCAGACGGGCGGCCGCCGCGGCCTGCACGGCGAGGAGCTCGGGCATCTCCTGGCGGAACTGCAGTACGTCGCCCGCGCCCATCCCGGCGCGACCTGGTGAGAGGCGTCCGACCATGTCGGCACGAGCGCGGCACGCGAGTCCGATCCGCGCCGCACGAAAGGCTGACCCGAGTCCGACAAGAGCCCGACGCGAGTCCGACAGGAGCCCGACGTTTGGCTGACGTCTGCATGACGCCCGCGGCACGAAAGGCCGACGAATGACCGACGCGATTCAGCTGGACTCCCGCCGCGCCTGGGCCGCCGCCGCCGCGGTTCCGGACCCCGAGATCCCCTGCGTGACCGTGGCCGACCTCGGCATCCTCCGCAGCGTCGACCTCGCGGATGACGGAACCGCCGTCGCGAGGGTCACGCCCACCTATGTCGGCTGCCCCGCGACCCTCGCCATCGAGCTCGGCGTGGAGACCGCGCTCCGCGACGCGGGGTTCGAGGCCCGCATCGAGCGCGTGCTGACCCCCGCCTGGTCCACCGACGACATCACCGCCGAAGGCCGCGAGAAGCTTCGCGCCTACGGCATCGCCCCGCCCCCGAAGGCCTCCAACTCGGTCCGGGCCCTCTTCGGCGAAAGCGTCGTGGAATGCCCCCGCTGCGGCTCGGACGAAACCGAGCGCCTGTCCGAATTCGGCTCCACCCCCTGCAAGGCCCTGCACCGCTGCAAGGCGTGCAGGGAGCCCTTCGACGCCTTCAAGTGCCTCTGAGAAAGCCCGCCATGGCCCCCCGCTTCCACTCGCTCGAAATCGGCGCCGTGACCCGCGAGACGCCCGACGCCGTCTCCCTCGCCTTCAAGGTGCCGCCCGAACTGGCGCCCGATTTCGCCTTTCGCCCCGGCCAATACCTGACCCTCCGCGCCGAGATCGACGGCGAGGACCTGCGCCGCAGCTACTCAATCTGCGCCGCGCCCGGCGAGGCCCTGCGGGTCGGCGTCAAGCGCATCGACGGCGGACGTTTCTCCGGCTTCGCGACCGCGCTGAAGCCGGGCGACCGGCTCGAGGTCATGCCCCCCGAGGGCCGCTTCGGCGTCGCCCCCGGCGGCCGGCACGACTACCTGCTCGTCGGCGCCGGCTCCGGCATCACGCCCTTGCTCTCCATCGCCCGCGCCGTCTTGGCGGAGGAGCCCGAGAGCCGGGTGACCCTGCTCTACGGCAACCGCGACAGCGGCTCGATCATGTTCCTCGAGGAGCTGGAGGATCTGAAGGACCGCCATCTCGACCGCTTCCGCCTCGTCCACCTGCTCAGCCGCGAATCCCAGGACGTCGAGCTCCTGCACGGCCGCCTCGATGCGGAGCGGCTGCGGACGCTGGCGCGGACCGGCCTGATCCGCCCGGCGGAGGCCGACGGCATCTTTCTCTGCGGTCCCGGCGACATGACCGACGCGGCGGCGGAAGCGCTGCAGGCCCTCGGCGCCCCCGCCGGGCGCATCCATTTCGAGCGCTTCACCCCGGCGGCCGACGCCCCGCCGCCGAAGCCCGCCTCTGACGCGGCCCGCCAGGCGGCGGAGGAAGGCGCGACCGTCTCCACCATCCTCGACGGCGCCCGGCGCAGCTTCCCCCTGCGCGGGGAGGGCGAGACGGTGCTGGAGGCCGCCCACAAGGCGGGGCTGGAACTCCCCTATTCCTGCGCCGGCGGCATGTGCTGCACCTGCCGCTGCCGCGTCGTCGAGGGCGAGGCCGAGATGGCGGTGAACTACTCGCTCGAGCCCTGGGAGGTGGAGGCCGGCTTCATCCTCGCCTGCCAGGCTCGGCCCAGGACGCGGGAACTGACGCTCGACTTCGACGCGGTCTGACCGCCCGCCCGCTTGCCGATCGGAGCGCGTCGTCCTGCGGGCGACGCGCACGCCATCCCCGCCGCGTCCGGGCTCGCGCCCGGCCGCAGCGGCGCCGCGCGGCTCGGACGATCCGGCCGAAGCGGGCGGCGTTGCCTCGCCGTCGCGCTTCAAGCGGCCGCCCTCGGAAGTCGCGCCGACGACGGCGCCGTTGCGGGCGGTCCGCCGCCAGCGGTGCTCTTCCCCGCCGTCGACGTGGAACGCCCGGACATCGCCGGGCGCGGCCTCGCGGGTCATGTTCGCCTCGCAGTCGGCCTTCATGACGCAGCCCTGCGTCCGGAGTCCCGTTCGCGGCGAAGCGCTTCCGACGCCGGCGCCCGGCCCTGTCCCGACAGGTCTCGAACCTTTCGGTCTCGCCCGCCATCCCCCCGGACCTTCTCGGCATCACTCCCACGATCGGCGGAGGATGGCCGCGGTCCCACGGGAGGCAAAGGAAAAGGGCCGCGCGTCGCCGCGCGGCCCCCGTCCCTCGCATCGTCTCGTCCCGGCCCGGCGGATCGCTCCGCCGGGCCGGAAGCGGATCACATCATGCCGCCCATGCCGCCCATGTCGGGCATGCCGGCGCCCGCGCCCTGGCCCTTCGGCTCGGGCTTGTCGGCGACCATCGCCTCGGTGGTGATGAGCAGCGCGGCGACCGAAGCGGCGTCCTCGAGCGCGGTGCGGACGACCTTCGCCGGGTCGATCACGCCGAACTTGAACATGTCGCCGTACTCTTCGGTCTGCGCGTTGAAGCCGAAGTTGCGGTCATCGGACTCCAGCACCTTGCCGGCCACCACGGCGCCGTCGAGACCGGCGTTCGTGGCGATCTGCCGGATCGGCGACTGCAGCGCGCGGCGGACGATCGCCATGCCCGCAGTCTGATCGGCGTTGTCGCCGGTCATGCCCTCGAGCGCCTTCGACGCCCAGAGCAGCGACACGCCGCCGCCCGGCACCACACCCTCCTGCACCGCGGCGCGGGTGGCGTTGAGCGCGTCGTCGACGCGGTCCTTGCGCTCCTTCACCTCGACCTCGGAGCCGCCGCCGACGCGGATCACCGCGACGCCGCCGGCCAGCTTCGCGAGCCGCTCCTGCAGCTTCTCGCGATCGTAGTCGGAGGTCGTCTCCTCGATCTGCTGGCGGATCTGGGCGACGCGCGCCTCGATCTCGGACTTCTCGCCCGCGCCGTCGACGATCGTGGTCTCGTCCTTGGAGATGCGCAGCTTCTTGGCGACGCCGAGCATGTCGATCCCGACGTTCTCGAGCTTCATGCCGAGATCCTCGGAGATCACCTGCCCGCCGGTCAGGATCGCGATGTCCTGCAGCATCGCCTTGCGGCGATCGCCGAAGCCCGGCGCCTTCACGGCCGCGATCTTCAGGCCGCCGCGCAGCTTGTTGACCACGAGCGTGGCGAGCGCCTCGCCCTCGACGTCCTCGGCGATGATGAGGAGCGGCTTGCCCGACTGGATCACGGTCTCGAGCAGCGGCACCATCGGCTGCAGCGACGAGAGCTTCTTCTCGTGCAGGAGGATGTAGCAGTCCTCGAGCTCGGCGATCATCTTGTCGGCGTTGGTGATGAAGTAGGGCGAGAGGTAGCCGCGGTCGAACTGCATGCCCTCGACCACTTCGGTCTCAGTCTCGAGGCCCTTGTTCTCCTCGACCGTGATCACGCCCTCGTTGCCGACCTTCTGCATCGCGTCGGCGATCTGCCGACCGATCTCGGACTCGCCGTTGGCGGAGATGGAGCCGACCTGCGCGACCTCGTCGGAGTCGTTGACCGGGCGCGAGGCCGACTTGATCGACTCGACCGCCTTGGCGACGGCCCTGTCGATGCCCCGCTTCAGGTCCATCGGATTCATGCCGGCGGCGACGGACTTCATGCCCTCGCGCACGATGGCCTGGGCCAGCACGGTCGCGGTGGTGGTGCCGTCGCCCGCCTCGTCGTTGGTCCGCGAGGCGACCTCACGCACCATCTGGGCGCCCATGTTCTCGAACTTGTCCTCGAGCTCGATCTCCTTGGCGACGGTGACGCCGTCCTTGGTGATCCGGGGCGCGCCGAACGACTTGTCGAGGACGACGTTGCGGCCCTTCGGGCCGAGCGTCACCTTGACGGCGTCGGCGAGGATGTTGACGCCCTTGAGCATGCGGTCGCGGGCGTCGGTGTTGAACTTGATGTCCTTGGCAGCCATCGTCGTTGTCGCTCCTGTAGAACGGAATTCAGAGGGTGAGAGGCGTCGCTCAGGCGGCCTTCGCCTGCGACTTGCCCTCCATGATGCCCAGGATGTCGGACTCCTTCATGATGAGGAGGTCCTCGCCGTCGATCTTGACCTCGGTGCCCGACCACTTGCCGAACAGCACGCGGTCGCCGGCCTTGACGGCCGGCGCGATCAGCTCGCCGGAATCCTTGCGGGCGCCCTCGCCCACGGCGATGATTTCGCCTTCCTGCGGCTTCTCCTTGGCGGTCTCGGGGATGATCAGGCCGCCGGCGGTCTTGTCCTCGGACTCGACACGGCGCACGAGGACCCGGTCATGCAGGGGCTTGAAGTTCATGGACGTCGCTCCTTGCGTTCGGTTCGTCGACGGCCCCTCGGCCGCCGCCGTCCCCGATCCGGCCTCATCGGCCGTCGGGGCATCTGTCAGCACTCAACAAGGGAGAGTGCTATGGGCCGCGACATAGGGGAGCGCGGCGAGTCGTGTCAAGACGCCGCGGAGGCGAAGCGGACGCGAATCCGTCGCTCCGGCGTCAGGCCAACGCGCCGGCCAACACGCAGACCGTCGCGCCGGCGGTCAGCGGCAGCCGAAGCGCCGGCCACCAGGCCGGCGCCCCGCCCGCGCGGGTCAGGCTGACGTCGGCCGAGAACAGCGCCACCAGCGCCGGCGCCGACGCCCACAGCGCGGCGGTCACGCCGATCGTCATCGCCGCCCAGGCCAGGATCGCCGGCATGACCGATACCGAAAGTCGCCACCAGCTCGCCCCTTCGCCCAGCCCGGCCGAGGCCAGACCCCAGCGGCAGCCGCCCATGAACGACAGGATCACGACCCCGTAGAGCGCAAGCGACCGTCGCGCCTCGCCGTCCCAAGGCTCCGGCGCGACATGCGCCGCGACGGCGAGCCCGAGGAACGGCGCCAGCCCTGCGAGGCCGAGCCAGAGGGCCGGCCGCGGCACTGCGGAAAGGCTCCAGCGCGGGGCGGCGGGCTCTGTCACGTCAGTCATCGGCGTCCCCCCGGAACCCGGCGGCCGGCGTCGCGACCGGACCCGTCCTCCACCCTGAACGGCAGGTAGCGTCCCGTTCACGCGCAAGCAAGCGCGGTGCGCCCTTGCGCCCGTCCGCGCGGCGGGGCAGGGGAAGGCCCCGCCGCCGCAGCCGCCGCACAGGATCGCCGATGACCGCCGCCGCGCCCCGCCTGCTCGAGTCCCTCGCCGAGATCGCCGGAGACTACGACGCCCTGTTCTGCGACCTCTGGGGGTGCCTGCACGACGGCGTGCGCGCCTATCCCGCCGCGGTCGAGGCGCTGCGCGCCTTCCGCGGCGCCGGCGGCGTCGTGGTTCTGATGACCAACGCGCCGCGACCGCGCGGCTCCGTCATCCGCCAGCTCGACCGGCTCGGCGTGCCGGAGGACTGCTGGGACCGGGTGGTCTCCTCCGGCGACGCGGCGCTCGCATCGGTGCGGCGCGGCAACTGGGGCCGCAAGGTGATCCACATCGGGGATCCCGAACGTGACGAATCCTTTTTCGACGACGCCGGGGTGGAGCGCGTCTCGGACCCGGCCGACGCCGATTCGGTCATCGTCACCGGATTGCGCGACGATCGCTCCGAGACGCCGGAGGACTATCGCGACGAGTTGCGCACGCTGCAGCTTCGCCGCCTGCCGATGCTCTCCGCCAACCCCGACGTGCATGTCGACGTCGGCCCGCGCCGCGTGTTCTGCGCCGGCGCGCTCGCCGCCGCCTACGAGGCCATCGGCGGCGAGACGCGCGCCTACGGCAAGCCGCATCCGCCGATCTACGACATGGGACGGCGCGAGGCCGAAGCGGCCCTCGGCCGGCCGCTGGACGACGACCGGATCCTCTGCGTGGGCGACGGGGTCCTGACCGACGTCAAGGGCGCGGTGGCCGAAGGGCTCGACTGCGTGTTCGTCACCGGCGGCCTCGCGGCCGAGCGCCTCGGCGCGGATCCCGAGGCCCCGGAACCCGGGCGGCTCGCCGCGTATCTGGCAGAGCATCTCCTCTCGCCCCGCTACGCCATAGGCCGCTTGCGCTGAACTGGGCGGATGCGGATCTGTCGGGAGCCGTGAAACCGCTTGTCGCGAAGCGGCATGCGTTATAATCTCCTGACGTAACGTGAACGATTGCGTCCAGCGTGTCCGAGGGCCGACTTCGCGCGAGGGCCGTGCGTTCTGACCGTAAGCGTGAGGGAACTATGAAGCTTGCCGCAATGGCCGTCGCTGCTTTTTCCTTGGCGGCAGCACCCGCGCTGGCGCAGTCCCCATCCGCCTCGCCGGCCCCGCCAGCCCCCTCCGAGACACGGGGCGTGGCGGAGGATCCCGCGGCCATCGTTCCGGGCTTCGGGTCTGACGCGGCTTTGGTCGTTGGAGCGGTCGTGACCGGAGTGGCCATCCTAGGATTGTCCGGCGCCTTCAGTGGAAGCTCGGCGCCCGTGAGCGTTCTGATGCCCGATGACGGGGACGACGCCGCCGCTCCGGGCGACGACGCCGCCGGGTCGGGTGACGATACCGCCGCTCCGGGCGACGATATCGCCGATTCGGGCGACGATACCGCCGCTCCAGGCGATGATATCGCCGATTCGGGCGACGACGCCGCCGATCCGGGCGACGACAAGGACGGCAATGACGACTCGACCACATCGACGACGGTCTCCACGACTACGACGACCTCGACGGTTTCAACCACGAGCACTCGCTGAGGCGGCGGGTCGAAGCCCAAGCGCCTCAATCGCGTAAAATCACAAGTTCGCCGCGATCGGTCGGATCGGGGCCCTTGGGCATGACCTCGGACGTCGTCGCGTGAGCGGGAGCGTCGATGCTATTGACATTGTCCCTGTGCGTCGCGCTGGCGCTCAGGCTCGCGCCGGCCTTCACCAAGCGCCGCCTGCGGGTTCGGAGCCGAGCTGCATCGCGACCGCACGGACCCCGGCCGGTCAGACCTCTGCCGGCGTCGGCGCGGGAACCGGCGGGGGACAGGCTCCGGCGGCACGCTCGGCGGCCTCGGCGTGACCGACGGGCCAGCCGCTCCATGCTGCAGGCGGGCGGATCATGGGATCGCCGCGGAGGGAATGCGCTGCGAGCCGCCGAATCCGGCCGCGCCGATCGACGGTGCATCGGGCCACGACCGAATTCGAGGCGAGGCGGCTAACGTTCCCGTCGCTCCCGGCCGCTGCGTCGGATCTTGCCCAGTCTCGCCGATCGCGGAGGGCCGCGCTCCAACGGACTGCGGAGCAGGCGAACGACGCCGAGCGGGTGCACGCGCATGGACCCCGCCGCCTTCGGGTCGGAAGCCGCGTGGCATGCCCCGCTCCGGCGCCGTTCGGCGTGTACCCTGGCCGGGTCTCGCCCGAACCGCAGCGCACGGGGGGCGGCCGGCGCGGCTTTGACGACCGTGGCGCCTGCGGCTTTTCGCCCGACCGGCGACACGCCTGACCAGCGCGCCGTCCCCGCGAGCCTTCGCGATCCCGCCCTCGCGAGGGACCTCGACGGAGGTCTTCCGCTCATCAGGCGCAGCCTCGCGATGGGTAGGCTGCCCCGCCGCCCCACCGCGAGGCAGAGCCTCACAGCATCGCCCAGAACTGGAACAGCACGCCTATCGCGAAGGATCCCGTCAGCGCCAATCCGACATAAAGCGCGAACACCGGCTTCCTCACCAGCGC
>JAWLFJ010000030.1:0-34389 GCA_041685625.1 Paracoccaceae bacterium | reverse complement strand
CCGGATCCTCGGCCCCCGCCGCCCAGTCGCCCAGCACCGCCTGCCACAGCGTCAGCGCCGAGACCGCCGCCGTGTCCGCCCGCAGCACCCGCGGGCCGAGCGTGACCGGCACGACGAACTCCGCGGCGCCGAGCCGCGCCGCCTCGGCCTCGGAAAACCCGCCCTCGGGGCCGATCAGCACCGCCCAGGGCCCCCGATCCCCGCGGAACGATTCGAGAACTTCGGCCATGGGCCGCGCCCTCCGCCGCTCGTCGCAGAACACCAGCCGACGCGCCGGGTCCCAGCCGTCCAGCACCCGCGAGAGCGGCTCCGCCTCCGCCAGCCCCGGCACGCCGAGATAGCCGCACTGCTCCGCCGCCTCGACCATGTGCGCGCGCAGCCGCTCGGCCTTCAGCCGCTCGGCGTTGACGAAATCCGTCCGGACCGGCCGGACCCGGCGCACGCCGAGTTCGCAGGCCTTCTCCACGATGAAGTCGGTCCGCGCCTTCTTCACCGGCGCGAAAAGGAGTTCCAGATCCCGCGCGCGGCTCTGCGCCCGGAGCCGCCGCGTCACGCGCAGCACCCCCGCCTTGCGGCTCAGCGCCTCGATCTGCGCCGCCCACTCGCCCGAGACGCCGTCGAAGACCGCCACCTCCGCCCCCTCGCCGAGCCGCATCACCCGGCCGAGGTAATGCGTCTGACCCTCATGCGTCGCCACGGCCGCACCCGCGACGAGCGGCCCCTGCACGAAGAGCCTGATCTTCGGCCCGCGATCTGCCATAACCCCTCCATGACCGAGACCCGCTCCGATCCCGCTTCCGCCGCCTCCGACCCGGGGCGCGTCGCCGACGCCGTCGACCGCAACTGGGTCGACCGCCTCGCGCCGCCCCGCGCCCGCCCCTGGCTCCGCCTCTCCCGCGCCGACCGCCCGATCGGGGTCTGGCTGCTGCTGCTCCCGTGCTTCTGGGGCCTCTCCCTCGCCGTCGCCTCGGACCCCGGCGGCTGGACCCTCGCGGACCTGCACGTCGCCCTCGTCTGCATCGTCGGGGCCTATCTCATGCGCGGCGCGGGCTGCACCTGGAACGACATCACCGACCGCGACCTCGACGGCGGCGTGGCGCGCACGCGCTCCCGCCCCATCCCCTCCGGCCAGGTCTCCGTCAAGGGGGCGCTGATCTGGATGGCGGTGCAGTCGCTGCTCGCCTTCGGCCTCCTCTTGACGCTGCCGCCGGCGGCGATCCTCCTCGGCGTCGTGGCGCTCGGTCCGGTCGCGATCTACCCCTTCATGAAGCGCGTGACCTGGTGGCCGCAGATCTTCCTCGGCATCGCCTTCAACTGGGGCGTGCTGCTGACCTGGGCGGCGCATACCGGCGGACTCTCGGCCGCGCCGATCCTCCTATACCTCGCCGGCATGGCCTGGACGCTGTTCTACGACACCATCTACGCGTGCCAGGACAAGGAGGACGACGCGCTGATGGGCATCAAGTCGACCGCGCGCCTCTTCGGCGAGGCGACGCGGCGGTGGCTGTTGGGCTTCCTCGTCGCGGCGGTCCTGCTCGCCCTGGCCGCCGTCGCGCTGGCGCTGGGCGATTCCGGGCCGCTCGCCCTCGCGCTCGGCGTCGCAGGCGTCGGGGCCTTCGGCTGGTGCCTGCACCGTCAGCTCGCCCGCTTCGACCCGGACGACACCGCCGCCTGCCTGACCCTCTTCCGCGACAACCGCGTGGCAGGCCTGCTCCTCGCCGGCTTCCTCGCCGCGGCGGGCCTCGTCTGAACGCGGAAACGCCGCGTTCAGACCTCCTCGGGCACTGAGCGAGGCGCGGCGCACGGAGCGAAGGACGAGGGGGACGGCATGGGCGGGGCCGACGGGGTCGAGCAGGAGCTTCTCGAACTCGCCAATCGCTTCCGGCTCGATCCGGCCGGCGAGTTCGACCGTCTGGTGCGCGACGCCGCGACGCGGGCCGCGCACGACCCCGACGTCACCGCCGCCCTGCGCTGGTTCGAGGTGGACATGACCCGGCTCGAGGCGGAGCTGGCCGCCCTCGGCCCCGCCCCGCCGCTCGCCTGGTCCGGCCGGCTCGCCCGGGCGGCGGAGGGGCACGCCTTCGCCCTGATCGACGCCGACGCGCAGGCCCATCAACTGCCCGGCGGCCCCTCCGTGCTGGAGCGGATCGAGGCCGAGGGCTACGCGCCCCGCGCCTGGGCGGAGAACGTCTACGCCTATTCGGAGGGCGCCGTCTTCGCCCATGCCGGCCTCGTCGTCGACTGGGGCGGCGGGACGCCGGACGGCATGCAGGCCGGCCGCGGCCACCGCGTCGCGCTGATCAGTCCGATCTACCGCGACCTCGGCGTCGCCGCGCCGGCGGAGGACGATCCCGCCACCGGCGTCGGCCCCCGGGTCGTCGTGCAGAAGTTCGCCGACGATCTCTCGGCCGATCCGAGACTCCTCGGCGTGGTCTACCGCGACCGCGACGGCGACGGCGCCTACGACGCCGGCGAGGGCCGGGGCGGGGCGGTCCTGCGCCTCGTCGGCGAAGGCCGCGAGCGCACCGGACCCGGGGGCGGCTGGACGCACGAGACCGTGGAGGGCGAGCACCATATCGTGCTCCGCGGCAAGGGCGTCGCCGGCCGCATCAAGGCGCGGATCGATCTCGGCCCGGAGAACGAGAAGCTGGATCTGGTGGACGGCCGCCACCTCTTCACCACGGCAGACCTCGACCTGATCCGCGGCGGACGCAGCGTCACCGCCCTCGGCGTCGAGGCGGTCGAACTCTCCGGCGCCCGCGGTCGCCAGCGCCTCGAGGGAGCCGCAGGCGACGACGTCCTCGCCGGCGAGGGCGGCGCCGACCGGCTGCTGGGCCGCGGCGGACACGACCTGCTTCTCGGCGGCGGCGGGCGCGACCGCATCGCAGGCGGCGCGGGCCGCGACACGCTCGACGGCGGCGGCGGCCGTGACCGGCTCCTCGGCGGCGCCGGAGACGACGTGCTGAAGGCCGGCGCCGGAAACGACGTGCTGAAGGGCGGCCCCGGCGCGGATCGCTTCGTGTTCGCCGCCGATGAGGGGCGCAACCGCATCAAGGACTGGGACGACGGCGCGGAGCGGTTGGACCTGCGCCCGACCGGCCTCGCCTTCGAGGACGTCGCGGTCAGGAGCCGGGGCGACGCCGCCCTGCTCCGCTTCGCCGAGACGACCGTGCTGATCCCGGGCGCCGCCGGCCTGATCGACGCCGACGACCTGATGCTCGGCTGACGCCGCCGGCCCCGGGGCGGCGACGTTCAGCCGACGCGCGGGCCGCCCTCGTCGCCCTCGTCGTCCTCGGGTCCCGGAGCCTCGCCGCGCGGCTCGCGGTCCTCGGGCGGCGCATCGTCGTCGGAGAACAGGATCCGCGCCGCGTCGCCCTCGAGATCGCGGTACTGCCCGGACTTCAACGACCACAGGAACGCCGCCAGCCCCACCGCGCCGAGCAGGAGCGAGACCGGGATCGTGATCATCAGCACCGTCACCGGCGCATCCCCCTGAGCCGGAGCGCGTTCAGCGTCACCGCGATGGAGGAGCCCGACATCGCCAGCGCCGCCACCAGCGGCGTCACGAAGCCGAGCGCCGCCGCCGGCACCGCCACCGCGTTGTAGACCGCGGCCATGCCGAAATTCTCCAGCGCCCGGCGCTTCGCCGCCCGCGCCACGTCCAGCGCCAGCACCGCCGGCGCCAGCGCCGCGCCGGCCAGCACGAAGCCGGCCGAGGCGCGGGAGACGTCCGCCGCCTCCGCCGGCGAGATCGAGGCCGCCGCCGCCGCCAGCGCCGGCGCGTCGTTGATGCCGTCGCCCACCATCAGCACCGTGCGGCCCTCCGCCGCCAGCGCCTCCAGCCGCGCCACCTTGGTCTCGGGCGTCGCCCGCGCCTCCCAGGCGTCGATCCCCGCGGCCTCCGCCGCACGCGCCACCGGCTCCGCGGCGTCGCCGGAGATCAGCCGCACCTCGAGCCCGCGCGCCCTGAAGGCCGCCACCGTCTCCGCCGCGTCCGGCTTCAGCGGGTCCTCGACGCCGAATCGCGCGGGCGCCGCCTCGCCGAGCCGAAGCCACACCGCGGACCCGGCCTCGGGCGCCTCGACGACGCCGCACCAGTCGGCGCGCCCGAGTCGCGCCGGCAGCCCGCCGATCGTGCCCTCGACGCCGCAGCCGGGGACCTCCTTCAGCGCCTCGGCCGGCGCCGCGCGCACGCCCCGCGACTCGGCCGCAGCCGCGACGGCCTTCGAGAACGGATGTCGCGAGACCCCCGCCAGCGCCGCCGCCGCGGCCCATTCCGTCTCGCCGGAAGGCCCGTCGGTCAGCACCGGCCGCCCGGTGGTAAGCGTCCCGGTCTTGTCGAACACCACCACGTCCGCCCCGGCCAGCCGCTCCAGCGCCGCGCCGTCCTTGAGGAACACGCCCGCGCGGAACAGCGTCCCGCCCGCGGTCGCGTGCACCGCCGGCACCGCCAGCGCCAGCGCGCAGGGGCAGGTCACGATCAGCACCGCCGCGGCGATCATCACCGCCTCGCGCACCGGCAGCCCGAGCGCGAGCCACGCGACCAGCGTCGCCAGCGCCGCCAGATGCACGATCGGAACGTAGAGCTTCGCGGCCCGCGCCGCCCAGTCGGTGTAGCGCGTGCGGGCGTGCTCGGCCGCCTCGATCATCCGCGCGATGCCGGCGAGCACGGTGTCGTCCCCGACCGCGGTCGCCTCCACGACCAGCGGCCCCGAAAGGTTCACGACCCCCGCATGCACCTCGGTCCCGGGCGCGGCCGGCTCCGGTGCGCTCTCCCCCGTGATCATGCTGCGGTCGAGCTCCGAGGCGCCGGAGACCACCCGCCCGTCCACCGGCGCGCGTTCCCCGGCCGCGACCTCGACCCGATCGCCGGGCCTGAGATCCTCCACCGCCACCACGCGCCGCGCGCCGTCCCCGCCCAGCAGCGTCGCCGAATGCGCCTGCAACCCGCCGAGTTCGGCCGCCGCGACCCGCGCCATGCGCCGCGTGCGGTGATCCAGATACCGTCCGATCAGCAGGAAGAAGCAGAGCGTGACCGCCGCGTCGAAATACGCGTGATCGCCGCCGAGCGAAGTCTCCCAGACGCTCACCACGACCGCCAGCGCGAGCGCCAGCGAGATCGGCACGTCCATGTTGACGCGCCCCGCCGCCAGCGCCGCCCGCGCCGAGCGGAAGAAGGGCATCCCGGCGTAACCGACCGCGGGCACCGCGATCAGCGCCGACACCCAGTGCAGCAGATCCCGCGTGGCCGCCTCCGCGCCCGACCAGACCGAGACCGACAGCAGCATCACGTTCATGGCCGCGAAGCCCGCCACGGCCATCCGCGCCAGCAGGTCGCGTCCCTCGGCGTCGCGCTCCACGTCGCGCATGGCCTCGGAATCGAAAGGCCGCGCGGCGTAGCCGAGCGCCGCCAGCGCCTCGAGCACGCCCTCGGCGTCGATCCGGGCCGGATCGAACTCCACCGTGGCGCGCCGGAGCGAAAGGTTCACCCGCGCCGCGAGGACGCCCGGCGCCGTCGCCATGCCCTCCTCGACCTTTCGGAGACAGTTGGCGCAATGCATGTCCGGCACCAGCAGTTCGACCCGCCGACGTCCGGCGCCCGCGTCCCGCACGCAGCGCCCGAGCCCGCGGCCGGCCACGGGCGCCTCCGCCGCCACGCCGGCCCCGGCCGCCGGCCGCTCCAGCGCGCCGTCGGCCGGGGTCACGCGCCGTCCCCCCGCGGCACGCGGATCTCGTCGAAGATGGTGTAGACGGCCCCGTCGGCGACGCGTTCCGCCTCGATCGCCACGCGCCAGCGGCCGGGCTCGAGCGCCACCTCGCCGACATGCGCGTCACCCTCCCGGCGAAGCGTCAACGGCCGGTCCTCGGCGTCGGTCGCGGGCCGGCCCACGACGGCGCGCACCAGCAGCCCGCTCACAGGCGCGCCGTCCGCGTCCGCGACGCCGACGGAGAGCCGCCCCTCCTCGTAATCCGCCGCGATCCGCCAGCCGAGGGCGCGCTCCGCCTTGAGCTCCGAATCGAAGCGCTGCCCCTCAGTGTAGGGGCTCTTGGAGACCAGCCCCGGAAAGCCGACGAGCGCGAAGGTCATCATCGTCAGATTGACCGCCAGCACGACCCCGAAGGCCGCCAGGAAGCCGATCAGCACGTGGCGGCCGGTGATCTCCCGGCCGCCGCGGCGCTTCTCTTTCGCCATGCTCACTCCTCAGGCTCCGGACCGAGGAACACGGTCTCCGCCATCGCCCGTTCACGCGTGGTCTGATCCTCGACCCAGACCTCCACGGGCACCCGCTCCGCCGGGTTGGCGAAGCTCAGCGTGGTCAGGAACAGCCTCATCTCGCGCAGCTTGTCGGCCGCGACGGTGAAGCGCAGACCGTCGACGTTCTGCAGCTCCGCCTCGAGCGGATACAGCCGGTCCGCGTTCGGATCCTCCGCCCGGAAGCTCAGCACGAAGTCCCTGGGCTCGTTGTTCTGGTTCGCGACCTTGATGGTGAAGCCGTTTCTCACGCTGCCGTCCGCAAGCACCACGTAGGTCGGGTTGCGGTCGCGGGCTATGCTCAGGTCGATCGTGTCGCGCATGAACAGCGAGACCACCATCGCGACGCCGATCGCCGACCAGAGCACGAAATACAGCATCGTGCGCGGCCGGAAGATCCGCTTGCGCAGCGGGATCGGCTCGGCGCCCGCCGTCTCCACCGCCTCGTCCTGCAAGGTGACGTAGTCGATCAGCCCGCGCGGCCGCCCGGTCTTCTCCATGACGTCGTCGCAGGCGTCGATGCAGAGCGCGCAGGTGATGCAGGCGAGCTGCTGGCCGTCGCGGATGTCGATGCCCATCGGGCAGACCGCGACGCAGGCGTTGCAGTCGATGCAGTCGCCGAGCTCCTCCGTCCCCTCGCGCTTGCGATGCTTGCCGCGCGGCTCGCCCCTCCAGGCGCGGTAGCCGACGGTGATGGTCTTCTCGTCCATCATCGCCGCCTGGATGCGCGGCCAGGGACAGGCGTAGATGCAGATCTGCTCGCGCGCGAAGCCGCCGAACAGGAACGTGGTGGCGGTCAGGATCGCGACCGAGACGTAGGCCACGGTGTGCGCATCCCCGGTGAACAGGTCCACGAACAGCGTCGGCGCGTCCGCGAAGTAGAACACCCAGGCGCCGCCCGTTGCCACGCCGATCAACAGCCAGACCAGCCACTTGGTGCTCCTGAGCCGCGCCTTCTCCCAAGTCCAGGGCGCATGATGGAGCTTGATGCGCGCGTTGCGGTCGCCCTCGATCCAGCGCTCGACCGCCATGTAGAGGTCGGTCCACACCGTCTGCGGGCAGGTGTAGCCGCACCAGACCCGGCCGAGGGCGGAGGTGAACAGGAACAGCCCCAACCCCGCCATGATCAGAAGGCCCGCGACGTAGTAGAACTGCTGCGGCCAGATCTCGATCCAGAAGAAGAAGAAGCGCCGGCTCGCGAGGTCGACCAGCACCGCCTGATCCGGCATGTGCGGTCCGCGGTCCCAGCGGATCCAGGGGGTGAGGTAGTAGATTCCCAGGGTCACCGCCATGATAACCCATTTGAGGTTTCGGAACCTGCCCCGCACGCGCCGCGGAAAGATCGGCTCGCGCGACTTGTAGAGCGGCTGGGAGGTAGGCTCCGGCTTGATCTGCTGCACGGGCATGGGCTGCGCCTGTCTATGAATTCGCGTCGCCACGGGCCTACCGGCTACGGGGCCGCCGCCCTTTGACCTCGGTCAAGCGGGCCGCGGACTGCGACGTTTTTTCCGCCTCTCGGACTCGCCTTTGGCGGAGCGAAAAGGCCGTCCGTCCGCGCGAAGGGCGGAGGCGGACGGCCCGCCGCGCGTCCCTGCGGCGGGGCGCGCGCGCCCGGCGGGAGAGTCCCGCCGGGCCGGGGCGAAGGCTCACTCCTCCGCCTGGGTCTCCTCGCCGCCGCCCCGGGCATGGACCCAGAGCGCGACCTGCTTCACCTCGGCTTCGGACAGACGGCCGAGCCAAGGAGGCATCACGCCGAAACGCGCGTTGTAGACCGTCTCGTAAAGCGTTTCGCGGTCGCCGCCGTAAAGCCAGATCGAATCGATCAGGTTCGGCGCGCCAAGCGAATGGTTGCCCAGCGCCTGCTCGCCGTGACAGGCGGCGCAATTCTCCTCGTAGAGCACGGCGCCCGCGTTCGCGAGTTCCCAGTCCACGCTCTCCGGCTCGCCGGTGTGCGAGAGCGACCAGACGAACTCCACCACCTCATGGATCTGCTCGTCCTCGAAGATCCCGTCGGCCCCGTAGGCGGGCATCTGCGACCAGCGCGTCTCGGGGTTCTCCTCCCAGCGGATGCCGTGGGCGATCGTCTGATAGATCTCCTCGCGCTGTCCGCCCCAGAGCCAGGCGTCGTCGTTGAGATTGGGGTAGCCGAGGTTCTGCTGCCCCGCCGCGCCGGCGCCGTGGCACTGCGAGCAGTGGTTGCGGAACACCGCCGCGCCGCCCGCCATGGCGAAATCGGTCAGCTCGCGGTCAGCCGCCACTTCGTCGATCGACAGTTCGGCGATGCGGTCGGTGTATTCGCGCTGGGTCTCCTTGTGGTCGGAGATGCTCTCCATCACCTCCTGGCGGCTGGAGTAGCCGATCAGCCCCGCCGTCGCGCGGTCCACAAGAGGCCAGGCAGGGTAGGCGATGACGTAGAGCAACGCCCAGATGCACGTCGCGTAGAAGGTCCAAAGCCACCACTTCGGAAGCGGGTTGTTTAGCTCCTTGACCCCGTCCCACTCGTGGCCGGTCGTGTCGATGCCGGACAGTTCGTCGACATCCTTGGAGTCCGCCATCTCAGATCTCCTTCGGGGCCGACCGCTCGTGACGGCCCTCGCCCCCGTTGCGCCCCTTGCGCGGGGGCTCGTTCTCGTCGCGGTCGCCGGTCTCGCCGCCGTCCGACGCGTCATCCTCGTCCCGAGGGCGGGACGCGCGGTCCGCCGCTTCGTCGTCGTCCTTCAGCCGGTCCGGGTCGTCGTCGCGCAGCGGGATCTCGGCGATGTCCTGATGCGTCTTGCGGCTTCCCGGCCGGAAGGTCCAAACGACCACGGCCAGGAAGAAGACGAACATCACCAGCAGCCACCAACTGTCGGCGAACTGCCTCAGCGCCGAATAGGTCTCCATCGGATCCTCCTCAGCGGCTCGATTCGACCTCGTAGGTCGAGAAGTCGACCATCGTGCCGAGCACCTGCAGATACGCGATCAACGCGTCCAGTTCGGTGATCTCGGCCCGCCCGTCGAAGTTGCGGATGTTCGCCTTCGGATAGCGCTCGGCCAGCAGTTCGGCGCGATCCGAATCCGGGTTGACCTGCGCGACCACGTCGGCCCTCGCCTCGGCGATCATCTCGTCCGTGTAGGGCACCCCGACATAGGCGTTGGCCTGCAGGTGGTCGGAGATGTGATCGAAGTCGAGCGCCGTCTCGATCAGGTGCGGGTAGGCCGGCATGATGCTCTCGGGCACCAGATCCCGCGGGTTCCACATGTGGTCCACGTGCCACTGGTCCGAGTAGCGTCCGCCGACCCGCGCCAGGTCCGGCCCGGTGCGTTTCGAGCCCCACTGGAACGGATGATCGTACATGCTCTCCGCCGCGAGGGAGAAGTGGCCGTAGCGCTCCACCTCGTCCCGCATCGGGCGCACCATCTGGGAGTGACACAGATAGCATCCCTCCCGCACGTAGATGTCGCGACCGGCGAGTTCCAGCGGACTGTAGGGGCGCACCCCCTCCACCTTCTCGATGGTGTTCTGGAGGTAGAAGAGCGGCGCGATCTCCACCAGACCGCCGACCGAGACCACCACCAGCGTGCCGACGAGAAGGACGGTGGCGTTGCGCTCGACGGCGCCGTGTCTGTCGAGAAGTCCCATCTCCGTCTCCTCACTCGGCCGGGACGGCGTCGGGCGCGGTGGCCTTCCGCTCGCCCACCCGGATCGTCATCCACAGGTTCCAGACCATGATCACGCCGCCCACGAGGTAGAGCACCCCGCCGAAGGCCCGGATCAGGTAGTAGGGGTGAAGCAGCGCCACGGTGTCGGCGAAGCTGTTCACCAGGAACCCCTGGTCGTCGTATTCGCGCCACATCAGGCCCTGCGTGACGCCGGCCACCCACATCGACGCCGCGTAGAGCACGATGCCGATGGTCGCGAGCCAGAAGTGCCAGTTCACGGCGGCGGAGGAATAGAGGCCGGTCCGCCCCCAGAGCTTCGGGGTCAGGAAGTAGAGCGCCCCGAAGGTGATCATGCCCACCCAGCCGAGCGCGCCGGAATGCACGTGCCCGATGGTCCAGTCGGTGTAGTGGCTCAGCGAGTTCACGGCCTTGATGGACATCATCGGCCCCTCGAAGGTCGACATGCCGTAGAACCCGATGGCGATCACCAGCATCCGCATGATCGGATCGGTGCGCAGCTTGTCCCAGGCGCCCGACAGCGTCATCAGTCCGTTGATCATGCCGCCCCAGCTCGGCATCCACAGCATGATCGAGAAGACCATGCCCAGCGTCTGCGCCCAGTCCGGCAGCGCGGTGTAGTGCAGATGGTGCGGACCGGCCCAGATGTAGAGGAAGATCAGCGCCCAGAAATGGACGATGGAGAGCTTGTAGCTGTAGACCGGCCGCTCGGCCTGCTTCGGCACGAAGTAGTACATCATGCCGAGGAAGCCGGCCGTCAGGAAGAAGCCCACCGCGTTGTGGCCGTACCACCACTGGGTCAACGCGTCCTGCACGCCGGAAAACAGGGAATAGTCCTTGGACCCGAAGATCGAGACCGGCACCGCCAGGTTGTTCACGATGTGCAGCATCGCGATCGTCACGATGAACGCGAGGTAGAACCAGTTGGCGACGTAGATGTGCGGCTCCCGCCGCTTCATGATCGTGCCGAGGAACACCACCAGATAGGCGACCCAGACGATGGTCAGCCAGATGTCGATGTACCAGACCGGCTCGGCGTATTCCCGGCTCTGCGTGCCGCCGAGGACGTAGCCCGTCGCCGCGAGCACGATGAAGAGCTGGTAGCCCCAGAACACGAACCAGGCGAGGTTCGGTCCCCCGAACAGCCGCGCCGCGCAGGTCCGCTGCACCACGTAGAAGCTGGTGCAGATCAGCGCGTTGCCGCCGAAGGCGAAGATCACCGCCGAGGTGTGCAGCGGCCGCAGACGCCCGAAGGTCGTCCAGGGCAGATCCAGGTTCAGCGCCGGAAAGGCGAGCTGGAAGGCGATGTAGACGCCGGCCAGGAACCCGACCACGCCCCAGAGCGCCGTAGCGATCACGCCGGCCCGGATCACGTCGTCGATGTAGCCCGAGGGCTCGGCCGCCGGCGGCGCCGCCAGGCCGCCCGCCGGAACCAGCCGCTCCTCGCCGACGCCGCGCAGGATGTAGAGGAAGGCGCCCGAAGACAGGAGGAGGATGATGATCGCGTGGACCTGATAGGCCAGATCCCGCGCGAGGCTTGCGGCGACGACCGAGCATAGCGCGATCACAGCCAGCACGATGAGTTTGAGTGTTGAGGTCAAGATCCCTCTCCGTGATCCTTGCCGGTCGTCCCAGAAGCGGCGCCCCGAACCCGGGGCGCCGGCGGCTGCCTTGTCCGACGCTGCACGCCGAATCCGCCTTGATCCATATCAACGATGGCGCCGGAGGGCGCCCGGCGCCCCGCCGCACCCGGTCGCCCCCCCACGGTCCGAGCCGCGTTTCGCACCCGATGGCGCTTTCGGATCAATCCCTTGCGGCCCCTGCCGCAGCGGCGCCGCGCCTTGGCGCCGCAGTGCGTCCGCCCGCCGCTGCGACTTTGGCGGCGCCACGGGGCCGCGCCGCCCCCGTCGCCGGCCGCGCTCAGGCCGCCTCCAACTCTCCGCCCGCGGCCTCCACCAGCGCCTCCCAGTCCGGGATCAGCAGGTGCCGCGCATCGATCAGCTCGATCACGCCGGCCTTCTTCAACGCGCCGATCTGCCGACTCACCGTCTCGATGGTCAGGCCGAGGAAATCCGCCATGTCCTCGCGCGTCAGCGGCAGCTCCAGCATCATGCCGTCGATCGGCCGACGGTTCTCCAGCCGCATGCCGCGCTCGGCCGCGAGCACGAAGAAGCTCGCCAGCTTCTCCTGCGCGCTCTTGCGGCCGAGCAGCACCATCCACTCCCGGGCCGAATCGAGCTCGTTGAGCGCCATCTCGAGCATCCGGTGCTCGAGGCTCGGCATCTCCCGCACCATCGCCTCGAACCTGCGGCGATCGAAGGTGCAGAGCCGCATCTCCGTCACGGCCACGACGTCGAACGGCGCGACGGGGCTGAACGGCCGGCCCACGAAGTCGCCGGGGAACAGCAGACCCACCACCTGCCGGCGGCCGTCCGCCAGCAGCCGCGACATCGACGCGACGCCCTCGACGACCGAGCCGAGGAAGCCCGTCCGCTCGCCCATCGAGACGACCGGATCGCCTGCCTTGAGCGTCCGGTAGCTCTTCATGCCGGACAGCATGTCCAGCTCCGGGCCCGAGCAGTGCGCGCAGACCGCATGATGACGGATCGCGCAGTCCAAGCAATGCGCCGCCGAGCGCGGCGAGCGCGGCGAGCGAAGGTCGGGGGTGTGGGCGGCGGCCGTCGCTTTCATCATGCAACGATGCTCCGACTTCCGGCGGTGTCAGTCAACCGTGACACCGGGCGACGACGTAGGCAATAAGGCGAATGTGATTTTCCGCTTCCGCAGGACCGCCCGCCGACGCGGGCGGCTCCGTCATCAGAAGTCGTAGGCGATGCCCCGCTTCTCCCAGTCGCCGTAGCGCGTCGGCTCCGGCCCTTCGCGCCCGCCGAGTTCGGTCGGGCGCTTCGCCGCCTCGGCCGCCCGCGCGCGCCGGGCCTCGGCCTCGGCCAGCGCCCGTTCGGCGGCGGCCTTCAGGCGCGCCTCTTTCTCCGGCTCCCGCTGCGACATATATCTCACCCGACCAAATTCGCGCTGCTCCGGGGATGTAGTGCCGCCGCGGCGCGGACGCAAACTCGGCCCCCTTGGCCGCCACCGGAGATCCAAGGCATGAACTACGCCAAGACCGCCCTCCTCCTCGCGGCGATGACCGGCCTCTTCCTCGCCGTCGGCTTTCTCATCGGCGGCGAGGCCGGCGCCCTCATGGCCCTCGTACTCGCCGGCGGCATGAACCTCTTCGCCTGGTGGAACTCGGGCCGGATGATCCTCTCGCGCCATGGCGCGCGCGAGATCGACCGCCGCACGGCGCCGGAACTATGGGACATGACCGCCGGCCTCGCCCGCAACGCCGGGCTGCCGATGCCGAAGCTCTACGTGATGGAGAACGAGCAGCCGAACGCCTTCGCGACCGGCCGCGGCCCCGAGGACGCGGTCGTCGCCGTCACCACCGGCCTCGTGCGCTCGCTGAGCCGCGAGGAGCTCGCCGGCGTGATCGCGCACGAGCTGGCGCACGTGAAGAACCGCGACACGCTGATCATGACCATCGCCGCCACCCTCGGCGGCGCGATCTCGTTCCTCGCGCAGTTCGGTCTGTTCTTCGGCGGCGGGCGGGAGCGGGGGCCGCTCGGCCTCGTCGGCGTGCTCCTCGCCGCCCTGCTCGCCCCGCTCGCGGCGATGCTGATCCAGATGACCGTCTCGCGCACCCGCGAATACGCCGCCGACCGGGCCGGGGCGCAGATCTGCGGCAACCCGCTCTGGCTCGCCTCGGCGCTGAACCGCATCGCCGGCGGCGGCCGCAGGCGCGTGATGGAGAGCGCCGAGCGCGACCCCTCCTCGGCCCACATGTTCATCGTCAATCCGCTCGCCGGGCGCGGCATGGACAACCTTTTCTCGACCCACCCCGCGACGGAGAACCGCGTCGCCGCGCTCGAGGCGCTGGCGCGAGAGAGCGGCGCGAGCCCCGCACCGACGCGCGAACGCCCGCTCTCCGCCGGCCCTGCCGCCCCCTGGGGGGGCGACCCATGGCACGCCGAGGCCCGCGCCGAGGAACCCGCCCGGCGCGCCAAGACCCGCGTCCCCTCCTCCGGCCGCCGCCCGTCGCGCCGCCGCGGCCCATGGGCCTGACGCCATGGCCGAGGACGAGACCCCGAAGCGCCCCCGCACCCCGGCCCGGCGGGCGCCGCCGGCACGCCCCGCGGCGCCCGAGCCCGCCTTCGCCGCCGACCCCGGCGCGGGCGCCGGCGCGCCGAAGCGCCGCCCCCGCCGCCCCGGCGGCCAGGCGCCGGCCGCGAAGCCCCTCGGCCCGCCCGGCCGCGCGAAGCCGGCCCCCGCCGCCCCCGCCGCAGCGCCGCCCCATCCCGAGCGCGCCGAAGCGCTGCGCCTCCTGCACGAGGCGCTGGAGCGCGGCCGCCCCTTCGCCGACGCTTCGCGCGACGCCGCCGCCCAGGGCCTGCCCGGCCCGGTCCGCGCCCACGCGCTCCGCCTCGCGACCGAGACCGTCCGCCGCCTCGGTCAGGCCGACGCCGTCCTCGCCCGCTTCCTCCGGCGCACGCCGCCGGCGGCGGCCCGGGACGCCCTGCGCCTCGCCGCGGTCTCGCTGCATGCCCTCTCGGAGCCGCCGCACGCGGCCGTCGACGGCGCCGTGGCCGCGCTCCGCACCCGCCCCGGCGGCGCCCGCCTCACCGGCCTCGCCAACGCCGTCGCCCGCCGTCTCGCGACGCCCGAGGCCGCCGCCCTCTGGGCGCGCACCGAAGCCGACGCGCCCCGCCTGAACGCCCCGGGCTGGCTCTGGGGCCGCCTCTCCTCCGCCTACGGCGCCGCCGCCGCCCGCCGCATCTGCGCCGCCCACCTGGCGCAGCCCCCGCTCGACCTCACCCCGCGCGACCCCGCCGACGCCCCCGCGCTCGCCGAAGCTCTCGGCGCGAAGCTCCTGCCCACCGGCTCGCTCCGCCTCTCCGCACCCGGCCAGGTCTCCACGCTCCCCGGCTTCGCCGAGGGCCGTTGGTGGGTGCAGGACGCCGCCGCCGCCCTCCCCGCCCGCCTGCTCGCCCCACAGCCGCGCGAGCGGGTGCTCGACCTCTGCGCCGCCCCCGGCGGCAAGACCCTGCAGCTCGCCGCCGCCGGCGCCCATGTCACCGCGCTCGACCTCTCCGAGCCCCGGCTCGAACGCCTCGCCGAGAACCTCGCCCGCACCGGCCTCGCCGCCGAAACCGTCTGCGCCGACGCCCTCGACTGGACGCCCGACGCCCCCTTCGACGCGATCCTGCTCGACGCGCCCTGCTCGGCCACCGGCACCGCCCGCCGCCACCCGGAGGTGCTGCACCGGCGCGAGAAGCCGGACCTCGCCGCCCTCGCCGCCCTGCAGGACGCCCTCCTCGACCGCGCCTGGAGCTTCCTGCGCCCCGGCGGGCGCCTCGTCTTCGCCACCTGCTCGCTCCTGCCGGAGGAGGGCGAGGCCCGCGCCGCCGCCTTCCGCGCGCGCACGCCCGCGGCGCGCCCCGCCCCGGCCGCCGGCCTTCCGCCCGAACTCCTCTGCGACGACGGCGACCTGCGCACCCGCCCCGATCTCTGGCCCGAATTCGGCGGGCTCGACGGGTTTTTCGGCGCCCTCTTCGTGAAGGAGGCGTGACACCGGCGCCGGCGCCCCCCTATGTTGCGCCGCCACGCGAGCTTTCCCGGGAGTCCGCCCGTTCCATGCCCGCCTCCCTCGCCCAGCGCCTGTTCGGCCTCGGAGGCGGCCCCCGCCGCATCGCCTTCCGACCGGAGCCCGCGCGCATCGGCGACGCCGCCGCCGGCCGGCGCATGCTCGGCGGACGCTGGCGCCTCGCGGGGACCGAACTCGTGATCCCGCCGGAGGCCGGCCCCTGGCGCATCGTGCCGCCGGGCCCGGCCGCGGCCGAACATCTGCACGGCTTCGGCTGGCTCGCCGACCTCGCCGCCGCCGGCACCCGCGACGCCCGGCGCGCCGCGCAGGACTGGACCTTCGGCTGGATCGCCCGGCACGGCACGGCCGAAGGCCCGGACTGGGCCGCGCCCCTCGCCGGCCGCCGCGCCTCGAACTGGCTGCGCCACGCCGACCTGATCCTCGCCGGCGACGACCCCGAACTCGCCCGCACCCTCGCCGCGGCGCTCGAGGCGCACGCCCGGCGCCTGCGCCGCGCCCGGGGCGAGGCGCTGACCGGCCTGCCGCGGCTCGAGGCCAGCGTCGGCGAGCTCCACGTCGAACTCGCCCTGCACCCGGGCGAGCGTCGCCGCCGCCGCGCGGCCGAGGCCTTCGCCGGCGCCGCCGCGGCCGAGATCGGTCCCGACGGCGGCCTCGTCTCCCGCAACCCCGAGAGGCTGGCCGAGGCGCTGCACGTCCTCGCGCTCGGCGCGCGCGACCTGAACGCCCTCGCCCTCGGCGTGCCCCAGCCGCTCGGCGCGGCGCTGGACCGCGCCCAGGCGGCGGTGCGGACCCTGCGGATGCGCGACGGCGCCCTGCCGCGCTTCCACGGCGGCGGGCCCGGCGCGCCCGGCCGGCTCGACCGAACCCTCGCGCTGGTGCATCCCCGCCACGGCGCGCCCCGGCGCGACGCCGCGATGGGCTTCCGCCGCCTCGCCGCCGGCCGCGCCACCGTGGTGATCGACGCCGCGCCCCCGCCGCCGGGGCCGGAGGCGCACGCCGCCACCCTCGCCTTCGAATTCGCCTTCGGCTCGCGGCGCCTCGTCGCCAACTGCGGTCCCGGCGCCCGCTTCGGCGGCGACTGGGCCGCCGCCTGCCGCGCCACCGCGGCGCAGTCGACGCTCGCCCTCGCCGACCTCTCCTCGGCGCGCATCGCCGCCGACGCCCGCGGCCCCGGCCCGCACCCCTTCGTTCGCGCCCCGAAGCGGGTCGAGGCCGAGACTGCGGAGGACGTCGAGGGCCACTGGTTCCAGGGCGCCCATGACGGCTGGCTCGAAAGCCACGGCCTCCTGCACCGCCGCCGCCTCTATCTCAGCCTCGACGGACGCGACTTCCGCGGCGAGGACGCGCTGGAGCCGCCCGACGCCGCCGCCACGGACCGCCTCGCGCGCGCCCTCGCCCGCAGCGGCGGCGGCCGCCTCGCCTTCGCCCTGCGCTTCCACATGCCGCCCGAGGTCGCCGAGACCGCGCGCGAGGAACCCGCCGGCACCGTCCTCCTCGACCTGCCCGAAGGCCCGTGGCGCTTCGGGGCCGACGCCGGGGCCGCCCGCCTGGTCGAAAGCGTCGCCTTCGATCCCGAGGCGCCGCAGCCCCAGCCCTCCGCCCAGATCCTCGTCACCGGCGAGGTCGGGCCGCAGCCGGCGCGCCTCGCCTGGGGCTTCCAGCGCCTCTGACGCGCCCCCGCGCGAGGCCTCCCGTCCGGTTGGAGACCGCCCAAGCGGTCCGATCCGCGGCTCCGTCCCCGGAAGCGACGAGATCGGTCGAGCGTCGGGGAACCGGGCCGACGTGACGGCGGGGACGCAGCGCGGCGGCGCCCGGCGACGGTCGACGCCCTCGACGGCGGCGGCGGGCGACGCCGGCGCCGCTCCACGCCCGGATCTCCCGCGGCCTCCGATCGCGAGACGGAGCCCCGGGTCGCGGCCGGGCTCCCCTCGCCGGATCGAAATCCGCGCCGACGAGCGTCCGACCCGGCGGCGCCTGTCGGTCGGGGCCGCCCTCGGTCCGTTCATGAACGGCCCCCACGGGGCAAGGGCTCGATCCGGTGCCGGCGTTCGGTCGGCCGCGGCCAGCTATACGGCGTCCGATCTGCGGCACGGCGGCTGCGCGCCCTGATGAAGTCCTTCCCTGCGCTCGGGTCCGGATCCATGAGCGCGTTTCGGCGTGCCTCGGATTGAACAGGGTGTCCCGATCGCCGTCCCGCCGTCCGTTCGCCGTCACCTCGCGTTGCGGCTCGCCACCGCCTTGCCGGCGTCCCGGCCGGCTGTCGCGTCAGGCCGCCGCAGCCCTGCAGCCTTCGCCCGGCGCGGTCAGCGCCCGGCGACCCTTGCCATGCGGTTCGCCGGCACGACGGCGACGACTTTCAGGGACTTTCTCTGCCGCACGCGCGAGAGCCGGTCTTCGCCCGGTTTCCGGAGCCGCCGCGCGCTGCTCCGCGCCATCGCGGTTAGGTGAAGAAGCCGACGCGGATAGCGTCTTCCTGCCTTCGAGATCCGGCTCAGGCGCTCCTCGCCGCCGCTCGAATGCGGCTGCGGCGTGAGGCCGCGCCGGGCCACGCGATCACGGGCCGAGCGGACGTCGCCGACCTCCGGCGTCGTCACGGCGGTCGCCCTCGCCGTCACCGCGCCGACACCCCGGATCGTCGCCAGACGTCGGGCGGGCGGACCGGCCTTCTGCGCCGCTTCGAGCAGGGCGGTCGCCGCATCGATCCTCTCCCGCGTCTCGCGGAGGCGGGCGGCGAGCGGCGAGCGGCGCGGCCGACGGGCGGGCCGCCGATGGCAGATCGCCCGCTGCCGCGGGCAGGCGCTCGATGTTGCGCGCGCCATCGGCCACGACGATGTCGAACTCCGAGAGACGCGCCCGGATCGTGTTCACCAACGGCGTGCGCTGGCGGCCGAGGAAGTCCCCGATCTCGTGGTCCGGCAGGGCCGCCCGCCGCTCGGCCGACTTCACGGGCACGAACCGCATGGTCGGTCGGGGCGCCCGCATGGCAGATGGCCTCGGCGCCGGCCGCACCGGTCTTCCCGGACGTCACGCAAGGCGTGACGGAGGCTGGCGGCATGATCCGGACCTCATGTCCGGGCTTCCGCAGCTCGCGAGGCCGAAAGTGCGCGCCCGCACAGGCTTCCATCCCCATGGCGCGAGGCTGCAGATCTTCGAAGCAGGGGAGAACCCCGCTCCGGCGGAACTTCCGCAGGACGATCGCGCCCTGCGCGTCGACGCCCCCGGATATGGAAGACGTTCTGCGCAAGATCGATGTCGATGGCAGCAGGCCGTTCAGGCCCTTGCGGACGTCCAAAGGCTTCGTCGCCACGGGCAGCAGGACCGGCCCGCCCGGCGGGATCACCGCATCGCCTCCAGCGCCGCGACCGGCAAGGCCGCCGGCTCCAGCGGCAGAGGACCGGGGGCCTCCACGCGCTCATGCCGTCCATCTCCGGATCGGGGCCTCGGAAGATCCGATCGAAGAGCGGCGCAAGTTCCGCCTCGCACGACGCAGGCGGGCGGGCTCGAAGCGGACCAACGCCCTCCCCTCCGGCCCCTTCGGCGTTGCAGCGAACAACGGCATCGCCCGGCGCCTGCCGCTCCATGCCCGCCGCGCTCGCCGCATCCGCCCGGCTCATGCCGTCCCCGAAGCGTCGACGTCGCAAGCAGCCGTCGCGCCGGTCGCGCGCCGCCGACGCCCGCAGCTCCTTCGGCGCCAGTTCGTCCCGGATCTCCAGCGCCCGCCCCATGCCGCCTGCGACCGCCTGCCCTGGCAACGGAAGCGCGGATCAGCATGCGCGGAGACACGACCGCAGCGGCGGTGCCTTTGCCTGGCGATAGACCAAATCAGGATGGGGCCTCGCCCCGCGTTCACCCGCGCCCCCGCTTCATGCCGAGCCGCGTCGGGCGAAACTCACCGAGGCCTCGCCTCGCGCGAACGGCCGACGCGCGAGGCCCGACGACCGTGATGGGCCGCGATCATCGCGCAAAGGCGTCAGCCGGCCAGCAGCGCCCGCGCCGCCTCCCGCGCCGCCTCCGTGACCCGCTCCCCCGCCAGCATCCGGGCGATCTCGTCCTCGCGCTCGGCGTCCTCCAGCGGATGCACCTCCGTCACCGCCGTCCCGTCCTCGAGCCGCTTCTCGATCCGGAAATGCCGGTCCGCCCGCGCCGCCACCTGCGGCGAATGCGTCACCACCAGCACCTGCGCCCCCTCCGCCAGCGCCGCCAGCCGCGCCCCGACGGCGGCGGCAGTCGCCCCGCCGACCCCCCGGTCGATCTCGTCGAAGATCAGGCTGCGTCCCTCGCCCCCCGCAAGGCACACCTTCAGCGCCAGCAGGAACCGCGAGAGCTCGCCCCCGGAGGCGATCTTGGCCAGCGCCCCCGGCGCGCCGCCCGGATTGGTCGCGACCCGGAACTCGACCCGGTCCGCCCCATCCGGCCCCGGCGCCTCGGGCGCCACCACCGTCTCGAACCGCGCCCGCTCCATCTTCAGCGGCGCCAGCTCCGCCGCCACCGCCGCGTCGAGCCGCGCCGCCGCCTCGCGCCGCACCTCGCTCAGCCGCGCCGCCGCGGCGTCGTAGTCCGCCCGCGCCCGCCTCGCCTCGGCGGCCAGCGCGGCGATCCGGTCCTCGGCGCCCTCGACCTCGGCCAGCCGGCCCGAAAGCCGCTCCGCCAGCGCCGGCAACTCGTCCGGCTGCACCCGATGCTTGCGCGCCAGCCCCCGGATCGCGAACAGCCGCTCCTCCACCTGCTCCAGCCGCGAGGGATCGAAGGCCAGCGCCTCCAGCGCGTCCTCCACACCCGACTGCGCCTCGCCGAGCTCGACCAGCGCCCGCTCCAGGGCGGCGACCGCGCCCTCGAGCCGCCCCTCCGCGTGCTCGGCGGCGCCCTCCAGCCAGCGCACCGCGTCGGCCATCCGCCCCTCGGCCCCGTCGACGCCGAGCGCCCCGGCGGCCCGCGCCACGTCCTCCCGGATCCGCTCGGCCGCCTGCATCAGCCGCCGCTCGGCGTCGAGGGTCTCGTCCTCGCCCGCCTCCGGCGCCAGCGCCGCCAGCTCCTCCGCCGCGTGCTCCAGCCACTCGGCGTCCTTGGCCGCCGCCTCGGCCTCCGCCCGCGCCTCGGCCTCCGCCCGCGCCGCCGCCTGCGAGGCGGCCCAGAGCCGGCGCACCGCCTCCGTCCCCGCCCCGGCGAAGGCGTCGAGGATCGCCCGGTGCCCCCGCGGGTTCAGCAGGCCGCGGTCGTCGTGCTGGCCATGCACCTCGAGCAGCGTCTCGCCCACCGCCCGCATCACCTCGCCCGAGGCGCGGCGGTCGTTGACGAAGCCCGAGGCGCGCCCCCCCGCCGCCAGCCGGCGCCTGAGAATCAGCTCGTCGCCCTCGAGCGCCAGCCCCGCCTCGCCCAGCACCGCCCGCGCCGGATGCCCCTCGGGGCAGTCGAAGACCGCCGTCACCTCGCCCGCCTCGGCCCCCGCGCGCACCATCTCCCCGCGTGCGGGACCGCCGAGCGCGAAGCCGAGCGCGTCCAGCAGGATCGACTTGCCCGCCCCCGTCTCGCCGGTCAGCACGTTCAGCCCCGCGCCCAGCTCCAGATCCAGCCGGGCGATCAGGACGACGTCGCGGATCTCCAGATGGCGGAGCACACCCCGGCGCTCAGAGCGTCTGGCCGGTGACGACCCGCCGGAACGCCTTGCTGATCCAGCTCTCGCGGTCCTCGAACGGCGCGATGTCGGCCCCCTGCATCATCGCGAAGCTCGCCTCGTACCACGGCGAGCCCGGGAAGTTGTGGCCGAGCACAGCCGCCGCCGTCCGCGCCTCGGCCTCGACGCCGAGCGAGAGATACGCCTCCACCAGCCGGTGCAGCGCCTCCGGCGCCTGGCTCGTGGTCTGGTACAGCGTCAGCACCCGCTTGAAGCGGTTGATCGCGGCGACGTGGTTGCCCTGGCCGAGGTAATAGCGCCCGACCAGCATCTCCTGGCCGGCGAGCTGGTCGCGCGCCAGGTCGATCTTCAGCCGCGCCTCCCGCGCGTATTCGGAACCGGGATACCGGCGCACCACCTCCTCCAGCTCCTGCAGCGCCCGGCTGGTCTCGCCCTGGTCGCGCTCGACGTCCATGATCTGGTCGTAATGGCTCATGCCGATCAGGTACTGGGCGTAGGCCGCGTCGGGATCGGCCGGGAAGAAGTCGATGTAGCGCGACGCGGCGGCGATCGACCGGTCGAAGTCCTGGCCCTGATAGAAGCCGAAGGCGGCCATGATCATCGCGCGCCTCGACCACTCCGAATAGGGATGGACCCGCTCCAGTTCCTCGAAGGTCTCGGCGGCGGCGATCGGGTCGCCGTCGTTCAGCTGCGCCTCGCCCTCCTGGTAGATCGAGGCGGCGCTGCGGCCGGCGTAGCGGTCCTCGTTCGGATCCATGTCGTCCGAACAAGCCGCGAGGCCGAGGACGAGCAGGCAGGCGAGGAGGAGGCGGAGCATCACGGGTCCCTTCGAACGAAGCGCCGGGCGGAGCCCTCGCTCCGCCCGGCGGATTTACGCAATCGAAAGGGGGCGGAGCAAGGCCGCCCCGGGTCTTCGGCCGCTCAGGCCGCGAGAACCTCGTCCGCGGCCAGCTCCGAGCGCCAGGCGTCGGGTGTCGCGAACAGGGCGCGCAGCAGACGGTTGGTCATCTCGTGACCGCTCCGCCGCCCGACATAGCGCCCGAGGATCGGCGCGCCGGCGAGCGCGAGGTCGCCCACCACGTCCAGCGCCTTGTGGCGCACGAACTCGTCGCGCCGGCGCAGGCCGTCCGGGTTCAGCACCCTCTCGCCGTCCACCACCACGGCGTTATCGAGGCTGCCGCCGCGCGCCAGTCCGAGCGCCCGCATCGCATCGATCTCGTCGCGCAGGCAGAAGGTGCGGCATCCCGAGAGCTCGCGCCGGAAGTCGCCGGGACCGAGCGCGAGCCGCAGCGCCTGCCGGCCGATGGCCGGCGCCTCGAAGTCGATCGCCACGTCGATCTCGAAGCGCGACGCCGGCTCCAGCCGCGCGAGGCGGTCGCCGTCGCGCACCTCCACCGGCTTCAGGATGCGGATCCGCCGCCGCTCGCCGTCCAGAGGGATCACGCCCACGGCGGCCAGCGCCTCGGTGAAGGCCCGCGACGAGCCGTCCAGGATCGGAATCTCCGGGCCGTCGATCTCGATCAGCGCGCAGTCGACGCCGAGCCCGGCGAGCGCCGCCATGACGTGCTCCACCGTCCCGACGCTCGCGCCGTCGCGGTTCGCCAGCAGCGTCGAGAGCCGCGTGTCCGCCACCGCGTCCCAGCGCGCCGGGATCATTGCGTCGATGCCGCGCAGATCCGTGCGCTTGAACCAGATCCCGTAATGCGCCGAAGCGGGAGAGATCCGCATCCGCGCCGGGCGCCCGGAATGGAGCCCGACCCCGCGGAACTCGACCGCCGTCCTCATCGTCGCCTGCATGCCCTGCCCTCGTTCGCGCCAGCCGGTTCCGGCTTTTCGTTTGAAACCCGTTAAGCGCATGGGAGGGCGATCCTCAAATCAAGCTTTGCGACGGTTTGCTACAGAGCCTGCCATAATCTCCGCAAACCTCTGACGCAGAAACAAAAAGCCCGCCCAGGCGATGCGGCCGGGCGGGCTCTTCATCGGGTGCGGCGGCGGCCGCGGGACGGGATCAGTTCGCCTGGCGTCGCAGGAAGGCCGGGATCTCCCGCTGGCGGTCGGCCTCGGCCGGATCCTCGCCGCCGCGGCGCAGCGACGGCTCGGCCGCGCGGGGGTGCTGCGCCCCGCCCTGACCGCCGGTCATGCGCCCGATCAGGCTGTTGATGCCGAAGCGGCCGCGCTCGCCGCCCGGATCATGGTCGGGCTGCGCGCCGGCCTGCGGCGCCGTCTGGGGCGCCGGGCGCACCGGCGTCGGCGCCGCGGGGCGCGGCTCCGGCCGCCGGGCGTCCGCGGCGCCCGGATGCGAGACCGCCGCCTGCAGCCGGCGGAGCGTCTCCGGGCTCGGCTCGCCCGGCGACGGGGCGCGCGGGGTCTCGGCGGCCGGGGCGATGAAGGCGCCGTCCCGCTCGAACGGGCTCGCGGAGCGGTCGGGCTCCGGCTCGGCCGGGGCCTCGGCCAGCGGCGCGTCGGCGTCGTCGAAGATCGGCGCCGCCTCGACGCGCCGGGTCGTCGCGCGATCCGCCGCAGCGGCCGGCTCGCGGATCTCGGCCGGCGCCTGCGGAGCCGCCCGCGCCGCCTCGGCCTCGGGGGCCGGCTCCTCGACGGCCGCCCGCCGCGGCTCCGGCGCCCGGCCGCCGGCCGCGCCCGCCGGGCGCGCGGGATCGGCCCGACGGGCCTCCTCCGCCTCGATGCCGGTGGCGACGACCGAGACGCGCATGACGCCCGAGATGTCCGGATCCAGCGTCGAGCCGACGATGATGTTCGCCTCCGGGTCGACCTCGGTGCGGATCCGGTTCGCCGCCTCGTCCAGTTCGAACAGCGTCAGGTCGTAGCCGCCGGTGATGTTGATCAGGACGCCGCGCGCGCCCTTCAGGCTGATCTCGTCCAGCAGCGGGTTGGCGATCGCCTTCTCGGCCGCCTGCACGGCGCGGTCGTCGCCCTCGGCCTCGCCGGTGCCCATCATCGCCTTGCCCATCTCGTCCATCACGGAGCGGACGTCCGCGAAGTCGAGATTGATCAGGCCCGGGCGCACCATCAGGTCCGTCACGCCCTTCACGCCCTGATAGAGCACGTCGTCCGCCAGCATGAACGCCTCGGCGAAGGTGGTGCGCTCGTTGGCGATGCGGAACAGGTTCTGGTTCGGGATGATGATGAGGGTGTCGACGACCTTCTGAAGCTCCTCGACGCCCTGCTCGGCGAAGCGCATGCGCTTCGTGCCCTCGAACTGGAACGGCTTGGTCACGACGCCGACCGTCAGCACGCCCATCTCGCGCGCGGCGTGCGCGATCACCGGCGCCGCGCCGGTGCCGGTGCCGCCGCCCATGCCGGCGGTGATGAAGCACATGTGCGCGCCGGCCAGCGCCTCCACGATCTCCTCGATCGACTCCTCCGCCGCCGCGCAGCCCACCTGCGGCTTCGCCCCCGCGCCGAGCCCCTGCGTCACCCCGGAGCCGAGCTGGATGCGCCGCACCGCCTTCGACTGCTGCAGCGCCTGGGCGTCGGTGTTCGCCGCCACGAACTCCACGCCCTCCAGCGCCTTGTCGATCATGTTGTTGACGGCGTTGCCGCCGGCCCCGCCCACGCCGAAGACGGTGATGCGCGGCCGGAGCTCGGTCTGCTCCGGAATCACGAGATCGAGTGCCATGGAGTCCGCCTGTATGCTGTGCGCCCCAGTTCTTGTTCGGGGTCGCGCGTTGCCGCTCGTTCGTACTGCTCGGGTCGTTCTTCGCGTTTTGCTGTAATTATATCCGAATCGTGATCGCCGGTCACGCGGAAATCCGGCGTCACCAGTTGTCCCTGAACCATCGCACCGCGCGCCGCAGCCGCGTTCGTCCGCCGATCGTCGCCGGCGCCTCGAAATCCCAGATCTCGTCGTGCGGGCGCACCGCATAGGCCGCGAGGCCCACCGCCGCGGCGAAACCCGGCCCGGCCGCCGACTGGGGCAGCCCGCCGATGCGGATCGGCCGGCCGACGCGCACGCGCTGGCCCAGCACCCGCCGCGCCACGTCCTCGAGGCCCGGAAGCTGGCTGCCGCCGCCCGTCAGCACGATGCGGCGGGAGGGCAGATGGTCGAACCCCGCCGCGTCGAGCAGCGCGCGCGCCTCCTCCAGGATCTCCTCCACCCGCGGCCGGATCACCCCGATCAGGGCCGAGCGCGTGACGTGCCGCTCGTGCCCCTCCGGCGCCCCGATCGGCGGCGCCGCGATCAGCTCCCGGTCGTCGAGCCCCGTCGCCACCACGCCCCCGTGGATCACCTTGATCCGCTCGGCGAGCTGAGCCTCGATCGAGAACGCCTCCGAGACGTCTCGCGTGACGTGCGCCCCGCCGACCCGCGCCGCGTCCGCGAAGATCAGCTGGCGGCGCAGGAAGATCGAGACGCCGGTGGAGCCCGCCCCCATGTCGAGGCAGGCGGCGCCGAGCTCCTGCTCGTCCTCCACCAGGCTCGAGAGCGCCGCCGCGTAGGGCGCCGTCACCACGCCCGCGAGCTCGAGATCGCAGCGCCGCACGCAGCGCGCCAGATTCCGCAGCGGCGCCCCCGCGACCGAAAGGACGTGCATGTCGACCGACAGCCGCTCGCCCGCCATCCCCCGCGGATCGGCGAGGAAGCTGGTGCGGTCCAGCGTGAAGTTCACCGGCAGCGCGTGCAGGATCTCCCGGTCGTCCTCCAGCGGCGGCTCCGGGCACTCGGCGAGGGCGGCGGCGACGTCGGCCTCCGTCACCTCGCCGGTCATCACCTCGGTCTCCCCCGTCGCGCCGAAGCTCGCCGGCCGCGCGCCGGAGATCGCGCCGACCACCTGGTCGACGCGCACGCCCGCCATCTTCTCGGCCTGCTGCAGCGCGGTGCGGATCGCCCGCTCGCACTCCTCCATCTCCACGATCTCGCCGAGGCGCACGCCCCGCGAGCGCGTGACGCCGACGCCGATCACCCGCATCGCCCCGAAACCGCCGAGATGCGCCTCCTCGTGGCTCGACACCGCGAGCTTCGCCGGGTCCACCCTCAGGATCACGCAGGCGGTCTTGCTGGTGCCGATGTCGATCAGCCCCAGCAGCCCGCGCTTCAGCGCCGATCTGAGCTGGTCGCGCATCGCCCGCTGCGCCGCGAAGAGGGCGTGCCTCATGCGTCCTCTCCCTTGCCGCTCCGCACGAGGCGCATCCGCGCCGCCTCGCCCGCCCCCCGCGGCGTCAGCCGCAGCACCGGACGCTCCGGATCGCGCAGGTCCACCGCGCTCACCTCGCGCTCCAGGATCTCCTCGGCGGCGTCGAGGGCGAGCAGCCGCGACAGCGCGCGCTCCGCCCCGTCCGCCGGCAGATGCACCTGCTGCGGGCCGATCAGCGCCAGCGTCCAGCGCCGCTCGCCCACCCGCACCAGCGCCTGCAGCCGGTCGTGCAACGGCGCCGCCCGCGCCCAGAGGCGCAGCGCCTCGGCCGCCGCGCGGTCCGCGCCCTCGCCGACGATCAGCGGCAGGCCCGGCCGGTCGGTCCGCCGCGCCACGGGCGCGATCACCACGCCGTCGCGGTCCACCAGATGCAGCTGCCCCTCCCAGCGCCACAGCGCCGCCGGCGCGCGCTGCGTGACCCGGACCGAAAGCACCCCCGTCCCCATGACCGCCACGCTGGCCGAGGCGACGCCCGGCGTCGTCTGCACCGCCTCTCGGATCGCCCTCAGATCGAGCTTCAGCGAGGAGACCGGCGCGTCGAAGGCGACGCGCCGCGCGACCCGCGCCTTGAGGCCCTCCGAGCCCCCCTCGATCCTCAGCCGCGTCACCAGGAACTCCGGCCGCTCGACCAGCGCCGAGCGCGCCGCCTCCACCGCCGCCTCGCCCCGCGCCCAGACCCAGGGCTGGTGCCAGGCCCAGAGCAGCGCGAGCCCGGCCACCGCCGGCCAGGCCAGCCGCCGCAGCGCGAAGCGCACGTAGCCGCGCCGCCCGAGCCGGTCGAGCCGGTAGCGCAGGCGCGAGGGCGAGGGATCGCGCCGGCGCCGCTCGAACGGACCCGCCCCCTCGCGCGGGGCGCGGAACAGGCCGCGCAGCGCGCGTCTCAGCGCCCGCATGAGGCGTCCTCCACCATCCAGGTCACCAGATCCTCGAAGCTCATGCCCCGGTGCGCCGCCTGCTCCGGCGCCAGCGAGGTCGGCGTCATGCCGGGCTGGGTGTTCACCTCGAGGATCACGAGCCCGTCCTCGCCCCGGCTCTCGTCCCAGCGGAAATCGGCGCGGCTGAGCCCGCGGCAGCCGAGCGCCTCGTGCGCCCGCGCCGCGGCGTCGAGGCAGGCGCGCTCCACCGCCGGCGGGATCTCGGCCGGGATCACGTGCTCGGAGCCGCCGGCGCCGTATTTCGCCTCGTAGTCGTACCAGCCGGTGCGCGCGACGATGTCGGTGACGGCGAGCGGCTCGCCGCCCCGGACCGAGACGGTCAGCTCCCGTCCCGGCACGAAGCGCTCCGCCAGCAGCGTCTCGGGCGCGTCGGCGCCGAGGCGCACGGGGCCGTTCGCCCCCTCCATCACCAGATGCACGCCGACCGAGGAGCCCTCGTTGAACGGCTTGACGACGTAGGGCGGCTCGAACGGATGCGCCGCCTGCACCTCGTCCCGGCCCACCAGCCGCCCCTCGGCGACCCTCAGCCCGGCGGCGGCGAACACGTCCTTGGCCCGCGCCTTGTCCATGGCGAGGGCGGAGGCCATCACGCCGGAATGGGTGTAGGGCAGGCCGAGCCACTCGAGCAGCCCCTGCACGCAGCCGTCCTCGCCCCAGCGCCCGTGCAGGGCGTTGAACACGACCTCGGGCCGCGCGCCTTGCAGCGCCGCGCAGAGGTCCGCCCCCGCATCCATTTCCGTGACCTCGTGGCCCGCGCGCCTCAGGGCGGCCGCGCATTCCGCGCCCGAGACGAGCGACACCGCCCGCTCGGCCGACCGGCCGCCCATGAGCACCGCCACCCGGGATGCCCTGCCCATCACTCGTCCTGTTCCGCGCCTCGCCGGGGTTGTCCCCGATCCCGCGCGCCTGCCTCGTTACGCCGCCGGATGCTCTCCGGTCATGGTTGACGGATCCTTAACGCCGATCCGAAGTATCTCCCACTCTAGCCTGATCCCCCGCGCCGCGAAAACCCTTTCGCGCACCGCCTCGCCCAAAGCCTCGAGATCCGCCGCCGTCGCGTCGCCGGCGTTCAGCAGGAAGTTGGCGTGCTTGTCGGAGATCATCGCGCCGCCGAGCCGCATCCCCCGGCAGCCCGCCGCGTCGATCAGCGCCCAGGCCTTGAGGTCCATGGGATCGCCCGCCTCGCCGGTGCTCGAATAGCCGGCCGGATTGCGGAAGGTCGACCCGCAGGAACGTGTCCCCACCGGCTGGCTCTCCGCCCGCTTCGCGACCAGCGCCTGCATCCGCGCCCGGATCGCATCCGCCTCCCCCGGCGTCCCGCGCAGCGTCACCGAGGTCACGATCCACCCCTCGGGCAGATCGCTCTCGCGATAGCCGAAGCGCACGTCCTCCGCGCCGAGCGTCACGATCCGCCCGTCCCGCGTCACCGCCTCGGCGCTCTCGAACACGTCCGCCAGATACGCCCCGTAGCACCCCGCGTTCATCCGCACCGCCCCGCCGAGGGCGCCCGGAATCGTCCGCAGGAACTCCAGCCCCGCGACCCCGGCCTCCGCCGCCGCCGCCGCCGCGCGCGAATCGAGCGTCGCCGCCCCGAACCGCATCCGGCTCCCCGGCAGCGCCTCGGCCCCCGTGAAGCCGCGCCCGAGCCGCACCGACAGCCCCGGCAGCCCGCCGTCCCGCACGATCAGGTTGGAGCAGACGCCGAGCGGCGTCACCGCCACCCCCTCCGGCGTCCCGCGAAGCACCGCCGCCAGATCCGCCGCGTCGGCGGGAGAGAACAGCGCCTCCGCCGGCCCCCCGACCCGCAGCCAGCTCAAGGGCGCCAGAGGCCGCATCGGCTCCATCCGCCCCCGCGCCGCGGGCAGCCGCCGGATCAGCGCCGCGCCGTCCATCACAACAGGAACGGCGCCGCCAGCGCCGCCAGCGCGAAGACGAGCCCGAGCCAGGGCACCCAGCCCGGCACGCTGAACGCCCCCGCCGGCGGCGGCCGCCGGCGCTTCAGCACGATCAGCGCGAGGTTCATCCCGCAGAACGCCATCAGCAGGATCGTCGCGCTCGTCGCCGCCAACTCCAGCAGCGGCACCGCCAGCGAGACGCCGATCACCACCGCCGTCGCCAGCACCGTGGTCCGCCCCGGCGTCCGGAACCGCTCGTTCACCGTCGCCAGGAAGGCCAGCGCCGGCACGTCCCGCGCCGCGCCGTAGAGCAGGCGCGACGCCATCAGGATCTGCGCGAGCACTCCGTTCAGCGTCGAGAACACCGCCACCACCGCGAAAGCCACGCCGCCGCGCCCGAGCGACCGCTCCACCACCAGCGCCAGCGGCCGCTCGGAGGCCGCGAGCGCCTCCGCCGGCACGGCCCGCAGCGCCGCGAACACCACCAGCGCGTAGAGGCCCGCCGTGATCGCCAGCGCGAGGCCGAGCGCCCGCGGCACCGTGCGCCCCGGATCGCGGGTCTCCTCGGCCATGTTGACCATGTCCTCGAAGCCGATGAAGGCGAAGAACGCCAGCAGCGTCGCCGCCGCCAGCCCGGCGACCGGAAACGCCGCCTCCGCCGCCGGCGCCGCCGCCTCGGCCGGCGTGCCGAACAGCCCGCCCGCCGCGACGAACAGGAGCCCGCCGATGCCCAGCACCGTGAACGCCGCCAGCAGCCTGAGCGACTCGACCACGCCCGAGAGCGCGACCAGCCCCAGCAGCAGCCCGGTGATGACGATCAGCGTGTCCGCCGGCAGGTCGATGAAGCCGCGCATGTAGCCGACGCTGCCCTGCAGCACCGCCGAGGCCGAGATCACCGCGCCTCCGCAGATCATCACGGCGGCGAGCTGCGGCAGCCAGGGCAGGCCGAAGGCATCGCGCAGATAGGCCGCCTCGCCCCCCGCCTCGGGGATCCGCGCGGCGAGTTCGGCGTAGCTCGCCGCCGTCGGCGCCGCCACCAGCGCCGCGATCAGGAAGGCCAGCGGCGCCCAGCGCCCGCTCAGGCCCGCGGTCTCGCCGACGAGCACGAAGATCCCCGCGCCCACCATCACTCCGACGCCGTAGAGCGTCAGCAGCGCCAGCCCGACGCCGCGCCTGAGATGAGGCTGATCGTCGGGGATCACCGGCTCACTCCGCCGCCGCCCGGCCGGCCAGCGCCTCCGGCAGCGCGTTCGCCCACTGCGTGACGGTCCCGGCCCCGAGGCAGACGACGTAGTCCCCCGGCCGCGCCCGCGCCGCGACCCAGGGCGCCAGACCCTCGGCCCCGTCCAGCGCGCTCACGTCCCGGTGCCCGTGCCGGCGCAGCCCCTCGACCAGCGCGTCGCGGTCGGCGCCCTCGATCGGCGCCTCGCCGGCGGCGTAGACGTCCGCGATCGCCACCATGTCCGCCTCGTTGAAGCAGAGGCAGAACTCCTCGAACAGGCTCGCGAGGCGCGTGTGGCGATGCGGCTGATGCACCGCCAGCACCCGCCCCTCAGGCCCCGCCGCCTGCCGCGCCGCCGCCAGCACCGCGGCGATCTCCACCGGATGATGGCCGTAGTCGTCGACGATCGTGGCGCCGTTCCACGTCCCCACCCGCGTGAAGCGCCGGTTGACCCCGCCGAAGCCCGCCAGCGCCTCGCGGATCGCGGCGTCGGGCAGCTTCAGCTCCAGCCCCACCGCCACCGCCGCCAGCGCGTTCTGCACGTTGTGGCGGCCCGGCATCGGCAGGAACAGCCCCTCGATCCGCCGCTCGCCCCGCGCCATGCCGTCGCGCAGCCGCGCGATCACGTCGAAGCGGCTGCCGCCGTCCTCGGCGCGCAGGTTCACCCCCACGACGTCCGCCTGCAGCGTGAAGCCGTAGGTGATCACCCGCCGGTCGTCGACGCGCCCGACCAGGCTCTGCACCTCGGGGTGATCCAGGCAGCAGATCGCCGCGCCGTAGAAGGGGATGTTGGCGACGAAGCTCTCGAAGGCGTCCTTGACGCCCTGGAAGTCGCCGTAATGGTCCAGATGCTCGGGATCGATGTTGGTGACGATGGCGAGCGTCGCCGGCAGGCGCACGAAGGTGCCGTCGCTCTCGTCGGCCTCCACCACCATCCACTCCCCCGCGCCGAGCCGCGCGTTGGAGCCGTAGGCGTGGATGATCCCGCCGTTGATCACCGTCGGATCGACGCCGCCCGCGTCCAGCACCGCCGCCACCATGCTCGTCGTCGTGGTCTTGCCGTGCGTCCCCGCCACCGCGACGTTGTGCTTGAGGCGCATCAGCTCGGCCAGCATCTCCGCGCGCCGCACCACCGGCAGCCCGGCGGCCCGCGCCGCGTCGAGCTCGGCGTTGCCCGGCTTGATGGCCGAGGAGATCACCACGACCTCCGCCCGCCCGAGATTCTCCGCCCGCTGGCCAAGGAAGATCCGCGCGCCGAGGCCCTTCAGCCGCGTCACGATCTCGCTCTCGCGCTGGTCGGAGCCCTGCACGTCGTAGCCGAGGTTGAGCATCACCTCGGCGATGCCGCTCATGCCGATGCCGCCGATGCCGACGAAATGGATCGGGCCGATCTCCTGCGGCAGGCGGGTGGCGGGGCTCATGGGATCTCTCCGGTGTCTCTGGCGCGGTCCCGGCCGGTCCGGGGCCGCGCGGATCAGGGTCTCCGCCGCCGGGGGCGGCTCGGGCGGGCGTCGCCGGGCGGCGCGGGCCGCCCCGGCCGGGCGCTTCAGGTCGGCGTCGCCTCCGGAGGGCGTCCCTCGGCGATCCGCTCGACCAGATCGGCGAGCCGCGCCGCCGCGTCGGGCCGCCCGAGGCCGCGGGCCGCCTCCGCCATCGCCGCCGCCCGCGCCGGATCGTCCAGGATCGCCGCGATGTGCGACGAAAGCCCCTCGGCGGTCAACCCGGCCTCGGGCGCCAGCACCGCCGCCCCCGCCTCGGCCAGCGGCCGCGCGTTCGCCGTCTGATGGTCGTCCATCGCGCTCGGATACGGGATCAGGATCGCCGGGCGCCCCATCGCCGTCAGCTCCGCCACGGTCGAGGCGCCGGCCCGGCACACCACCAGATGCGCCGCCGCCATGCGCCGGGGCAGGTCCTCGAAGAAGGCCGCGGCCTCCGCCTCGACGCCGATCCGACGCCAGGCGCCCGAGACCGGCGAGACCTCGCCCTCGCGCGCCTGCTGCGTCACCTGCAGCCGCGCGCGCAGCCCCTCCGGCAGCCGCGCGACCGCCTCCGGCACGAGCCGCGAGAACACGCTCGCCCCCTGGCTTCCGCCGAACACAAGCAACCGCAGCGGCCCCTCCGGCCCCGGCGGGACGTAGCCGTGCCGCGCCGCCAGCGCCGCGGCGCGCACCGGGTTGCCGACCCGCACCAGCCGGGCGCCCGCCGGCGGGTCCGCCACCGGCCAGGTCCCGCAGGCCACCGCCTGCACCCGCGGCGCGAAGCGCCGGTTGACCCGCCCCAGCACGCCGTTCTGCTCGTGGATCAGCCGCGGCAGCCTCAGAAGCGTCGCCGCCGCCAGCGCCGGCAGGCTCGGATAGCCCCCGAACCCCGCCACCGCGTCGGGCCGCGTCCGCCGGAACGCGGCCACGGTCGCGGCGATCCCCGCCGCGATCCTGACCGGCGCCGCCAGCTTCGCCGCGATCCCGCCCCGCGCGAAGGTCGCCGCCGCCGTCTCCCGCCGCTCGACCTCCGCCGGAAAGCCCTTGGCGTAGCGCGCGCCCCGCGCATCGGTGGAGAGGGTCACCGCCCAGCCCCGCGCCAGCATCTCCCGCGCCAGAGCCTCGGCCGGGAACATGTGCCCGCCCGTGCCGCCCGCCGCGATCACCAGCCGCCTCACGCCGGCGCCCCGAAGCCGCCCGGAACCGCGCGGAACGATCCGCGAACGCACGCCGGCGCGGCGCGGACCGAAACCCGAACATCCGTCACCGCCCGGCCCCGTCCTCGAACGCCTCCAGCACGTCCCGCTGCGGCCTGCGCCGCGTCATCGCCAGCAGCAGCCCCATGCCGATCCCCGCCGCCATCAGCGAGGAGCCGCCATAGCTCACGAACGGCAGCGTCATGCCCTTCGCCGGCAGGAGCCGGATCGCGACGCCGAGATTGACGAAGGCCTGCAGCCCCATCAGCGCCGCCATCCCGCTCCCCGCGAGGCGCGCCAGCGCGTCGCGCTCCTCGGCCAGCCGCAGCAGGGCGCGCACCGTGATCAGGAGATAAAGCGCAATGATTCCAAGACACAGGAGCAACCCGTACTCCTCCGCCGCCACCGCGATCACGAAGTCCGTATGGGCGTCCGGCAGAGTGTTCTTGACCGATCCCTCGCCGAGCCCGACGCCGAGGAAGCCGCCCTCCCGGATCGCGTTGGTGGCGTAGCCGAGCTGCGTCCTCGGGTCGATCTCCGCGGCGAGGAAACCGTCGATCCGCCGCGCGAAATGCTGCGAATTCTCGTAGGCGAAGGCCCCCACCCCGGCCACCGCGGCGCCGAGCCCCACCAGCAGCCCCGCCGGCGCCCCGGCGACGAAGAACATCGCCCCCCAGGTCGCCATCAGCAGCGCCGCCTGCCCGAAATCCGGCTGCATCGCCAGAAGCGCCGCGCATCCCGTCGCGAGCAGGAAGGACAGCGTGATCCCGGGCGGTCCGTGCCGCTCGGCGCTCGCCGCCATCATCCACGCCGCGGTGCCGACGAAGGCCGGCTTGAGGAACTCCGACGGCTGCAGCGACGCGAAGCCGAGCGAATACCAGCGCACCGCGCCCTTGCCGAAATCGGTCCCGAAGACGGGCAGCAGCATCGCCGCCACGAGGGCGCCGCAGAAGCCCAGCACCGCCAGCCGCCGCACCGTCCGCACGTCCTGCATCGAGACGAACACCATCAGCCCCAGCGCCACCAGCGCGAAGCCCGCCTGCCGGATCACGTAGTGGAACGGCCCGAGCCCGTTGCGCTCCGCGAGGGGCGCCGAGGCCGCCATGCCGATCACGAGGCCGAGCGCCACCAGCGCCAGCACGGCGCCCAGCGTCCAGCGGTCGACCGTCCGCCACCAGCGCAGCAGCGCCGACTCGCCGGGCGCCGCCGGCGCCCGCCCGAAGGCCATCTCCGTCATCGCCGCACCGTCCGCACGTCCTGCATCGAGACGAACACCATCAGCCCCAGCGCCACCAGCGCGAAG
>JAWLFJ010000139.1:0-9099 GCA_041685625.1 Paracoccaceae bacterium | reverse complement strand
GCGTTCGCGATCGCCGGCAGCCGCCGCGCCGCAAGGCTCCGCTCTCGCGCCGCCAGCGCCCGAGGCTGCTCCACCGGCAGATCGTCCCGGATCTCCAGCTCTCGACCCATGTCGCCTCCGTCTCACCGCCTCGGGCGACGGAATCACGGATCAGAGCGCGCGGGAATCCCCCGCGGAGTCAGAGCTTCCGCGCGGCGGTACGAGGCGTCCCTCGCGAATTCGCGCGAGCTTCCCCTGCGACATCCGCTAGGCTCTCCGCGCGAACGGCGCGAAAGAGCCGTCCGCGGCGAGTCGCCGCGCAGGGAGGGAGACGAAGGACGATGCGTGAGAACGGATTGAAGACGCTCTGGGCCGCGGACCGGCCCGCGGTGAACGGCTGGCTCGGCATCCCGAGCTCCGCCGCGGCCGAGAACATGGCCCAGGCCGGATGGGATTCGCTGACCGTGGACCTGCAGCACGGCCTCGTGGACTACCAGACCGCGATCGGGATGCTGCAGGCGATCTCGACCACCGCCGCCACGCCGCTGGTGCGCGTGCCCTGGAACGAGCCCGGCATCATCATGAAGCTGCTCGACGCCGGCGCCTACGGCGTGATCTGCCCGATGGTGAACAGCCGGGCGGAGGCCGAGGCGCTGGTGCGCGCCTGCCGCTACCCGCCCGAGGGCGAGCGCAGCTTCGGCCCGGTCCGCGCCACCTGGTACGGCGGCGCCGACTACGCGGTGAAGGCGAACGAGACGCTGCTGGTCCTGCCCATGATCGAGACCCGCAAGGCGGTCGAGAATCTCGACGAGATCCTCTCCACCCCCGGCGTCGACGGCGTCTATGTCGGGCCCGCCGATCTCGGCCTGTCGCACGGCTTCGCGGCCAAGGGCGACCGCGACGAGCCCGAGCTGCTCGAGATCATCCACGCGATCGCCGCCGCCGCGAAGCGCCACGGCAAGGTCGCCGGCATCCATTGCGGCGCGCCCGCCTACGCCCGCGGCATGATCGAGAAGGGCTACCGCCTGGTCACGATCCAGGCCGACAACCAGCTCCTCGCCGCCGCCGCCCAGCGCGCGGTGGCGCTGACGCGCACCGGCCGCGCCGAGGGAAGCGGCGGCGGGCTCTACTGACGGAGCCGCGCCCCCCGCGGGTGGGGGGGGCGCTCCGCGGAGGAGTGCGCGGCCGCAAACTCATGCCTCGCCGTGAAAAAGAGTTGCCGTGGCGTAAGGCGCCGTGCGATACTTCTTCAACTGACGGTTGCGCCACGGCGGTGGGCCGGCGTTCTGGAGAAAGATCGAGGAACGGCCCGCGCGGGACGATCGCGCCAGTCCCGGCGGCCCGGAAGACCAAGACAAAAGGCGCGACGAAGGCGGCGGCCGGCAAGAATCGATCGCCCACAGGGAGGACAACGCTGATGACCAACGACACGCGGATCTCGCGTCGTCGGCTGCTGACGACGGCGACCGCCGTCTCCGCGGCCACGCTCGCGGCGCCTTGGGTGCGCCGCGCCAACGCGTCCGAGACGCTCTCGATCGGCTTCTGGGACCACTGGGTGCCCGGCGCCAACGACGCCGCCGTCACCCTCGTCGAGGAATGGTCGGCGAAGGAGAACGTGCCGGTCTCGATCGACTTCATCACCTCGCAGGGCAACAAGCTTATCCTGACCCAGGCCGCCGAGGCGCAGGCCCGCGCCGGCCACGACGTGCTCTCCTTCGGCACCTGGTATCTGCCCCAGTACCGCAACGACCTCGAGCCGATGGACGACATCGTCGAGGCGCTGCGCGCCGAATACGGCGAGGTCAACGACACGGTGAAGTATCTCGGCCATGTCGACGGCTTCTGGTCCGGCATGCCCTTCACCGCCGGCAGCCAGATCAAGGGCCCCTGCTCGCGCGTCGACCTGCTCAAGGAGCACGCCGGCATCGACATCCAGGAGATCTACCCGGCCGGCGCCGCGCCGAACGACGCGAACTGGACCATGGAGGTCTTCCTCGAGGCCGCCAAGGCCTGCCACGCCGGCGGCAACCCGATCGGCATCGGACTCGGCTCCACCTCGGACAGCGTCGATTCGGTCGGCGCCATCTTCGCCGCATTCGGCGGGAACCTGGTGAACGAGGCGGGCGACGTCACCGCCGATTCCGACGGCGTGCGCGCCGCGCTCGAATACATGAAGGAGCTCGGCCCGCTGCTCGCGCCCGACGCGCCGGCCTGGGACGACGCCTCGAACAACAAGTGGCTGGTCTCCGGCAACGGCTCGATGATCTGGAACCCCCCCAGCGCCTGGGCCGTCGCCGTGCGGGACGCGCCGGACATGGCGCAGAACCTGTGGACGCATGGCGCGCCCTCGGGGCCGAACGGGCGCTACCTGCCGTTTCTGCCCTACTTCCTCGGCGTCTGGAAGTTCAGCGAGAAGAAGGACGCGGCCAAGAGCCTGCTGATGCATCTCGGGCGCGAGAGCTCGGCCAAGGCCCTCGTCGAGGCGTCGGCGGGCTACGACATCCCCGCCTTCGAGAAGCTCACCAAGTTCGACACCTGGGCCGAGGTGGGCCCGCCGAAGGGGACGCTCTACCACTACCCCGACCCCCACGGCACGCAGACCCTTTCGATCTCCGGCGCGCCGGCGCCGCATAACATCGCCCAGCAGATCTACACCCAGGGCGTGATGACCAAGATGGTCGTGCGGCAGATGGAGGGCGAGTCGCTGGACCGCACCCTCTCGTGGGCGGCGAACGAGATCGAAGGCTTCATGCGGATGTGACCGCGCGGGCGACGCCCCGGCCGCCGGAGGGCGGCCGGGCCGTTCCCGTTCCCGTCCTCCAGTCTGCGGAGCCTTCTCGTGACCCACACGCTTCCTCCGACCGTGGCCGTGAAGCCGCCGAAGGGCGCGCGCACCTCGCTGCGCGCCACCACGCGGCGCAAGAGCACGGTGGCGTTCCTGATGACGCTGCCGCTGATCCTGCTGGTAGCGACGCTGGTGCTCTATCCCGCGATCTACGGGATGTATCTCGCGACCCTGAACAAGAGCATGGAACGTTTCGTCGGCTTCGGGAACTTCACGTTCCTGTTCAAGCGCGAGACGTTCTGGATGGTGGTCTGGCAGACCTGCCTCTTCGCCGGCACCGCCGTGATCTTCAAGGCGATCATCGGCTTCGTCGTCGCGCATTTCGTCCACAACATCCCCAACAAGAAGCAGCGCGTCTGGCGCGGCGTCCTGCTGGTGCCCTGGGTCATCCCGCCGGCGATGAGCACGCTCGCCTGGCTCTGGCTGTTCGACCCGTCCTACAGCGCCTTCAACTGGATCATCGCGCAGTGGGGCGGCGACCCGATCCCCTGGACCGGAGACGCCGACTGGGCGCGCTTCTCGGTGATCCTGGTCAACGTGTGGATCGGGGCGCCGTTCTTCATGATCATGTATCTGGCGGCGCTGAAGTCGGTGCCCGACCAGCTCTACGAGGCGGCGCTGATCGACGGCGCCAACTGGTGGCAGCGGATCTGGTACATCACGCTGCCGATGATGCGGAACATCATCGCGATCACGGCGCTGTTCTCGCTGATCGTGACATTCGCCAACTTCGACATCGTCCGCATCCTCACCGCCGGCGGCCCGCTCGACCGGACCCACATCTTCGGCACCTGGGCCTTCTCCCGCGGCATCGAGAGCGGGGACATCCCCCTCGGCGCCGCGATCTCGCTGTTCATGATGCCTTTCCTGGCGGTGCTCGCGGTGTTCATCCTCCGCGACGTGATGAAGAGGGGGACGCAGGTCTGATGGTCGTCGCATCCCAAGACGCGCCCGCGGGCGCCGGCATCAACCCCTCCCACGGCAGCATGAGCCGCGAGCGGCGCTGGGCCCTGCGCTGGTCCTATGTCTGCCTCGCGCTGTTCGCGGTGATCTTCCTGATGCCGCCCATCTACATGCTGATCACCTCGCTCAAGACCAGCGCCGAGATCTCCACCGCGGCGAACCCGTGGTGGGTGTTCGACCCGACGCTAGGCAACTATGCGGAGCTGCTGTCGCAGCAGCAGTTCCTGATCTTCTTCCGCAACTCGGTGCTGGTCACGGTGATCGTGGTCTGCGTCACCATGCTGATCGCGGTGCCGGCGGCGTTCGCGCTCAGCCGCATGAAGTTCTGGGGCTCGACGTCGCTGGCGACGGGCGTGTTCCTCACCTACCTCGTGCCGGAAACGCTGCTGTTCATCCCGCTGTTCAAGATCTTCGCGGAACTGCAGGGCCTCACCGGGATCAGCTTCATCAACAACTGGTGGACGCTGATCTTCATCTACCCAACCCTCACCGTGCCCTTCTGCACCTGGATCATGATCGGCTATTTCGCCTCCATCCCGAAGGAGCTGGACGAGGCCGCGCTGATCGACGGGGCCACCTGGATGCAGACGCTGCGGCTGGTGTTCCTGCCGGTCGCCCTGCCCGGGCTGATCGCGGCGGGCATCTTCGCCTTCACCGTCTCCTGGGCGCAGTTCCTCTATCCGATGGTGTTCACCACCTCGGCCGATCAGCTGGTGCTGCCCGTCGGCATCGTCACCACGCTGATCAAGGGCGACGTCTTCAACTGGGGGCAGATCATGACCGGGGCGCTGCTGACCGCCGCGCCGCCGCTGATCCTCTACGCCTTCCTCATGGACTACTACATCGCCGGGCTCACCTCCGGCGCGACGAAGGGGTGACCGCATGGCCGACGTCTCGCTGAACAAGCTCGTCAAGCGCTACGACGAGGTGGAGGCCGTGCGCGGCATCGACCTCGCCATCGAGGATCAGGAATTCGTGGTGCTGGTCGGCCCCTCGGGCTGCGGCAAGTCCACCACGCTGCGGATGATCGCGGGGCTCGAGGACATCTCGGACGGCGACATCCGCATCGGCGGGGACGTGGTGAACGACGTGCCCCCTCGGGACCGGGACATCGCCATGGTGTTCCAGAACTACGCGCTCTACCCGCATATGACGGTGGCCGAGAACATGAGCTTCGGCCTGCGCCTCAAGCGCTTCCCGAAGGAGGAGATCAGGAAGCGCGTGGACGAGGCCGCGCGCATCCTCAACATCGGCGAACTGCTGGACCGCAAGCCCCGCCAGCTTTCGGGCGGGCAGCGCCAGCGCGTCGCCATGGGCCGCGCCATCGTGCGCGACCCGCAGGTGTTCCTGTTCGACGAGCCGCTCTCCAATCTCGACGCCAAGCTGCGCGTGCAGATGCGCACCGAGATCAAGCGCGTGCACCAGATGGTGCCGGTCACCACCGTCTACGTCACCCACGACCAGGTGGAGGCGATGACCCTCGCCGACCGCGTGGTGGTGATGAACGGCGGGCGGATCGAGCAGGTGGGCCCCCCGGACGAGCTCTACCACTCGCCCGCGACGCGCTTCGTCGCCGCCTTCATCGGCTCGCCGGCCATGAACGTCGTCCCCTGCCGGCTCGAGGCCGAGGGCGAGGAGCTGATGGTGCGCCTCGACGGCGGCGTCAGCGTGCCCGTCCCGGCCGAGCGGCGCGCCCGCTACGGCGACGCGGTCGGGCGCAAGCTCTTCTTCGGCCTCCGCCCCGAGCATCTGACCGACGAGGGCGGACGGCGCAACGGCGGCCCGACCGCCCGGATCGAGGCGACGCCCGACGTCGTCGAGGTGATGGGGATGGAGACGCTGATCTTCTTCACCCTCGGCGGGCACGAGGCGGCCGCGCGGCTCGACTCCGGCGCCCGCCCGCGCGTCGGGGAGAGCATCCCCCTCGTCGCCGATCTCGGCCACATGCACCTGATCGACGCGGAGAGCGAGTTCGTGCTCTGATCCGCGCCGCGACGCCTCCCCCGCCGGGCCGGCCTCCGCCGCGCCCGGCCCTACCCCCCGCCGGCGCCTCGTGCGCGCCGGCGCCCCTCTCCCGGAGACCGCCCATGCCGGACGCCGCGCCCAGCGCCGCCGAGATCGCCGCCCTCGCCGCCTACGACACGCCCACCCTCTGCAACGCGCTCGAGATCGTCGCGCCGGAGCGCCGCGCCACCGGCTTCACCGTGCAGCCCTTCGCCGTCGCCGAGCCGGCGCTCGGCCCGATCGTCGGGCATGTCCGCACCGCCCGCATCCGCGCCATGACCGCGCCCCCGGGGCCGCCCGAGGCGGCGCGGGCCCTCCGCGAGCGGTATTACGAGCACGTCGCGGCGGCGCCCGGCCCCACCGTCGTCGTGATCGAGGACATGGACCCGATCCCCGGCTTCGGCGCCTTCTGGGGCGAGGTGAACTCGGCCATCCACAAGGGCCTCGGATGCCTCGGCTGCATCACCAACGGCTCGTTCCGCGACCTCGCGGAGCTCGCGCCCGGCTTCCAGATCCTCGGCGGCATGGTCGGGCCCAGCCACGCCTTCGTGCATCTGGTGGATGTCGGGGTGGACGTCAACGTTCACGGCATGGCGGCCTCCGACGGCGACATCGTCCACGCCGACCGGCACGGCGCCGTGATCGTGCCCAAGGCCGCCGTCGCGGGGCTCCCCGCCGCTGTCGACCTCGTGACCCGGCGCGAGGGGCCGATCCTCGAGGCCGCCCGCGCCTCGGGCTTCGACATCGCCGCGCTGAAGCGCGCCATGGCCGATTCGGCCGACATCCACTGAAAGGAGGGCCGATCCGTGCCCAGGCTGGTGATGGAACGCCCCCCGATGCCCGAGGGGCAGGCCCTGCTCGACGCGCGCCCGGACGTCGAGGTGACGATCCTCGAGGGCGGCTCTTCGCTCGAGGCGCTGCAGGCGGCGATGCCCGGCGCCGACGCCGTCGTGCTCGGCGTCACGCCCTTCGGCCGCGAGACGCTCACGCGGGCCAATCGCCTCGCCGTCGTCTCGCGCTTCGGCGTCGGCTACGACAACGTGGACGTTCCCGCGCTGACCGAGCGCGGCATCCCCCTCGCCGTCGTCGGCGAGGCCAACTGCGAGACGGTGGCCGACCACGCCCTCGGCATGACGCTGGCGATGCTGCACCGCATCCCCGTCTACGACCGGCGCATGCGCGAGGGCCGCTTCACCGACCGCCAGTTCGACGCGCAGGGCGATCTCTGGCGCAAGACCGCGCTCGTCGTCGGCTTCGGGCGCATCGGTCGGCGGGTCGCGAAGCGCCTCGCGGCCTTCGACGTGACCGTGCTCGTCTCCGACCCCTACATCGACCCCGCGGAGATCGCCGATCGCGGCTTCGAGCGGGTGGAGGACCTCGACGCCGCCCTCGGCCGCGCCGACATCGTGACGCTGCACCTGCCGGCCCTGCCCGAGGGGCGCCCGCTGATGGGCGCGCGGGAGTTCGGGCTGATGCGCCCCGGCGCCTGGTTCGTGAACGTCTCCCGCGGCTCGCTGGTGGACGAGCCGGCGCTGCGCGAGGCGCTGACCTCGGGCCGCCTCTCCGGCGCCGCGCTCGACGTCTTCGCGCGGGAGCCGATCGACGACGACGACCCGTTCCTCGGGCTCGAGAACTTGGTGCTGACGCCGCACATCGCCTCCGGCACGCGCGAATGCTGGAACCGCATGAGCGCGGCGGCGGTGCGCAACGCCCTCGACGGGATCGACGGCCGGCTCGACCCCGCGCTGGTCGTGAACCCGGAGACGCTGCGAGGCTGACCGTCCACTCGCCGCGGCCCGGTGGCCCTAACCCCCGAATCGGATCCACCCGTAGTGTCGGCCAGACCGACGAGGAGGATCGATGCCGAGGAAGAGGCACGAGCCCGAGGAGATCGTCGCCAAGCTGCGGCAGGCGGACGTCGCGGTGGCGCAAGGCGTCCCGCTGGCGGAGGCGATCCGCGGGATCGGCGTCAGCGAGGTCACCTGCCATCGCTGGCGGAACGAATACGGCGGCCTGAAGTTCGACCAGGTGAATCGGCTCAGGTAGCTGGCTGGATTGCTCCGCATTTCGCCGGACGGTTCGGCTGGGATTTCACGCCCGCTTCGGGCTGGGAGAAGGGCCAGGTCGAGAACCAGGTGGGCACGGTCCGCCAGCGGTTCTTCGCGCCTCGGGTCCGGGTGAAGAGCTACGAGGAGCTCAACGCCTTGGCTGAAGGATCGCTGCGTCGAGCGGGCGAAGGCGCACCGCCACCCGGAGCTTCCCGACATGACGATCCGGCAGGCGTTCGAGGCGGAGCGCCCGAGCCTGGCGACGTATCGGGGGCTGTTCGACGGCTTCCACGCCGTGCCGGCGGCGGTGTCCAAGACCTGTCTCGTCCGCTCCGACAGCGACAAGTGCTCGGTGAAGGGGGGGGCGGTGGGGCGGCCGGTGGAGATCCGCGCCTATGCCGAGCGCATCGAGATCCGCGAGGACAGCCGCGTGGTCGGCGAACACCGCCGTGCCTTCGGACGTGGCAGGACGGTCTCCGATCCGTGGCACTACGTGCCCGTGCTGGCCCACAAGCCGAGGGCGCTGAGGGACGGGGCGCCGTTCAAGGACTGGGACCTTCCGCCGGATCTGGAGCGCATCCGGCGCAAGCTGCGCGCGGCGTCGGACGGCGACCGGCGGATGGTGCAGATCCTCGCCGCCGCGATCGACGACGGCCTCGAGGCGGTGGAGGCGGCCTGCGCCGAGGCGCTCGCCGACGGCGTCCATTCCGCCGACGTGGTCCTCAACATCCTCGCCCGGCGGCGCGATCCCGAGCCGCCCGCGCCGATCATGACGCCCGAGGCGTCACGCCGGAGGCGTGCCTTCGGCACGACGCGCCTCTGCGAGCAGACCTCGATCATCGTCACCACCAACCTCGCCTTCGGCGAATGGTCCACGGTGTTCGGCGACGCCAAGATGACCGCCGCTCTCCTCGACCGCCTCACCCACCACTGCGAGATCGTCGAGACCGGCAACGAGAGCTGGCGCTTCAAGAACCGCGCCTGACCCACCACCGACTGCCGAGGCAGCCCTGACCGCCCCGCACCCTCCGGCTGCGCTTCCACCCAGCACCGCCCCGCGTCTACACCCGCACGTGCGCCCGCGCGCATTACCACATGAGCCTCTCGGCGGCGCTGAAAGGGCTCTTGGACACCCGCACGTGCGCCCGCGCGCATTACCACTGTCGTCCAATTTGTCGACGAGTGAGCACGACTGCTAGTGCGATCGCACCGGCGACCACGAACGGGGCGACAAAGGCTGCGGTGTTCACCGCGAGATCG
>JAWLFJ010000138.1:0-9161 GCA_041685625.1 Paracoccaceae bacterium | reverse complement strand
CCACGCCTGGAACGCCTTCGCCGACGATCCCGACCGCATCCGATCTCTCTGTCTCCAGCCGTGGATCAGAAAGGTCATCGGTTAGGCGCGGCGGTATGAGAAGCTTGCGGTTGTGGTGGCGTCGCTGGAGCCGGGGGCCGTGGTCTCCACGGTGGCCCGGCGCTTCGACGTGACGCGCCAGCAGGTCTACGACTGGCGACGTGCGGCCCGGCGGGGCGAGCTTGGAGCGCCCGTCGGCGTGGTGGGCTTCGTGGAGGTGGTCGCTGACCCGCCGACGGACGCCCCCGTGGTGGATGCCGAGACATCGCCGGCCGAGACGGCGCCCGGGAGTGCGCCGACGACCGCCGAGACCGCCGGCGCGCCTGCCGGAACGGTGGAGATCGTTCTGCTCGGCGGGCGCGCGCTGCGTGCGCCGGCGACGTTGCCGACAGCGGCGCTGCGTCGGCTCATCGCCTGGGGTTCGACGGGCCGGTGTTCTTCACGCCGGTGACGGTGGCGCCGGATCCGCAGATCACGCAGGCGGCGTCCGCGCCGTCTCAGGCTGCGAAGCGCGGCCGCCGCGGCGGGCGGATCGAGATCGAGCTGGGCGACGGGCGGCGGATCACCGTCGGGCCGGACGCCGATCCCGCGGCGGGGGCGCGCCTGGCCGACGCGCCGGACCCGCGATGATCGCGTTTGCGCCGGGAGCGCGGGTGTGGCTGGCGGGCGGGGTGACGGACATGCGCCGCGGCATGCCAGGACTGGGCCCGCATCGCCTCGCTGATCGGGACCTGCCGCATGGCGAAGGTCGCGCCGGCGGCGCTCGGGCTGACGCCGAAGTCCTGGGCCAACGCAGTCTCCGACGCCAAGGCCGCCCTCGCCCTCTTCGGCATCGTGGAGCGCGGCCCGCGCCGGCGCACGCCCCTCTCGCCGCTCTGGGCGGACCTCTGGGCCGCCGTCGCGGCGCAGGGCGACCCGAGGCTGACCACGGCGCTCGGACGGTTCGTGCAGTTCCTCGACCGCTGCGGGATGGCGCCCGAGGCCGTCACCGCCGCGCATCTCGATCTCTACCGCGAGGCGCTGGCCCGGGCCGCGATTACGCCGCGGTGCTGGACCGTCTGATGGCCGAGGAGGACGAGGCACGACCGTCTGCGCGATCTACGCCCGCTACAGCTCGGCGCTTCAACGGGAGGCGTCGATCGAGGACCAGGTGCGGCTCTGCCGGGAGCGTGCGGGGCGCGAGGGGTGGACGGTGGTCGAGGTGTTCGCGGACCGGGCGACGTCGGGGGCGTCGATGCTCCGGCCGGGCCTTCAGGGACTGCTGGAGGAGGCGCGGAGCGGGAGCGATCCGACACGCCGCGGGCGCTGATCCCGTTGCGCCCTGAGCCACTCCAGCGCGGGCGACAGAAAGAATCGGGCGGGAAGCGGACCTTCGCCGCACCGAGCACCAGCGTCGGCAACGCGGACGAAGCGGACCTTGCTCCGACATTTGGCGACGGACCATGCCGGCCCAATGCAGATCTCGGAGTACGCCGGTGCGAAAGCCTGCTTCGCGGCCTACTCGGACCTTTGCTCAGAGCGCCGCGAACGCTGAGGCGCGATCTCTGTCCGACATCGCCGCGAGAGCGTTTCGCCGGCATCATCGGACCTCGCCTCCGATCGATTGCGGCCTGGATGAAGCGTGCGGGCCTTCAGACCAAGCCGATCGCATGAGGGACCGCGATCAGTCCGCGGCGCGCCGGGAAGGCCCAGCCGCGCGGCCGGCGCGGCGCGCGAAGGCGGCCGTCGCTCGGAAATCCTCTCCTGCGCGTTTTGGCTCGACCAGCCAGAATCCGGCGAAGACGAGCGCGAAGGCGGCCCAGGCGACCGGCGAAAGTCTCTCGTCGAGGAGCAGCATGCCCCAGGCGATGCCCGCCAACGTCTGCGAATAGGCCATCTGACCCGCGAAGACCGGACCCGCGACGCGCACGAGGTCGAGCGCGAGCGCGAGCGCGAGGGCGGTGGCGGCCCCGAGGGCGACGGTGACCAGTTCCAGTTCGCCCATTCTCGGCGAGGGAAGGAACATCGATCCGGTCCCGGCGGCGATCGGCGCGAGGAACGCCGCCGAGAGCGCCATCATGAATCCGACCGTGGCGAAGGCGTCCATCCGCGACGGGCGCCACGCCATAAGCAGCGTATGCCCCGCGAGCAGGAGCGGCAGGACCAGCGACGCGGCGAGCCATGCCGCGTCGTCCTCCTCGACGCCCGACCGGCGGGCCAGCAGGACGGCGGCGACCGCGGCGAAGCCGACGCCGAGACCGGCGAAGCGGCGCAGGCTGGGGGCCTCGAGCGCCAGCAGCGCGGCGAGCAGGAACACCATGAAGCCGCGCGAGCTGCCGACGAGGGCGATCATCGACGCCTCGACATGGCCCGCGATCAGCACCGTCAGCGACTGGTAGAGGCAGCCCAGCAGCAGCGCCCAGAGCATCAGGAAGCCGAGATCGCGCCGCCTCGGCAGGGTCAGGCGCCCGCGCGCCGCGGCGAAGGCGAGGCAGAGCGCCGCCCCCGCCGCGTTCGACCAGACCACGACGCCGAGCGGGGGCGCGCCGAGTTCGGCCGTGATCCGCCCGAGCGCCGGAGCGACGCCGAAGACGCCCCCCGCCGCCACGACGAGGAGCGTGCCGCGCAACGTCCGCACCGTCTGGTCGAGGCGGCGCTCGCGCTCGTAGACTTCCTGCGCCAGTCCGCGGAATACGGAGGCGAGGCGGCCGAGGGGGTCGCGGCGGGCCGCGACGTCGTCGACGCCGAGATCGGCCGGGCGGAACGCCCCCGCCTCGATCACCTCCGCCGCGCGCGTCAGACGCTCGATGTCCCGGAGATAGGCGCGCTCGCGGTCGCGGAAGCGCTTGCGGGCCAGCGACGCGTTGAGCCGCGCCTCGAGGATGGCGCGCTCGAAGTTCTTGGGCAGGAAGTCCTCCGCGCCCATCTCGATGGCCTTCGCCACGCTGCCGATCTCGTCGTCGAGCGACGAGACGACGATCACGGGCACGTCGCGAAGCTCAGGGTCCTCGCGCATCGCCGCCAGCACGTCGTAGCCGTCGATGCCGGGCATCACGATGTCGAGCAGCACGACATCGAAGGCTCGCTCGCGCAGGAGGCGCATCGCGGCGGCGCCGTCCGGGGCGGTCTCGGCCGCGTGGCCCAGCGCCGCCATCGCCTTCGCGAGCGTCCTCCGGCCGACCGCGCTGTCGTCCACGATCAGCACCGAGGCGGGCGCGGTCTCGACCTCCGCCGGTCCCGGCGCCGCGAACGGGACGGGCTCGTCGCTCACGTCCCGCCTCCGGCGATCGCCTGCGGCTCGATCGAGGACAGCGCCGCGCGCGCTTCGGCTTCGGCCGCCTCGATGTGCGCCGCCCGCTCCACCGCGTCGGCCGGCGCGGCGCCGGCGCGGCAGTCGGCCTCCAGCCCGGCGCAGAGTTCCGCGAGCCGGGTCGCGCCGAAGTCCCGGGCGTTCGACTTCAGCGTGTGGGCGGCGATGCGGAGCGTCTCCACGTCCCCGGCGGCGGCGGCGGAGACGACGGTTCGGGCGAGATCCGGCGCCGCCATCCGGTACTCCTCCAGCATTTCGGCGAGGTCGCCGGGGTCGCCCCCCATTAGGTCGAGCAGGCGGCGCAGCGCGACGGTGTCGATCGTCGACCCGCTCATCCCGCGAGGTCCTCGGCCACGGGGGCGGCGCCGCGCCGCGAGAGGATCTCGACGAGAGCCGCCTCGTCTACCGGCTTGCTGAGGTAGTCGTCGAAGCCGGCCGCGAGATAGGCGTCGCGTGCGGTGCTCGAGGCGTTGGCCGTCAGCGCGACCATGAACGGGCGGGAACCTCCGCCGGCCTGCTCCCGGATCGCGGCCGCGGCCGCGACGCCGTCCATCTCGGGCATTTCGATGTCCATCAGCACCACGTCGTAGGCGCGCGTGCGGCAGGCCTCCACGGCTTCGCCTCCGCTGCGGGCGATGTCGGCCCCGTAGCCGTGCTTCTTCAGGATCTTCTCTCCCACCTTCAGGTTGATCCGGTTGTCGTCCACGAGGAGGATCGCGAGATCGCGGGCCGTCGCCGGCGCGTCGGGCCGGCTCCACGCGTCCTGCCCGACGGGCTCGACGACCTCGCCGAGCGCTCGCAGGAGCGCGTGCATCAGATGCATGGATTTCGCCGGCTTGTTCAGCACCTCGGCGACCCCGGCGGCTTCGGCGCGCGCCCGGACCGTCCTGTCCGCCGCGCCGGCGGCCGCGAGCCGCCCGCGCGGCGGCGCCGCCGCGCCGAGCCTCTCGCGCAGGCGGGCGCAGAGTTCGACGCCGTCCATCCCGGGCATCCGGAGGTCGCTCACGACCACGTCGACGCGCTCGCCGTGCGCGAACCGGTCGAGCGCGGCTTCGGGCGCACCCTCGGCCTGCACGCCCAGGCCCCAGCTTTCGAACATCTCCGCGAGGATCAGACGGTTGGTCCGATTGTCGTCCACGACCAGGGCCCGGCGGCCCTGCAAAGCCGCGCGGCCGGCCCGCCGGGCGGTCTCCTCGGGGAGGTCCGCCGGCGCGAAGGGCAGGAGGAACCAGAAGGTCGATCCCTCGTCCGGCGCGCTCTCGACCCCGATCTCTCCGCCCATCAGCTCGACCAGGCGCTTGCTGATGGCGAGGCCGAGGCCGGTGCCGCCGTATCGGCGCGTCGTCGAGGCGTCGACCTGGCTGAAGGAGCGGAACAGCCGATCCATGCGCCCGGGGGGGATGCCGATGCCCGTGTCGCGCACCGAGAAGCGCAGCCGCGTCGCCCCGTCTTCGTCTCGCTCCGGCGCGACCGAGAGCACGACCTCGCCGCGGTCCGTGAACTTCACGGCGTTGTTCAGAAGGTTCAGCAGGATCTGGCGGAGGCGGACGGGATCGCCCAGCAGGCCCCGGGGCGTCTCCGGCGCGACGCGGCAGGCGATCTCGACGTCCTTCTCGGCCGCCCTCGGCGCCACGAGCGCCACGGCCGATTCCGCGGCCGCGACGACGTCGACGGGCATCTTCTCGAGGTCCATCGCGCCGGCCTCGACCTTGGAGAAGTCGAGAACGTCGTTGATCACGGTCAGCAGCGTGTCCGCCGCCTCGCCGATGGTGCGCACGTGCTCCTGCTGTTCGGCGTCGAGGCGGGTGCCCGCCAGGATCCCGCTCATGCCGATGATGCCGTTGAGCGGCGTGCGGATCTCGTGGCTCATCGTGGCGAGGAACGCGCTTTTCGCATCGTTGGCGGTCTCGGCCAGCTCCTTCGCCTCGGTCAGCTCGCCCTCGCGGCGCTTGAGCGTCGTGATGTCGGAATAGACCACGACGGTCCCGTCGTCCGCCGTGCGGCGCTTGTCGATCTGCACCCAGCGACCGTCGCGGAGGAGGCGGAGATTGGAGGCCGCATCCGGGGCCGCCGCGGAGTCCGGCGGCGCCGTCAGGCGCAGGCCCGACCCGGCGGGCGCGTCCGCGGCGATCTGCTCGGCGGTCCGCCCCGGCCGCACGTAGCGGCCCTCCGGATCCGCGAGAAAGTCGAGATATCGGGTGTTGCAGAGGACGAGGCGGTCGCTCGCGTCGTAGAAGGCGAACCCTTCCGAGATGCTTTCGATCGCGTCCACCAGCCGCTGCCGCGCGTGGGCGATCTCGCGGAGGTTGCTCTCCTCGATCTCCACCGCCGTGTCGCGGAACACCGAGAGGGCGCGCATCAGCCGCGCGATCTCGTCGTCGCCGCGCGCCTCGGGGAGCCTCACCCGCAGATCGCCTTCGGCGAGGGAGAGCGCGGCGTTGCTGAAGGCGCTGAGGCGGGAGCCGAGCCGTCGGTTGACGTAGGCGAGCGCGCCCAGCACCGCGAGGAGCGTCAGGCCGGCGACGCCGGCCAGCGTCGTCCGGCTCGCGTCGATGGACTGGAGCACGGTGGCGGCGGCGCCCTCGGTCGCCCCACGGGCGTCGGCGACCACATCCGCCGAGACGACGCTCATCTCCCCGATCAGCGTCCGGGTCCGGCCCAGGATGCGCTCCGCCCGGGCCTCGGCGTCGAGCTGGGCGGCCCGCAACGCGAGGATGCCGTCCTCGCCGCGCCCGATGGCCACGAGCCCCACCGCGAGTTCCGCGACGCCGGCGAGGGCCTCCCGGTCCGCGAGGCGCGCCCGCCGCTGGGCGGCTTCCCGCGAAATCGCGGAGATCGCCCGCTCGAGACGCGCGAGATCCTCCGATCGCGTGACGATCGGCGCCAGGGACAGCAGGCCGACCGTGCGGTTGCCGAGCGCCTCGAGCTCGAGCAGCGCTCCGTAGGCGTCGACGCTGGTCCGATTGATGGCGCGGACGCTCTCCGCGACCTCGCGGTTGAGCTCGAGCCCCACCGTCACCGTCTCGCCGCGGATCTTGATCGTCGAGAGGTTGAGCTCGCGCTCGAACTGGCCGAAGGCCTGACCTATGCGGGCCCGCAGCTCGTCCGAGGGCGGCGGCGCGCCGCTCTCCTGCGCCGCCCTGATCCGCTCGAAGACGCTGTCGTCGCCGAAGCCGAGCGCCAAGATCGGCTCGAGGCCCGACGAGAGCCGTCCGTCGTCCACCGCCTCCAGCACCGCCGCGCTCGAGCGCAGCTCCTCGACGTTGCGCCGGACGATCGAGCTCGAGCCGACGAAGCCGCCCCAGGCCAGGTCGAGTTCCGCGTCGTCCCCGGCCTCCAGCGCGGACTCGAGCGAGGCGCGCATCTTTCCGAGCTGGACGTTCATGCTGAGGATCGGGATCAGCCCGTCCACCATGATCTCGCCGAGGCGCCGCACCGCCGTCTCCGTGCCGGCGATCACCCGACCGCTCTCCGCGCCGAGGAAGGCGAGCTGCTCCTCGACCAGCGGCCTGACCGCGGCGTCGAATCGCCGATGCGCGGCGGCGAGCGCCTGTCGGCGTTCGTCGAGGCGGCTCTCAATCACGATGCGGCCGCTCACCTCGACCGCCAGCTCGTCGCTCAGCCGATCGAGGTCGTCGAGCCGGGCGGCGAGGTCCGACGCGGCCCCCTCCGACCCCAGTGGGCGCTCCAGCGCGGCGACGGCCGAGGCGGCGTCCTCCAGCCGAACCGCGAGCGCCTCGCGCCGGCGGCGCCAGGCCGGCTCGTCCTCGGCGCTCGCCAAGGCCTCGGTCGCGTCGCGCACGCCCGTCGTCGCCTCCGAGAGGCGATGCGCGGTCACCAGGAGTGGCAGATTGCGCTCGGTGATCGTCGCCAGCTGCTCCTGGACCACCACGTTCGCGCGCTGGGCGACAACCGCGCCGATCACCGACGAGCCGAAGACGATGCAGATCGCGAGCACGATCTTGCCGCGGATCGTGCGGGGCAGCAGCCCGCCCAGGCCGCGTCGCCGCGGCGGCTGCGGCGACGCGGCGATCGCCCGATCCGCTTGGCGCGGGGCCGCGGAGGCGCGCCTCGCGCTCACGGGCTCAGCCCGTAGCCCTCGAGGTCGGCGGGATCGACGTAGGCGACGGCCGGGCTCTGCATGACTTCGAGGTGAAGCCGGAGGAGGCGCGCGGAATCCGGATCGCGGTTCGCCCATTCGAACCAGAGCGGAAGCGCGGTGCGGCGGAAGCGTCCGACGTCCTCCTCGGAGAGCCGCGTGACCTCGACGCCGGCGGCGGCGAAGTCACTCCATGCCTTGATGTTGGCCTCCTGGTGCGCGGCGAAATGGGCCTTGGAGAAGGCCCTCACCAGCTCGGTGAGCAGATCGCGGATCGGTTCGGACAGACTCTCCCAGACCTCCGCGTTGAAGACCACGACGGTCAGGTCGACCGGCTGGTGCAGGCAAGGCGTCGAGGTCGGTCCCATCACGATGTATCGGCTCACCTCGGCGAAGCCGAGATCCCAGTTCATCGCCGGTCCCGTGAAGTCGGCCGCGGCGATGGCGCCGGAGGCGAGCGCGGGTCTCACCTCGGAGCCGGCGAGCGCCACGGTGCGCGCGCCGATCGCCTCGAAGCAGTCGGCGACGAGACCGCCCGGCATTCGGATGTCGAGGCCGCGGAAGTCGTCGAGCGACCGGATCGGCACGTTGGAGTGGATCAGGTTCATGTCGTGATGGACATGGCCGACATAGTGCAGCCCATGCCTGGCGTAGAGCTCGCGCGCGAGCGCGGTCCCGCCGTAGCTGTCGAACAGCATGTCCCACTGATGCGGATGGGGCAGGCCCATCGGGAACGAGGTCAGGAACGCCCCGGCGGGCATGGCTCCCGTGATCGCCGCGTAGTGCGGCACCCAGTGCATGCCGTCGAGCACGCCGGCCGTCGTGGCGTCCATCATGTCGAAGATCTCGGAGATCGTGCCGCCCGCGAAGGGCTCGAGCGCCACTTCGCCGCCGGTGAGTTGGCGGACGCTCTCGCACCAAGTCCGGAACGTCCGGTAACCGATCGTGTCCTCGGTCCAGAGCGACTGGATCCGCAGCGTCCGTCCCGCGGCCGCGGCCGCGTTCCGGACGTGGGGCGCGGCCAGCGCCGCGGTTGCGGCGGCCCCGCCGACGGCACCCTTCAGGACGCCTCGGCGACTGGAGAGCGACCCGTTGCGCGAGCCCGCGCGGCGCTGCTTGCGTTCGTCCGACATGGCGTCCCTTCGTCAGATCGCGCTCCCGCGTCGATGACGGCGGGGGCGCTCCGGTCAGGTCGAGGGTCGGGCCCGCCGGCAATGCGGTCAAGCCTGCACCGCGTCTGATCGCCGCTTTCGCCCGCTGGCCTCCAAGGCGTAATCGCCGTGGGTCGAGGCGGCTAGGGCGTCCCTCGCGCAGGCCTTGTGGCGATCGAGGTCCAGCAACGCCGCAGTCCGGCGCCGAGGGTCTTACGGCGCTCGCCTCTTGGGAGGACCGCCGTCCCGACGATGCATCGATTGCCACCCGACCCGTGCGGGACGGCCAGGTCTCGTCGAACCGAGGCCGCCTTTCCGACGGAAATCGGCCGCTGGTTTCCGTTACGGTAGATGGCCGCTCCCCGCCCTTCGCGACTTATGCTGCATGGCGAACGAAGCTCGCCTTCGGGCTCGATCCGGCCATTTGCTGCACATTGCACGAATGCCGGCTGTCGGCCGTAAGCGTCAACGGGCTGGACCGCTTTTTCGGCTCATTTCCGACTGGCGCCACCATCTCGAAGCGCAAATCCGTGAGGCCGAACTCGCAGGCACGCCGCGCCTGAAAGGCCCGTCCGGCGGTCGA
>JAWLFJ010000137.1:0-9231 GCA_041685625.1 Paracoccaceae bacterium | reverse complement strand
CCCCTCGCGGATCCGCCCCCGGCGGATCCGCGGCGGCGCGACGGGGGTCGATCCCCCCGAGCGGCGCAGCCCCCGCCGAAGGGCGCCGCCGCTCCCGGCCGAATCACGCGGCGGAGACCCAGCGCCGCACCGCCCGCGCCACGACGCCGCCGAAGAACTCCAGCAGGTCGCCCGCCTGGTCCGGCGTGAAGCGCTCCGGATCGCGCGCGCCGAAGGCCAGCAGCCCCGGGCGGGCGCGCGGCCCGAAATCCAGCCGCACCAGCGCCTCCGAGCCCAGCGCCGCCGCCTCAGGCCCGAACAGCCGCGCCGAATCGGGCCCGATCGGGCGCAGCGCCACGCTCCGCTCCGGCCCGTCCGCCTCGCGCCCCGGCGCCAGCCGCGCCGCGACCTCGCCCGGCGCCAGCGCCACCAGCGGCGGGTCGATCACGCCCGCGCTCTCGGTCTCCAGCGCCACCCGCACCGCGTCGACGCCGAGGATGCCGGGGATCTCCGTCCTCAGCGCGGTCAGCACGCCGGAGAACGCCGTCGGCTCCAGCACCGCCAGCGCCGCCCGGTGGATCGACTGCGCGCCGGCGAGGTTCTCCCAGGCCGCCGCCACCACCGTCCGGTGCGTCTCCTCGAGGCGCGAGAGCCGACCCTCCAGCCGGTCCAGCAGCGCGCCGCGCAGGTCCACCACCTTGCGCGCGCCCGCCGGCGCCTCGTCCGGATGGGCGGCGAGCAGCGCGCGCACCAGGTCCGCGTCCTCCAGCACCGCCGCCGGGTCGGCCATCACCGCCGCCTTCAGCGCCGCGCGCGGGTCCTCTGCCCGCGCCTCCGCCGCCCCGCCGCTCACAGGATGCTCTGCCCGGTCTTCGCCCAGTCGGCGAGGAACGCGGCCAGCCCCTTGTCGGTCAGCGGATGGGCGGCGAGCGCGCGCAGCGTCGCCGGCGGCATGGTGGCGACGTCGGCGCCCATCTTGGCGGCGTCCTTCACATGGTTCACGGTGCGGATCGAGGCGGCGAGGATCTCCGTCTCGAACCGATAGTTGTCGTAGATCTGGCGGATGTCGGCGATCAGCTCCATGCCGTCGAGGCCGGCGTCGTCCAGCCGGCCGATGAAGGGCGAGATGAAGCTCGCCCCCGCCTTCGCCGCCAGCAGCGCCTGAGGCGCCGAGAAGCAGAGGGTCACGTTGACCATCCTCCCCTCGTCAGACAGCGTCTTGCAGGCGCGCAGACCGTCCCAGGTCAGCGGCACCTTGACCGCGATGTTGGGGGCGATCTCCGCCAGCTTGCGCCCCTCGGCGATCATCTGCCCGGCCTCGGTCGCCGCCACCTCGGCGCTCACCGGGCCGGGGACGAGATCGCAGATCTCCCGCGTCACCTCGGCGATGTCGCGCCCCGACCTGGCGATCAGGGAGGGGTTGGTGGTGACGCCGTCGACCATGCCCGTGGCGGCCAGCGCCCGGATCTCGTCGATTTCTGCCGTGTCCACGAAGAACTTCATGCGCCGCAGCCTCTTGTCAGCCGAAGTTGAGTCGGAGCCTAACGCAATGGCCGCACCCTCGTCACCGCTGCGGCGACGGGGGCCCGGCCGGCGGGCCCGGAGCGTGGCATGACGGACGCAGCCCGCGGCCGCAAGGCGGCGTCCATGGGCGGCCCGGCCGCCGCGCCGGCGCTCGATCTCGGCCCGCCGCCCGGCGCGGCCGGCCCGGACGGGCGCTTTCCCGAAGGCGCGCTGATCGCGGTGCTGGCGCCGCTCCCCTTCGACCGGACGCTCGACTACCGCGCGCCGGAGGGCGGGGTGGCGCCCGGCGACTGGGTGGCGGTGCGGGTCGGCCCGAACACCCATCTCGGCGTGGTCTGGGGGCCGGGGTCGGGCGACCATCCGCCCGACAAGGTCCGCCCCGCCGGCGCCCGCGTCGCCCTGCCGCCGATGCCGGCCGAGACGCGGGACTTCCTCGACCGCGTCGCCGACTACACCCTGACCGAGCGCGGCATGGTGCTGCGGCTCGCCACCCGCGCGCCCGGCCTCGCCGAGCCCCCCGGGACCCGCACCGTCCTGGCGCGCGGCCGCACGACGCCCGAGCGGCTGACCGACGCCCGCGCCCGCGTCCTCGACGCGCTCGACGCCGCCGACGCGCCGCCGAGCCCGGCGGAGCTGGCGCGCGCCGCGGGCGTCTCCGCCGGCGTGGTCAAGGGGCTGGTCGAGGCGGGGGCGCTGGCGCCGCAGGCCGCGCCGCGCGACGCGCCCTATCCCGCGCTCGACCCCGAGGCCGCGCCGCGCCCCCTCTCGCCGGCGCAGGCCGAGGCGGCGGAGGCGCTGCGCGCCGCCGTCGCCGCCCGGCGCTACTCCACCACGCTGCTGCGCGGCGTCACCGGCTCCGGCAAGACCGAGGTCTATCTCGAGGCCGTGGCCGAGTGCCTCCGCCAGGGCCGGCAGGCGCTGATCCTCCTGCCGGAGATCGCGCTGACCGACGCCTTCCTCGACCGTTTCGTCGCCCGCTTCGGCGCCCTGCCCGCCGAATGGCATTCCGCCGTGGGCGAGCGCGACCGCCGCCGCTGCTGGCGCGCGGTGGCGGCGGGCGAGGCGCGCGTCGTGGCCGGCGCGCGCTCGGCCCTGTTCCTGCCCTTCGCCGATCTCGGGCTGGTGATCGTCGACGAGGAGCACGACACCGCCTACAAGCAGGAGGAGGGCGCGCTCTACAACGCGCGCGACATGGGCGTGCTGCGGGCGGCCTGCACCGGGGCCGCGGTGGTGCTGGCCTCCGCCACGCCGAGCCTCGAGAGCTGGGCCAACGCCGAGGCCGGCAAGTACGTCCGGCTCGACCTGCCGGAGCGCTACGGCCCGGCCGTGATGCCGAAGATCGGCGCGATCGACCTGCGCGCCGATCCGCCCTCGAAGGGGCGCTGGATCGCGCCGCCGCTGGTCGCCGCCGTGACCGCGCGGCTGGAGCGGGGCGAGCAGGCGCTCCTCTTCCTCAACCGCCGCGGCTACGCCCCCGTCACCGTCTGCCGCGCCTGCGGCGAGCCCGTGGGCTGCCCGCATTGCGACGCGACGCTGGTGGAGCACCGCTTCCGCGCCCGCCTGATGTGCCACCAGTGCGGCTTCGAGCGGCAGATCCCGCCGCGCTGCCCCGCCTGCGACGCGGAGGACCGGCTCGCCCCCGTCGGCCCCGGCGTCGAGCGGCTGGCCGAGGAGGCGGCGTCGCGCTGGCCGGAGGCGCGGCTCGCCGTGATCTCCTCCGACATCGCCGAGAGCGCGACGGCGCTGCGCGCCCGAATCGCCGCCGTGGCGCGGGGCGAGGCCGACCTGATCGTCGGCACCCAGCTCGTCGCCAAGGGCCACAACTTCCCCGGCCTGACCCTCGTCGGCGTGGTCGACGCCGATCTCGGCCTCAAGGGCGGGGACCTGCGGGCGGCCGAGCGGACCTTCCAGCTGATGCGCCAGGTCGCCGGACGCGCGGGGCGGGCGGATCGTCCGGGCGAGGCGCTGCTGCAGACCCACGCGCCCGAGCACCCCGCCATCGCCGCCCTGCTCGACGGCGACGAGGAGGCGTTCCTCGTGGAGGAGGCCGCCCGGCGCCGCGACGCCGGGGCGCCGCCCTACGGCCGCTACGCCGGCGTCGTCGTCTCGGGCCCCGACGAGGCGCGCGCCCGCCGCACGGCCGAGGCGCTGGGCCGGCTGACGGCGCCCTTCGCGGAGATCGGCGCGACGCTCTACGGCCCCGCCCCGGCGCCGATCGCGCGCATCCGCGGGCGCCACCGCTTCCGCCTGCTGGCGAAGTCGCCCCGCAGCGCCCCCCTGCAATCGGCCCTCCGCGCCTGGCGCGACGCCGTGAAGCCCGAGCCCGGCGTCATGGTCCGGATCGACGTCGATCCGCAGAGCTTCCTCTGACGCCGTCGTGACCGGCGCCCGTGATCTGCGTCACGGCGGACCGCGCCGAACTGACGTAAGGTGAGCGGGTCTTCAGCTCGGGAGGACGCCATGTCCGAACTCCGCAAGACCCGCCGCGGCGTCGCCGCCCTCGCGCTTCGCGCGCTCTGCCTCGTCGCCGGCGCCGTCGCCGCCTTCGCGCTGCTGATCGGCCTGCAGCGGCTCAACGCCGGCGCGCTCGGCGGTCCGGCGTCGTTCGGCCTGGGCGTCGCGGCGCTGATCCTCGGCCTCGTCCGGCTGTTCCCACCGGAGGGGCGCGAGGTCGGCGTCGCCCGCCTCGCCGCCGGCGGGGCGGCGCTCTCGGCCGCGGCCGGGCTGATGCTGGTCGGCGGCCTCGGGGCCGTGCACTGACCCTTCAGCCCGCCGCCCGCTCCAACGCCGGGTAGCGCAGGCCGAGCGTCACGCCGCGCGCGCCGAAGAACACCAGCAGCGCGGCCCAGAGGCCGTGGGCGCCGAAGGCCGGCGTCAGCGCCGCCCAGGCCGCGAGATAGATCACGACCGAGATCAGCATGCCGTTGCGCATGTCCCGCGTCCGCGTCGCGCCGATGAAGATCCCGTCCAGCATGAAGGCCGGCAGCCCGAGGATCGGCGCCAGCGCGATCCAGGGCAGGAACTCGCCCGCCGCGCCGCGCACGTCCTCCGCCGTCGTCATCAGCCCCACGATCGCCTCGCCGAAGAGCAGGAACGCCGCCGAGAGGAGCCCCGTCGCCAGCAGCCCCCAGAGGCTTGCGAGCCGCGCCGCCCGCCTCAGCGCCGCCGGCCGTCGCGCGCCGAAGGCCCGGCCGACCAGGCTCTCCGCCGCGAAGGCGAAGCCGTCCAGCGCATAGGCGGTGAGCTCGAAGAACCGGAACAGGACGTGATTCGCCGCCAGCACCGCCGTCCCGAACTGCGGCGACTGGAAGATGAAGAAGGCGAAGCCGATCTCCAGCAGCGCCGAGCGCAGCATGATGTCGCCGTTCACCTCGGCCATCCGGCGCACCTTCGCCGCGTCGAAGACCCGCGCGAGGTCGCGCCACTGGTCCCCGGCGAAGGCCGAGCGGCAGAGCCGGAGGCCCACCGCGGCCCCGAACGCCTCCGCGATCACCGTCGCGGCCGCCACCCCCTCCACCCCCCAGCCGAAGCCGAGCACGAACAGCGCCGAGAGCCCGGCGTTGAGCGCGTTCATGCCGACCTGCGTCCAGAGCACGCCGCGCGTGTTCTCCATCGCGATCAGCCAGCCGGTCAGCGCATAGACCGAGATCGCGAAGGGCGCGCCCCAGAGCCGGATCGAGAGATAGGCGGCGGCCATCGCCTCCACCTCGGCGTCGGCGGGCGAGAGCGCCATCGCGCCCGCCACGATCGGGACCTGCAGCAGGATGAAGACCAGCCCCGCGCCGAGCGCCACGATCAGCGCGCGCGTCAGCAGGGCGCCGGTCTCCGCCGCGTCGCCCGCCCCGCTCGCCTGCGCCACGAGGCCCGAGGTCCCCATCCGCAGGAACCCGAACATCCAGTAGACGAAATGCGTCGCCGTCGCGCCCAGCCCCACCGCCGCGATCGGCGCCGCCCGGCCGAGCTGCCCGATGACCGCCGTGTCCACCGCCCCCAGAAGCGGCACCGTGACGTTGGAGAGCAGAATCGGCAGCGCGATCGCCAGCACGCGGCGGTTGGTCAGCCGCGCCTCCGCCGCCCCGGCCCCCGCGGGAACCTCGCTCACGCGCCCGCGGCCTTCGGCGCCGCGCCGGCCTCCGGCATCAGGAAATGGCCCGTCGCGGCGGCGAAGGGCCGGCCGCGCTCGTCCTGCCACGCCTCCACCCGCACCGAGGCGTAGCGCCGCCCGGCCCGGTTGATCGTGGCGCGGGCGTAGGCGTCCCGCGGCAGGCCGGCGCGCAGATAGTCCACGGTGAAGTCGATGGTCTTGGGCATCGGCGGGAACTCGCCGCGCTCGATCGCCGCCGCGGCCTCGCCGCCGGCCTCCATCCGTTCCCACACCGCGGCCCAGGCCAGCTCCACCTGCGCCGCGATCTCGAGGAACGCGCCCGTCGCGCCGCCGTGGATCGCCGGCAGCATCGGATTGCCGATGATGCGGTCGTCATAGGTCAGCCGCGCGGTCAGCTCGTCCCCCATCCGTTCGAACCCGACGCCGAGGAACCGCGCGAAGGGCAGCCCCTCGACCAGCGTGGCCAGCGCCGAGTCGCGCCGCGCCTTGACCACCTGCACCGGCTCCGGCCTCGCGCGGCTCATGCGCCCGGTCCCCGTTCGATGGTGAAGGCGCCGGTGGAGGTGGCGACCGGGTCCTCGGGATCGTCCTCGTAGGCGACGGCGCGCACGAAGGCGACGGAGCGGGTGGCGCGATGGCATTCGGCGCGCGCCGTCACCGCCTTGCCGGGGCGCGCGGCGCGCATGTAGTCGATCCGGAGGTCGATCGTCGCGGTGCCGAGCGGCCCGCTCGGATGGCTCATCACCGCCGCGCCGGAGCAGGAGTCGAGCAGCGCGGTCAGCACTCCGCCGTGCAGCACCCCCGTCGCGGCGTCGCCCACGAAACGCGCGTCGTAGGGCGTGCGCATCTCGGCCACCCCGCGATGCAGCGCCAGCAGCTCCATGCCCAGCGCCTTGGACCAGGGGATGGCGCCGACGAAACGCCGGCCGATCTCCGCGATGCGGTCGGGACCGGGCTCTCCGGTCGGGTCGGGCGCGGACGGCCCGGCGTCTTCGTGGGCCATGTCGGAGGGTCTCCGCGGCGGCGAGGGAAGGGGCCCCGACGCTCTAGCCCGACGCGGCGGGGGCGGTCCAGCGCCGGGGCCGTTCCCGCGGGCGTGACCGCGGCTCACGACCGCTCCCCTTGAACTTGACGCACACGTCAACCCATGTTTGAGGAAGCCATGAAACAGCCCAAACGACTCATCAAACGGAACATGACAGACACCTACACCACCATCGGCGAGATGTGCGCCGAGTTCGACGTCACGCCCCGCACCCTGCGCTTCTACGAATACAAGGAGCTCCTGCACCCGAAGCGGGAGGGGCAGCGGCGGCTCTTCACCAAGCGCGACAAGGCCCGCCTGACCCTGATCCTGCGCGGCAAGCGCTTCGGCTTCAGCCTCGACGAGATCAAGGAGCTCTTGGACCTCTACGAGATCGGCGACCAGCAGACCACCCAGATCGCCCGCACCTACGAGCGGGCGCTCGTCCGCCTCGACGCCATGCGGACCCAGCGCGAGGAGCTGAACGAGGCGATCAAGGACCTCGAGGACAGCATCGCCTGGGGCGAGCAGGTCCTCGCCGAGCGCGGCGTGATCACCAGGACCGCCGCGGAGTGAGCCCGCGGCGCCGGCCCGGCGCCGGCGCCCGCGCGGCTTGGTTCCGGGGCGGCCGCGGCCGCCCCGCCCGGCCCTCCCCCGCGGCGGGCCGTGAGGAAAGTTGCGTCTGGCCCCCGACGCGGGGGCCGGCGCACCGAGACGGAAGCATCGCCGCCACGGCCCGCATCACGCTTCACGGAGATTTCCGATGCCGACCTACACTCCCCCGCTCCGCGACTACGCCTTCGTCCTGCACGAGGCGCTGAAGGTCCACGAGGCCGGCATTTCCGGCTACGACGAGCTCGACCCGGCCTTCACCGGCGCGATCCTCGAGGAGGCCGGCAAGATCGCGTCCGAGGTGCTCGCCCCCCTCAATCAGATCGGCGACCGGCAGGGCTGCGTCCTCGAGAACGGCGTCGTCCGCACGCCGGAGGGCTTCAAGGGAGCCTTCGACACCCTCCGCGAGGGCGGCTGGACCGGGCTCGACTGCGATCCCGACTACGGCGGGCAGGGCATGCCCTTCGTGCTCGCGACCGCGGTCGGCGAGATGCACTCCGCCGCCAACATGGCGCTGATGATGTATCCGGGCCTCACCCACGGCGCCTATTCCGCCATCCGGGCCCACGGCTCGGAGGAGCAGAAGGCCACCTATCTGCCGAAGATGGTGAGCGGCGAGTGGACCGGCACCATGAACCTGACGGAGCCGCACTGCGGCACCGATCTCGGCCTCCTGCGCACCAAGGCGGTCCCGCAGGACGACGGCAGCTACCGGATCACCGGCCAGAAGATCTTCATCTCGGCCGGCGAGCACGACATGGCCGAGAACATCGTCCATCTGGTGCTGGCGAAGATCCCCGGCGGCCCGGAGGGCGTGAAGGGCATCTCCCTCTTCATCGTGCCGAAGATCCTCGTGAACGAGGACGGCGCCCTCGGCCCCCGCAACGGCGTCACCTGCGGGAAGCTCGAGGAGAAGATGGGCATCCACGGCAACGCCACCTGCGTGATGAACTACGACGAGGCGACCGGCTACCTCGTCGGCGAGGCGCACAAGGGCCTCCGCGCAATGTTCACCATGATGAACGAAGCGCGCATCGGCGTCGGCCTGCAGGGCCTCTCCCAGGCCGCCGTCGCCTACGAGAACGCCGTCGCCTACGCCAAGGACCGCGTGCAGGGCCGCGCCGTCACCGGCTCGGGCGTCCCGGCCGAGAAGGCCGTCGCCGACCGCGGCGCCGATCCCCTGATCGTGCACCCTGACGTGCGCCGGATGCTGATGGACCAGAAGGCGTTCGTGGAGGGCGCCCGCATGTTCGCCCTCTGGGGCGCCACGCTGATCGACCGTGCCCACCGCGAGGACGACAAGGCGGCCGAAGGCCTCGTCTCCCTGATGACCCCGGTCATCAAGGGCTTCGTCACCGACAAGGCCTACGAGATGGCGACCCAGGCCCAGCAGGTCTACGGCGGCCACGGCTACATCGAGGAATGGGGCATGTCCCAGTTCGTCCGCGACAGCCGCATCGCCATGATCTACGAGGGCGCGAACGGCGTGCAGGCGCTCGACCTCGTCGGCCGCAAGCTGGCGCAGGACGGCGGCAAGCACGTCATGGCCTTCTTCGAGCTCGTGAAGTCCTTCATCAAGGAGCACGAGGGCCGCGAGGAGCTGAAGAAGGACTTTCTCGACCCGCTCAAGCAGGCCTCCAAGGACCTGCAGGAGGCCGGGATGTTCTTCATGCAGCACGGCATGAAGAACCCGAACGAGGCGCTCGCCGGCTCGACCGACTTCATGCACCTCTTCGGCCATGTCTGCCTCGGCTACGGCTGGGCCCGCATGGCCCTCGCCGCGCACGAGGCGCTCGAGGCCGGCACGACCGAGGAGGCGTTCTACCGCGCCAAGATCCGCACCGGCCGCTACTACATGAGCCGGCTGCTGCCGGAGACGGGGCTGCGCCTCGCCCGCATCAGGTCGGGCGCCGAGCCCGTGATGGCGCTCGAGGCCGAGGCGTTCTGATCCCCGAGGCGCGGGGGGGGGGGGGGGGGGGGGCCCCCG
>JAWLFJ010000136.1:0-9517 GCA_041685625.1 Paracoccaceae bacterium | reverse complement strand
GAACCGAAGGGGGACCTGCACGCGTCCGGACGTCGCGCCGCCCGCCCCGACCGCGATCGTCGCCGTGGGGACGAGGGGCGCTGCGATCGCGTCGGGAGCGTCGGCCGCGGCCGCCGATGCCGTGAGACGGGCCGGGGCGCCACGCTCATCCGCCCCCGATCATGCGGCGGCCCCGCGCCGACCGTGAAGCGAAGCGCGTGACCCATGGGAGCGGAACCGAGCCGCGGGCGGCCGCCGATCGAAGAACCGAGCAGCTCGACCGCCACGATCCCGGTCGGAGAGGCTCTCAGCGGCCGAGGCGGGCGGCGAGATCCTGGAGATCCTCGGCGACCACGTCCCAGGCTTCGGCCGGCGGGATGCGCTCGCCGCCGCGGCCGTGCTCGTCGGGCCGGGGAAAGTAGCCGGTGGCGAGGCCGGCGGCGCGGGCCGCGGCGAGGTCGTCGTTGTGGCAGGCCACCATCATCACGCGCTCCGGCGCGAGACGCAGCGCGCGGGCGGAGGCGAGATAGACCTCCGCCTTCGGCTTGTAGTCCCGCGCCACGTCGGCGCCGAGGATGACGTCCCACGGCAGGCCGCCGAACTTCGCGAGGCGGGTCATCAGGGCGAAGGAACCGTTGGAGCAGGGCGCGACGATGAAGCCGGCCTTGAGCCGCGTCAGGCCGGGGCGGGACTCGCGCCACGGCGGCAGGCGTTCCCAGGCGCGGTTCAGCTCGGCCCGCGCCGGCGCGTCGAAGGCGTCGGCGATCCCGAAGCGGTCCAGCACGATGCCGAGGTTCTCGAGGTGCAGGTCGTCGAGCGGGACGTAGCCGCGCCCGCCCGAGCGGATGCGCTCCATCGCCGGCTGGTACTCGCCGCGCCAGGCGTCGGCGAAGGCGAGAGGGTCGGCCGTCACGCCCCGCGCCATGAACATCCGCTCGGCCTCCCGCGCAACGCCGCTGCGCCAGTCGACCACGGTTCCGAACACGTCGAAGATCATCGCTTCGATGCCGCGCATTCCCGTCCTCCTCCGTCTCGCGCGCCCTTCGGGACGGCGCTGTCGCAAGGGCCCCTCTGGGGCCCGTCGGCGGGCCGAGGGGCGGCGATCCCCCCGAGGCCCGCGTCTCCGCGCCGGCCCGGTCGTCAGCCGAGGCCGCCGAGCACCTCGCCCGGCGCCGCCCCGGTCTGGCCGCGATGCAGCAGGACGTGGTCCAGCAGCACGCAGGCCATCATCGCCTCGCCCACCGGTACCGCGCGGATGCCGACGCAGGGGTCGTGGCGGCCCTTGGTCACCACCTCGGCCGGCGCGCCCGCCTTGGTGATGGAGCGGCGCGGCGTCAGGATCGAGCTCGTCGGCTTCACCGCGAAGCGCACCACGACGGGCTGGCCGGTGGAGATGCCGCCGAGCACCCCGCCCGCGTGATTGGCGCCGTAGCTCGGCCGGCCGTCGGCGCCGAGGAGGATCTCGTCGGCGTTCTCCGTCCCCTTGAGGCGGGCGGCCGCCATGCCCTCGCCGATCTCGACGCCCTTCACGGCGTTGATCGTCATCATCGCGGCGGCGAGGTCGCCGTCGAGCTTGGCGTAGATCGGGGCGCCGAGGCCCTCCGGCACGCCCTCCGCCACGATCTCGATCTCGGCGCCGACGCTGTCGCCGGCCTTGCGGAGGCCGTCGAGATAGGCGGCGAAGGTCTCGGCTGCCTCGGGATCCGGCGCCCAGAACGGGTTGCGCTCGGTCTCCTCCCAGTCCCAGCGGGCGCGGTCGACGGCGTGCTCGCCCATGCGGGTCAGCGCGCCGCGGATCGTGAGGCCGGGCAGCATCGCGGCGAGGGCGGCGCGGGCGATGCCGCCGGCGGCGACGCGCGCCGCGGTCTCGCGCGCGCTGCTGCGCCCGCCGCCGCGATAGTCGCGGATGCCGTATTTGCGCCAATAGGCGAGGTCGGCGTGGCCGGGGCGGAAGGTCTCGGCGATCTCGGAATAGTCCTTGGAGCGCTGGTCGGCGTTCTCGATCATCAGCTGGATCGGGGTGCCTGTCGTCACGCCCTCGAACGTGCCGGAGAGGATCCGCACCGCGTCGGGCTCGCGCCGTTGCGTGGTGTAGCGGGAGCGGCCGGGCGCGCGTCGGTCGAGCCAATGCTGGAGGTCGGCCTCGGAGACCGGGACGCCGGGCGGCACGCCGTCCACGGTCGCGCCGAGGGCGGGGCCGTGGCTCTCCCCCCAGGTCGTCACCCGGAACATCCGCCCGAACGTGTTGAACATGCGCCTCTCCCCGCGCCGATGCGATCCCGACCCCTTAGCGCGTCGCGGGGGCGGGCGGAAGGCGGGGACTCGCCACGCGCCGGGGGCTTCGGTAAGGAAACCGTAGCGTTTCTCCCGCAAGGCTCCGTCCCATGGCCTCCCCGCTGCGCGGCATCCTGCTCAAGGTCCTCTCGGTGGCCCTGTTCATGGCCATGACCGCCTGCATCAAGGCGACGACGGAGCACGTTCCCCCCGGCGAGGCGGTGTTCTTCCGCTCGCTCTTCGCGATTCCGCCGATCCTCGGCTGGCTGGCGCTGAGGGGGGAGCTCGCCTCGGGCTTCCGCGTCTCGAACCCGCTCGCGCATCTCTGGCGGGGGCTGATCGGCGCCTCGGCCATGGCGCTGATGTTCGCGGCCTTCGGGCTGCTGCCGCTGACGGAGGTGGTGGCGATCACCTACGCCGCGCCGCTGTTCGTGACGATCCTCGCGGCGATGTTCCTCGGCGAGGCGATCCGGCTCTACCGGCTCGCGGCGGTGGCGCTGGGCATGGCGGGCGTGGCGATCATCCTCTCGCCGCGCCTCTCGCTCGACGCGCTGGCGGGCGCGACGGAGGGCGAGACGCTGGGCGCGATGCTCGCCCTCTTCGCGGCGGTGATGATGGCGCTGGCGCAGGTCTTCGTGCGCAAGCTGGTGCGGACCGAGACGACCTCGTCGATCGTGTTCTGGTTCTCGCTGACCACGACGGGCCTCTCGCTGCTGACGCTGCCCTTGGGCTGGGTGGTGCCTTCGGGGTGGGAGGCGGTGCTGCTGGTCTCGGCCGGGCTGATCGGCGGGGTGGCGCAGATCCTAATCACCTCGGCCTACCGGCACGCCGAGGTGGGCGTGATCGCGCCGTTCGAATACGTCTCGATGATCTTCGCGCTGGCGATCGGCTACGTTCTGTTCGACGAGGTTCCGACCGGCGTGGTGCTGGCCGGCGCCGCGCTGGTGGCGACGGGCGGCATCCTGATCATCTGGCGGGAGCGGAAGCTGGGGCTGGAGCGGGCGAAGGCGCGGCGAGCCAAGGGGACGGCCTTCGGCTAGGGCGGCTCATTCCCACCAGGGGTCGATCTCGGCGATGGCCTCGTCCGACCAGCCGAAGTGGTGGGCGATCTCGTGCACGAGGACGTGGGCGACGAGGCGCTCCAGCGCGACGTCTCCCCGGTCGACCCACTCCTCGAGGATGGCGCGGCGGAACAGGCGCACGACGTCGGGCGCCGGGGCGACGTCGTCGTGGCTCTTGTCGGTCAGCGCCACGCCCTCGTAGAGCCCGGTGAGCTCGTAGGGGTCCTCGAGGCCGAGTTCGTCGAGCACGTCGTCGGGGGCGAACTCCTCGACCGAGATGATCAGCGGGCCGCAGGCGGAGCGGACCTCGTCCGGCAGATCCTCGAAGGCGGCCACGGCCAGGCGCTCGACGTCCTCGAGCGAGGGCGCGTGGCCGGGATCGGCCCCGTTCAGGGCCACTTCGCCTCCGGCGGGAGGGACATCAGCACGGCCTCCGGGTTGTGGCCGGTCTGCAGGCCGAACTGGGTGCCGCGGTCGTAGACGAGGTTGAACTCCGCGTAGCGGCCGCGCTTGACGAGCTGCCATTCGCGCTCCTCGGCGGTCCACGGCTCCTTCAGGCGCTTCTCGGTGAGCGGCACGAAGGCGTCGAGGAAGGCGCGGCCGATGTCCTGGGTGAAGGCGAAGTCGGCCTCCCAGTCGCCGGTGCAGAGGTCGTCGTAGAAGATGCCGCCGACGCCGCGGGGCTCGTTCCAGTGGCGGATCATGAAGTAGTCGTCCGCCCAGGCCTTGAAGCGCGGGTAGTAGTCGGGATCGTGCCGGTCGCAGGCCGCCTTCAGGGTCTCGTGGAAGAAGGCGGTGTCCTCGGGCTCCTCCACCATCGGGTTGAGGTCGGCGCCGCCGCCGAACCACCAGCCCATCGGCGTCCAGAACATGCGGGTGTTCATGTGGACCGCCGGAGTTTTGGGCGAGCGCATGTGGGCGACGAGGCTGATGCCGGAGGCCCAGAAGCGCGGATCCTCGATCAGGCCGGGGATCTCGTGCCGGGCGGTCAGCGACTTCGCCGCCTCGGGGCTGAGCGTGCCGTAGACCTCGGAGACGTTGACGCCGACCTTTTCGAACGTCCGGCCGCCGCGCATCACCGACATGACGCCGCCGCCCTGGTCGCCTTCGCCCTCGCCGGCGCGCTTCGTCGACTTGCGCTCGAACCGGCCGGGGGGGAGGTGGGCGTGGGGGCCGGCGTCCTGCGCGTCCTCGAGCGCCTCGAATGCGGCGCAGATACGGTCGCGCAGTTCGACGAACCATGCCGCCGCGCGGGCCTTCTCCGCTTCGCCGACGCCTTGCGCCTCGGCCGTCTTCGCTCCGTCCATCGGGCGTCTCCCTTGTCGTGTCATTGAAACCTTACGGGTCGGCGCTAGGCTCCCGCAAGCGGCCGCGGCGCCGCGCAACGCCCCGTCATATCACCCTCCGCGGGAGCCTCCGGCCATGCCGGCGGGCCGCGCGAGCCGCCCGCCCAAGGAGGGGCGCGATGTTCCGTCATCTCGAGCGTCTCCGCCGGATCGAGGACCTCTCCGACCCCTTCGCGGGCTACGAGGCGAAGACGCCGCCTGCGCGCTACGCCGCCTTCATGTGGAGCTTCCTGAAGCCGATCACGCCGATCATGCTGGGCGCGATCGGCACGGGCCTGATCGTGGCGCTGATCGAGACCGGGCTGATCCACTACGCCGGGCGCGTGGTGGACCTGATGGCCGAGGCGGCGGAGACCGCGGGGCCGGAGGCGCTGTGGTCGCTGCGCGGGCTGGAACTGCTCGGCATCGCGCTGTTCGTGCTGCTGCTGCGCCCCGTCGCCATCGCCGGGCAGATGGCGCTGCTGAACCAGGGGATCAGCGTCAATCTGGTGGCGCTGGTGCGCTGGCGGACGCATCGGCACGTCCTCGGCCAGTCGGTCGGCTTCTTCCAGAACGACTTCGCGGGGCGCATCGCCAACCGCATCGTGCAGACCGCGCCGGCGGTGGAGGACTCGGCCTACGGCGCCCTGGAGGCGCTGGTCTACTTCGTCGCCTACGTCGCCGGCGCGGCGCTGGTGCTGGGCGGGATCGACGCGCGGCTGGCGATTCCGATCCTGCTCTGGCTCTTCGTCTACGGCTTCATCCTGCGGAGCATCGTGCCGCGGATGGCGGATGCGGCGGAGGCGGCGTCGGACCGCCGCTCGGCCCTCACCGGCAAGATCGTGGACGGCTACACCAACATCGAGACGGTGAAGCTCTTCGCCCACGCCCAGCGGGAGCTGGAGCTCGCCAGGGACGCCATCGAGGAGGTGCGGGACGCCGACGCCCGGCAGATGCGGCTGATGACGCTGATGAGCGTGAGCCTAGCGCTCGCCGGCGGGTTCCTCATCACTTCGACGGTCGGCACGGCGGTCTGGCTCTGGACGAACGGGGCGGCGAGCCTCGGCGCGGTGGCGGCGGCCTCGGCGCTGACGCTGCGGCTGAACTCGATGATGGGCTGGATCATGTGGGTGACCTCGCAGCTCTTCCAGCACGCCGGCGTGATCCGGGAGGGGATGGAGACGATCTCGAAGCCCCACAGCATCGTCGATGCGCCGGGGGCGCGGCCGCTGGAGGTGACGCGGGGCGAGATCCGCTTCGAGGGCGTGCGCCACAGCTACGGCAAGGGCGCCGGGCGAGGCGGGCTCGACGGGGCGGACCTGACGATACGGCCGGGCGAGCGCGTCGGGCTGGTGGGTCGCTCCGGCGCGGGCAAGTCGTCGCTGGTCAACCTCCTGCTGCGCTTCCACGATCTCGAGGAGGGGCGAATCCTGATCGACGGGCAGGATGTGGCGGCCGTGACGCAGGACAGCCTGCGCCAGGCGATCGGCATGGTGACGCAGGATCCTTCGCTGCTGCACCGGTCCGTCCGCGACAATCTGCTCTACGGGCGTCCGGAGGCGACGGAGGCCGAGATGATCGAGGCGGCGCGCAAGGCGCGCGCGCACGCCTTCATCCCTGATCTGGAGGATCCCGCGGGCCGCCGGGGCTACGACGCGCAGGTAGGCGAGCGGGGCGTCCGCCTGTCCGGCGGTCAGCGCCAGCGGATCGCGCTGGCGCGGGTGGTGCTGAAGGACGCGCCGATCCTGGTGCTGGACGAGGCGACGAGCGCCCTCGATTCGGAGGTGGAGGCGGCGATCCAGGACGCGCTGTCCGACCTGATGCGCGGCAAGACGGTGATCGCCATCGCGCACCGCCTCTCGACCATCGCGACGCTGGACCGCATCGTGGTGCTGGACGAGGGACGGGTGATCGAGGACGGTCCGCATGACGATCTGCTGGCGAAGGGCGGGCTCTACGCGCGGCTCTGGGCGCGGCAGACGGGCGGGTTCCTCGGCCTCGACGCGGACGTGAAGGCGGCGGAATGAACGCCTCGCGCCACCCGCCGGCCGGGCCGCCGAAGACGGAGGCGGAGCGGCTCGCGCGCTCGGACGCCGCCGACGCGGCGGCGACCAAGGCGGCGGAGGCGGCGATGCCGGCGGCCTTCGCGGCCTGGCTCGCGACGCTGTTCGACCCGAACGCGCCGGCCTCCGGCCCCCCGCCGACGGGGTTCGCCGCGTTCCTGCGCTGGGCGATGGCGGGGGCGTGGGGGGCCTACGGGCTCGCCGTCCTCGCTTCCGTCGCGCTGGCCTGGGCGGAGGTCGGGGCGGCCTGGATGATCGCCTGGGCGGTCGATCTCGTCGCCTCGGCCGGGCCGGTGGCGACGGACGCCTCGGCGCGGACGGCGTTCCTGGCGGAGCACGGCTGGGCGCTGGCGGGGGCGGCCCTCTTCGTGCTGCTGGCGCGGCCGCTCTTCATGATGGCGAGTTCGGGGCTGATGAGCCTCTCGCTGCAGCCGGGCATGTATCAGCTGACGGTGTTCCGGCTGCATCGCCACACGCTCGGCCAGAGCATGAGCTTCTTCGAGAACGACTATGCCGGCCGGATCGCGCAGAAGCACACGCAGACGGCCAACGCGGCGACGGAGCTGCTCTCGGACCTCGTGCAGGCGGTGGCCTTCGCCTTGGCGACGCTGGCGGCCTCGGTCGTGGCGCTGGGCGCGGCGGACGTGGAGCTGGGGCTGGTGCTGGCGGGCTGGCTCGCCGCCTATCTCGGCTGGATCGGCTGGATGCTGCCGCGGCTGCGCCGGCTGGCGCGGATCCGGGCGGAGGCGCAGGCGGCGCTCTCGGGCCAGCTGGTCGACACGCTCGGGCACATGGAGACGGTGAAGCTCTTCGCCCATGCGGGGCGGGAGGAGGCCAACGCCCGTGCGGCGCTGGAGCGGCTGAGGGCGGCCAAGATCGCCTTCGGGCGCGTGGTCTGGCTCTATCGCGCGGTGATCGCGGTGCTGTCGGGCGTGCTGCCGCTGGCGCTGGTGGGCTGGGCGCTGAACCTCTGGATCGGCGGCGCGGGAAGCCCCGGCTCGGTGGCGCTGGCGGGGCTGCTGGCGATCCGGATCGGGCAGATGAGCGGCTGGATCAGCTTCACGGCCATGGGGATGTTCGCGAATGTCGGCGTGGTGGAGGACGGGATCCGCACGCTGGCGAAGCCGCACGGCCTGCCCGACGCGCCGGGGGCGGCGGAGCCGGAGCCCGGGCCGGGACGTCTGAGCTTCGAGGGGGTGACGTTCCTCTACGGCCGGGGGGACGAGGACCGCAGGACGGCGGGCGGGCTGCACGACCTCTCGCTGGAGGTGGCGCCGGGGGAGAAGGTGGCGCTGGTGGGCCGGTCGGGGGCGGGCAAGTCCACCGTGATGAAGCTCGCGCTGAGGCTGCACGATCCTGAGCGGGGACGGGTGCTTCTGGACGGGGTCGACGTGCGGGACCTGACGCAGGAAGGGCTTCGGCGCCGGATCGCGCTGGTGACGCAGGACACGGCGATGTTCAACCGCTCGGCCCTCGACAACATCCGCTACGGGCGGCCGGACGCCCCGCGCGAGGCCGTCGAGGCGGCGGCGCGGCGGGCGGCGGCGCATGACTTCATCCAGGATCTGAGGGACTTCGCGGGGCGCACGGGGTACGCCGCGCATCTGGGCGAGCGGGGCGTCAAGCTCTCGGGCGGACAGCGCCAGCGCATCGCGATCGCGCGCGCGATCCTGAAGGACGCGCCGATCCTGATGCTGGACGAGGCGACCTCTGCGCTCGATTCGGAGACCGAGGGGGTGGTGCAGGACGCGTTGAGCGCGCTGATGGAGGGGCGCACCGTGGTCGCCATCGCGCATCGGCTGTCGACCATCGCGCGTATGGACCGGATCGTGGTGATGGACCGGGGGCGGATCGCGGAGCAGGGGACCCATGCGGCGCTGCTGGCGGAGGGCGGGCTCTACGCCGATCTCTGGGCGCGGCAGTCGGGCGGGTTCCTCGGGCATGAGGCGGCGGCGGAATAGGCCGGAGTCCGTGCCGCATCCGTGCGCATCGGGCGCCGCATCCGTGCAGACGATGTCGGAGGTTCGTCTGACTCTCGTCGGCCCTTCGTCGGCCATCGATCCGCCGCGCGTCGGACCCCGGTCGGACCCGTGTCCGGCTTTCGTGCGGCTCGCATGCGCCTTTCGTGCCGACGGGGTCGGACACCGGCCGTTCCTCCGCCGCCGACGGAACGAAGCGTGCCGGCGAAGCGTCGCGATCCCGTTACGGACGGAGCGGGCGCCGCCGCCGGTCCGCGCCGGAGGACCGGAGCGGCTGCGCCGCGCGAGGGGGCCGGTCCCTCCGCGCGGCGCTCCGCGGGCCCGTGGGGCTGCCGGCGGGCGGGCTCACTCGCCCTCGTCTTCGGCCTCGTAGGGCGGCAGCTCGTCGAGCTCCACGGTGGTGTAGGGCAAGGCGTAATACGGACCGTAGGGGTCGTAGGCCGAAGCGTTGTAGGGCACCGCCACGGGCCGGCGGCGATAGGCGGCGCTGGGATATACGACGACGGAGACGATCTCGCCCTCCGCGTCGAAGATGACGTCGTCGACGGCGCCGTAGCCGACGCCGTCGGCCGTGACGAAATCGCCCATCAGCTCGCGCACGCGGAAGTTCATCGGCTTCGCCGGCATGTCGTCCATCTGCTTGTAGCGCTCGGCATCGTCGAGATCCTCTTCCGCGACGTCGACCTCGACGCGCTCGGGCCCGATCACGATCACCTCGCTCCAGGGCACCGCGGCGTGGACGTCGCCGATGTCGATGAAGCCGCCGCCCTCGACGATCACCGATTCGATGCGGCCGTCCGGTCCGACGATGATGTCCTCGAGCTCGCCGATCTCCT
>JAWLFJ010000135.1:0-9593 GCA_041685625.1 Paracoccaceae bacterium | reverse complement strand
AAAAGGTTTTTAATCGGCATAATGATTTTGAAGAGGCCTACACTTCTCCCCCCCCCCCCCCACTCCACCGGCACGCCCTCCATCAGCGCCTCCAGCGTGACGTCCTTCCCCTGCCGCCCGTCGAGGATCGCCTCGACGAGGTCGGGCGAGAGGAAGGTGAGCCGGAGCATGGTGGTGAGGTAGGATCGGGAGATCCGCTCGGCGCGGGCTAGCTCGGCGATCGAGCCGTAGTCGCCGCTCTCCAGCATGCGCCGCCAGCGGAAGGCGCGGGCGAGGGCCTTGACGAGGGCGCCGTCGGGCGCGGGCGCGCGGGCGGAGAGCGGCGCGCCGTCCGGGGTCTCGATGCGCCGGCGCCCGCCGCGGCGGCGGAAGCGCATGGGCACGCGGACGACGAGGTTGGGGGCGCTCACGCCGCGGCTCCCGGGCGGAACTCGCGGGCGAGGTCGCCGAGGCCGCCGGCGCGGAGGCGCACGTCGAGGCCATGCTCGTGGACGTCGACGCGCTCGACGAGGAGCTGGACGAGCCGGGCCTGCTCGGCGGGGAACAGCTCCTCCCAGGCCGGGTCGAGGGCGCGGAGGGCGTCGCGGACCTCGGCCTCGGTGACGTCGGGGTCGCGTTCCAGCGCGGCCTTCCACGTGCCGACGATCACCTCGGGGCGGCGGAACACGGCGCGGAGCTGGTCGACGACGGCGGCCTCGACCTCGCCGGCGGGGACGCGGCCGACCGGGCAGGCGCCGGCGCCGCGGCGGATCACGGCCTGGCTGACGTAGTAGCGGTAGAGGCGGCCGTTCTTCCGCGTGTGGGTCGGCGAGAACGCCTCGCCGCCGGGGCCGAAGAGCAGCCCCTTCAGGAGCGCCGGGGTCTGGGCGCGGGTGCGGGCGGCGCGGTGGCGGGGGCTCTCGGCGAGGATGGCGTGGACGCGGTCCCACGTCTCGCGGTCGACGATGGCCTCGTGCTCGCCGGGGTGGCTGACCCCCTTGTGCACCGCCTCGCCGAGATAGGTGCGGTTGTTCAGGATCGCGTAGACGCGCTGCTTGTCCATCGGCCGGCCGCGCTTCGTGACGACGCCCTCCTCGCGGAGCTGGCGCGCGAGCACCGTCGCCGAGCCGACTTCCGCGAAGCGGCGGAAGATCATGCGGACGATCCCGGCCTCCTCCGGGTGCTGGACCAGCCGGCGGTTCTTCGCCTCGTAGCCGAGCGGCACGGTCCCGCCCATCCAGATGCCCTTGCGGCGCGAGGCGGCGACCTTGTCGCGGATGCGCTCGGCGGTGACCTCGCGCTCGAACTGGGCGAAGGAGAGCAGGACGTTCAGCGTCAGCCGGCCCATCGAGGTGGTGGTGCTGAACGCCTGCGTCACCGAGACGAACGTCACGCCGCAGCGGTCGAACACCTCCACCATCTTGGCGAAGTCGGCCAGCGAGCGGCTGAGCCGGTCGATCTTGTAGCAGACCACGACGTCGACGAGGCCGTCCTCGACGTCCGCCATCAGCCGCTTCAGCGCCGGGCGCTCCAGGGTGCCGCCGGAGAAGCCGCCGTCGTCGTAGCGGTCGCGGACGAGCACCCAGCCCTCGGCGCGCTGGCTGAGGACGTACGCCTCGCAGGCCTCGCGCTGGGCGTCGAGGCTGTTGAACGCTTGGCTCAGGCCCTCCTCGGTGCTCTTTCGGGTGTAGACCGCGCAGCGAAGCTTGCGGACGACGCCCCCGCTCACGCGCCCGCCCCCCGGCCCTTGAGCCCGAAGAAGGTCCAGCCGTTCCAGCGCGTACCGGTGATGGCGCGGGCGACGGCGGAGATCGAGCGGTAGGAGCGGCCCTCCCACTCGTAGCCGTCGGCGGTCACGGTGACGACGTGCTCGACGCCCTGCCACTCGCGCACGAGCCGCGTGCCGGCGACGGGCTTCAGGTCGGCGCGGATGCGACGGGTGATGACGTTCCCGCCGTCGAGGCGCTCGCCCATCTCCTCGAGTCGCTTCACGGTGGCGGGCTTCAGGCCGCCGAAGGCCAGCTCCTGCACGCGGTAGGCCAAGCGCCGGCGCAGGTAGTCGCGCGAGGTGATCGGCGCCTCCGCGCCGAACAGCGCGCGCCATTCCTCCCTCAGCTCGGCGAGCGGCGCCTCGCGCAGCGCCGCGACGCGGGCGGCGACGCTCTCTCGGGTCCGGTCGGTCATGCGGTCCTCCTCTTCCGGGGAGCGGCATGACGGCTCGGGTCCGCCGAGTCGTGTAGCGGAAAGTCTCCGGCATCCGCGGCGACCTCGCGTCGTCCGGCGCGCATCCGCAGGATCCCGGCGGCCAGGATCGCGCAGGCCTCCGCCAGCCGCTCGCGATCGCCCATGCGGCCGGGCGGGAGGGGGTTCGGGCCGGCGGTCCGGCGGGATATGTCGATCGGGTCTCGCATGGCCGGGACGCTACGCGCCGGCGTGGGATCGACAAGGGATTCCAGCGGCTTGGCGAAGCGGAGCGGGGCCTTTCGAAGTCCTGCGCGGGCGAAGCGCCGCCGGGGGCACGAGCCGCGGCCGCCGGCCACCGCGCGTGCGCGGAAGTGATTCGGACCTCTCGCGTCGGCGGCGTCAGAGCGCGCGGGCGAACCAGCGGACGCGGCCGACGACGCGGATCTCGCCGGTCGCGCGCTCGTAGGGGCCGTAGACGGCGTTGTCCGAGATCACGCGGGCCGAGGGCGGGTCGCTGTTCGGGACGTGCTCCAGCCGCTTGGCGACGAGGCCGAGGCCGTCGTCGAGGACGAAGAGCCCGGGCGGGCTCGGCGTGCGCCGGGCGAGGTCCACCAGCAGCGCGTCGCCGTCGAGCAGCGTCGGGGCCATGCCGTCCCCGTCGACCCGCATGATGCGCAGCTGCGAGGGGCTGGCGCCGAGCGCGTCGCGGATCCAGCCGCGCCGGAAGCGGTAGGCGAGGCCGGGATCCTCCTCCCGCGGCTCGCCCTCGCCGCCGCGCCGGCCGAGGGGCGGAACCGCAAGGTAGCCGTCGTCGGGGTTCTCGACAAGGGGCGACGGGCCCTCGACCTCCCCCTCGCCGGTCCGCAGCCACTCGGCGTCGACCTTGAGGATGCGGGCGATCTCGCCGAGCCGGGCCGGGTCGGGCCGCGCCGAGCGGCCGCGCAGGATGTCGTAGACGAAGGACCGGTTCACCCCGGCGAGGTCGGCGACGCGGGCCGGCGCGACGCCGAGCTGGCGCGCGCGGGCGCGGAGGCGGTCTGGAAGGGCGTGGGTCTCGCTCATGCCTGCACCGGACGTTGCGGAAGCTGCCGGATCGAACTGGATTGATCGGGCGGCGTCAAGACTCTACTCGAAGGCGACTGAATCTGCGTCGGGTTCGAGCATGCGTATCAGGATCGACAAGAGCTACTTCACCCTCCCGGAAGTCATCGAGCGCTGGGCGATCTCCATGTCGGACCTCGCCTACCTCGCCGAGAACGACCGCCTGCGCCTCTCGGTGCGCGTGTTCGGCCTGCCGGTCGAGTTCGGCGAGCACGACGAGACGGCCGAAGGCGAGCCGTTCCGGGTCCCCTGCGAGCGGGTCCGCCACTGCGGGCTGCTGGATCTCCGCCCGCATCACGTCTTCCGGCTGTTCCGCTGCGGGAAGGCGTCCCTCCGCGACTTCCGCGCGCCCGACGGCGGCTACGCCCTGCTCCACGGGACCGAGCCGCTGCGGGTCACGGTCGCCGACCTCCTGCTTCGCCGGGATGAGCGCGACCGCTTCGAGGCCGAGACCGGGTTCCAGGACCGCGGGCCGGAGCCGGGCGAGGAGCGCGCCTTCTTCGCCTCGGGCGACTACCACTACGTCCGCTGCCGCGGGCGAGGCTTCCGGCTGGGGATCATCCAGGCGCAGGTGGTGCGAGTGCTGCACGAGGCGGCGCGGGCCGGCGCTCCCTGGCAGAGCGGCAAGGCGATCCTCGCCGCGGCGGGCTCGCGGAGCCTGAAGATGGCGGACGTCTTCAAGTCCCAGCCGCACTGGCGCCACCTGATCGTCTCCAACGGCCGCGGCGGCTACCGGCTCGCCTGCGACTGAGGCGGCCCGCCCCCGGCCTCCGCGGGGGATGCGCCGGGCGACGGGGGGATGCGCGGGGGATGAGCGGGGGATGACGATCCCCCCGCGCCGCTTTCGCCCTTGAGTTGCGGGGCTCCGCCATCCCCCTCCGCATCCCCCGCCGATCCCGACGACATCCCCCGCCGGGATTTCGCATCCTCTCCCCGACGCCCACGACGGGAGACGAAGATGCAGGCGAAGCACCTCAACCAGGTCGAGCTCTCCAGGCGCTGGGGGCTCTCCCACCGCACCCTCGAGCGCTGGCGCTGGCGCGGCGAGGGCCCGGCCTTCATGAAGCTCGGCGGCCGGGTGGTCTACCGGCTGGAGGACGTGCTGGCCTACGAGCGCGACCGGCTGCGCGGCGGCGCCGCGGGCCGGCCGCGGACGGGGGCGGCGTGATGGAGCGGGTCTCCCCCCTCGTCGTGCGCGCGCCGCGGCCGCTCTCGGACGTCGAGTTCCACGCCTGGGTCGGGCAGGCCGATCCCGGCGACCGGCTGGAGTATCACCGCGGCTTCCTCGGTCTCGACGTCCTGCGGGGCGTCTCGACCCTGCCGGAGGCCGAGCGCCGCCGGCTCGCCGATCTCGGCCGGGCCGCGCTCGGCGCCTGCGAGAGGGGGCTCGTCCACCTCGTGCAGGTCCGGCTCGGCCCCGACCGCTTCGCCTACCTCGCCGTCGCCCGCAGCCGTCCCGCGACCGCCCCCGCCTCGCTCGCGGCGCTCCTCCTTGAGCAACCCGCCGCGTGACGGCCCTGCCGCTCCCCCCAACGGAGACTCCTTCATGGCGCACCCCGACAACGCCCCCCGTTTCGAAGAGCTCGAACGTCTCGCCATCGGCGACATCGCGGCGCTGCCGCCGCAGTTGCTGCTGGACCTGCAGACGGCGGCGCTCGCCGAGACCGCCCGGGTGAAGCGGCTGCGGGACCGGCTCGAGGCCGGGATCGCGCGGCGCTACGAGGCCGCCGCCACGGCCGAGCGGGCCGCGCAGGGCAAGATCAGCGGCACGGTGCGGGTCGAGGACGACGGCGTCGTGATCGTCGCGGACCTGCCGAAGAAGGTCACGTGGGACCAGGACCGGCTCGCCGACATGGCCGAGCGCATCCGGGCCGCCGGCGACGACCCGGCCGAGTATCTCGAGATCGTCTACCGCGTGCCCGAGCGGCGCTACGGCGCCTGGCCCGCGGCGATGCGCGAGGGCTTCGCGGACGCGCGCGGCGAGACCACCGGCAAACCCGTCTTCCGGCTCGAGGCTCGAGACCGGTGACGCGCGGCGGCGGGACGCCCGGACCGCGAGGCCGGGCGGGCCCTCCTTCGGCGCCCGGTCACCCCCGCCGCCGCGCACCCTGGACGCAACCCCCGGAGAACCGCATGGCCTTCCGCATCATCTCCGCCGACGAGCGCCTCTCGGCCGCCGAGAACAGGACCTCCCTCGCCGTGTTCGGCCCACCCGGCGTCGGCAAGACCTCGCTGCTGAAGACGCTGCCCGCCGAGGAGACCGTCTGCCTCGACCTCGAGGCCGGGATGAAGTCGGTGCAGGACTGGCGCGGCGACAGCCTGCCGATCCGCCGCTTCGCCGACGCCGTCGACGTCGCCTGCCTGGTCGGCGGGGCGAACCCGGCGGCGCAGCCCGACGAGCATTTCTCGGAGGCGCACCACGCCCATCTCCGCGGGCTCCATCCGGAACTCGCCGCGCGGCTCGACGCCAAGCGCATCGTCTTCGTCGACAGCATCACCGACCTGACGCGGCAGGCGATGGCCTGGGCGAAGACCCGGCCCGAGGCCCTGTCGGAGCGGACCGGCAAGCCGGACGTCCGCGGCGCCTACGGGCTCCTCGCCCGGGAGGTGATCGGGCTCCTGAAGCACCTCCAGCACGCCCGCGGCAGGACGGTGATCTTCGTCGGCGTGCTCGAGAAGGTCACGGACGAGTTCGGCGCGGCGACCTGGCAGCCGCAGATGGAGGGCGCGAAGGCCGGGCGCGAGCTGCCGGGCATCGTCGACCAGGTCGTCTCGATGCAGCTCTTCGGCCGCGACGCCGAGGGCGGCTGGGCCCTCGACGGGACCTCCGCCGAGCGCCGCCTCGTCTGCCGCTCCGGCAACCCGTGGGGCCTGCCCGCCAAGGACCGCTCCGGCCGCCTCGACGTCACCGAGCCGCCCGATCTCGGGGCGCTGATCGCGAAGATCGACGGCCGCGCCCCCGCTCTCCCCGCCGACCCCTCCTGACCCGGACGCAAAGGACGGATCCCATGAGCTACGATCTCAACGACGCCCAGCCGCAGACGGCCCCCCTCGGCGAGCTGATCCCCGACGGCGCCTTCGCCAAGCTCCGCCTGGCAGTGCGCCCCGGAGGCGTGGACGGCGCCGTGCCGATGGACGCGAAGCTCCTGAAGGCCTCGCGGTCGAGCGACGCGAAGATGCTGGACTGCGAGTTCACCGTCCTCGAGGGGCCGCACGCCCGGCGGAAGTTCTGGCAGAGCTTCACCGTCGCGGGCGGCAAGCTCGACGAGCAGGGCCGGTCCATAGGCTGGAGGATCTCGAAGTCGACGTTTCGGGCGATGATCGACAGCGCTCTCGGGCTCGATCCCGGGGACGAGAGCCCCGACGCCAAGGCCAGGCGGGTGCTCCCCGGGCTCAGGCATCTCGACGGCCTCGTCTTCGCCGCGCGGATCATGGTGGAGCCGGCCTCGAACCCGCAGTACCGGGACCAGAACCGCATCGCGAACGTCGTTCTGCCCGACGAGCCGCGGCACGCCGCGATCATGCGCGGCGAGACCGTGCCGCCGGAGCCCGTCAACGCCCCGCCGCGCAAGGCCGCGAGCGCGCCAGCCCAAGGCTGGCAGGCGCCGAACCCGGCCGGGGGCGCGCAGGCGCCGGCCCCGCGGCAGCCCACCCAGCAGTCGCCGGCGGCGTCCCCGCCGACCGCGCCGAGCGGAGCGCCGGCGACGGGCATGCCCGCGTGGCTCGACGGGTGAGGCGCGCCGGGCGGCGCGGCGTCGGCCGTCCCGCCCCTGCGCCGCCGCCGCGCCTGCCCCCGCGCGCCCGCGGGCCGGATCCCGCGCTCGCGGGCCCGGCGGCCTGCGCCGTCTGCGCCCGCGAGGCGCGCGGCTTCGGATACCTGCAGGGCCCGCGCGACGGGCCCCGCCTCCACCACCGCTTCTGCTCGCGCCGCTGCCAGGACATCGGCGCGACCCTCGCCCGGAGCAACCACGGCATGATCGACAAGACCCCCCGCGAGGCGCAGGCGATCCGCGACGCCCGCCGCCCCTTCGCCGAGGCGCTGATCGCCCTCGGCCTGATGGAGCCCTTCCGCGACCGCCGCGCCGACGAGATCGACCGGCTGATCGAGGCCGCCGTCTCCGGCTACGTCGAGAGCCTGCAGGCGCAGGCCGCCCGCGCGGCCGGGGCGCGCGCGGAGCTCGAGGACGACATTCCGTTCTGAGGGCCGCGCGATGATCGACCTCAACCGCGGCTCGGGCTTCGCCTACGGCGGCGAAGCCCTCCGCCCGCCCGTCTCGGAGGCCGTCTCCGCCGCCATCGACGCGGCCCTGTCCGCGCGCCATCGCGCCGAGCCTCCGCGCCCCTATGTCGGCTCCTCGGGTCTCGGCCGCGACTGCCTGCGCCAGGTCCAGTACGACTTCCTCTCGGCGCCCAAGGACGAGGGCCGGGAGTTCGCGCCGCGCACGCTGCGCATCTTCGAGGCCGGCCACCGGGCCGAGGACGTCGTCGCGGGCTGGTTCCGGATCGCGGGCTTCGACCTGCGCACCGAGCGCCCGGACGGCCGCCAGTTCGGCTTCGAGGCCCTCGGCGGTCGGTTCAGGGGCCACGTCGACGGCGTGCTCGTCTCGGGTCCCGTCGCGATGGACTATCCCGCGCTCTGGGAGAACAAGGCGCTCGGCGCGGCCAGCTGGAAGGACGTGGTCAGGCGCGGCATCGGCCTCGCGCGGCCCGTCTACGCCGCCCAGGTCGCCCTCTACCAGGCGTACATGGAGCTGCCGGCCCCGGCGCTGTTCACGGCGCTGAACCGCGACACGATGGAGCTGCACGCCGAGCTCGTCCCCTTCGACGCGCATCTCGCGCAGGAGATGTCGGATCGCGCCGTCGCCGTCGTGCGGGCCTCGGACGCCGGCGAGACGTTGCCGCGGGAGGCGGCCGACCCCTCCGCCGCCGTCTGCAGGGGCGGCATGGCCGGGGGCCGCTGGCACGCGCAGTGCCCGTGGGCCGCGCGGTGCTGGGAGGACCGCGGGTGATCCGCGCGGCGCCGCGTTCCACGCCCGGGCCGGCGCGATGATCGACCTCAACGACATCGCGGTCCCGAAGACCCGGCACGACCTGGCGGCGGTGAAGGAGCGGCTCGCCTGCACCGCGGCAGACTGGCTGCCGGGGCTGTTCCCCGAGGCCCGGCTTGCGCGGGACCGTCGCAGCCTGCGCTGCGCGGACCTCTCCGGGCGCCCGCCTCGGAAGGAGGGATCCTGCACCATCCATCTCGACGGGCCCTATGCCGGCTGGGGCTTCGACTATGCCACCGGCGAGCGGGCCGGTCCCATCGACCTGATCGCGCAGGCGACGGGGCTCTGCGACGGCGCGCTCTTCGAGGAGGCGGCGCGGCTCGCCCGGATGGACCATCCGGAGCCGCGCACGGCGCCGGCGTCGACCATGCGCGCACGCCCCGACCATTCTGCGGAGATCGCGCGTCTTGTCGACGGGGCCGTGCCGATCGCGGGCACGCCGGGCGAGACCTATCTGCGCGCCCGCGGGTTGTCGGATCCCGGCTCGCCCGACCTGCTGTTCCATCCCGATCTTCCGGACTTCGACGGCCGCCGCGGCTGGCCCGGACTGATCGCGATCCTGCGGATGCCGGACGGCGGGCGCGCGCCGGGCATCCACCGCACCTTCCTGCTCGACGACGGCAGCGCCAAGGCGCCCCCGGGCAAGAAGATGCTGGGCGGCGTGAAGGACGCCGCGGTCAGGCTGTTCCCGATGTCCGAGGACGGGCACGTCGGAGTCGCCGAAGGCATCGAGACGGCGCTCGCCGCCCACGCGCTCTTCGGCACGTCGGTCTGGGCGGCGCTGTCGGCCGACGGCCTCGCACGGTTCCGGTGGCCCGAGGGCGCCCGGCGCGTCACCATCTACGCCGATGCCGGGGACGCAGGTCGCCAGGCGGCCGCGACGCTCTCGGATCGCCTGAACCGGGCCGACATTCCGAACGAGATCGTCGCGCCGCTCCATGGCGACGATTTCAACGACGATCTGCTGCACGGCGCCCGCGCCGCGGACTACGCGCCTCGGGCAGCCCCGACATCCGAGCCGCAGGCCGGGGACCCCGTCGGGCCCGAGACGGCCACGCCCATCGTCGCCTCCGCCGACGACCCCGCGACGCTGATCGCCGCGGCCGAGGCGCTGACGAACCCGCCCGAGTTGGAAGCGCTGTCCACGCTGCTCGGGCGCATCGCGCTGGCGAAGCTCGACCCTCCCCTTCCTCATGTCGGTCACGCCGCAGGCCAGACAAACCCGCACGCCCGCGCCCGGCGCGATCATGCGCCCTCCACCGCGCCGATGAGCCGACGCAG